>NZ_JBFBOC010000004.1:0-298639 GCF_040685975.1 Kitasatospora sp. NPDC086791 | reverse complement strand
CAGCCGATCTGCCGCCGGTGCAGGTCGGCGGGCGCCACCTCCCCCACCTCGGCCGGGTAGCGCTCGGCCAGGGCGACGGCGACCCGGACGGCGGCCAGCGCGTCGCTGCCCGCCTCGTGCGCGTCCGTCAGCTCCACCCCGTACACCTCGCAGACCCGCTGCAGGGTGCGCGAGCCCTTGCGGTAGGTGTCCACCGCCCGGTCGATCACCAGCGCGTCCAGCACCGGCCCGACCGGGCCGCCCAGGCGCTCCGCGAGCGTCGCCAGTCCGTACCGCCGCAGCTCGGCGTCGAGCAGCGACAGGTCGAACGGCGCGTTGAACGCCACCACCGGCCGCCCGGCGGTGATCCGCTCGCACAGCGCGGCGGCTATCTCCGCCACCGCCTCCGCGGCCGGCCGGCCCTTGCTCCGCGCCACCTCGTCCCCGATCCCGTGGATCGCCTCCGCCTCGGCGGGTATCGGCACCCCGGGGTCGAGCAGCCAGTGCGCGGCCCCCACCCGGGCGGCCCCGACCGTGTCCACGAGCGCGGCCGTGACGATGCGGTCCACGGCCGGGTCGGTGCCCGTGGTCTCCAGGTCGAAGCCGACCAGTGGCTGCTGCCACCAGCTCATCAGGTGTGTCCTTCCGTCCTAGGGCTCTGAACAGCCCCTATCATCACCCGCCCCACCGACAACCCGGCCCACGGCCCCGTCCGCGCCCGCGCCCGGCGGGCGGGAGCGGGTGTGCGCGTCGCGGTCGGGCGGCGGTCCGCGGGGGGCGGCCGGGCGGGCCGAGCCGCCGTCCGGGCCTACGGTGCGCCGGTGAGCCGGCGGGCCTCGGTGCGCACGTCGGCGTCCAGTTCCGCCCGGGTGCGCGTGCCGTACGCGAGGATGTCGTACTCGTCGTCGAGGCAGGAGAGCGGGTCGGCCGCCTCCAGCTCGTGACCGAAGCGCTGGTGGACCACGCGGGTCAGTTCCCGGGCCGTCAGCTCCCCGGCCAGGAACCCCGTGGCGAGCGCCCGCAGCGCGGCCTGGTCGGCGGAGCGGCTCCCGCGGGGGTGGAGCACCAGACCCTGTTCGGTCAGCGCGGGCGACAGCAGGTCGTCCAGGTCGGTGGTGGCCTCGCCGTAGGAGCAGGCGGCCAGTTCGCGCAGGGCCGGGCCGTCGAGCCCGGCGACCAGGGCCTCGCAGGCCGCGTCGATCACCGCCCGGCCGTCGGAGGCCACGCTGCTCCACAGGGCGGCCCGGTCCTGGAGGCGGGTGCGGGCCTGCGCCGGAGTGGTCGCGGGGGCGGGCTCGGGGGCCGGGCGGTACAGGTGGAGGTCGACCGGATCCTCCCGGACGACGGTGAAGCCGTGCCGCTCGTAAAGCCGTTGGGCGGCGCTGCCCCGCAGGACGGTCAGGCGCACCGGCTCCCCGGCGGCGTCGGCCTCATCGAGGAGGCGGCGCAGCACGGCGGTGCCGAGGCCGCGGCCCTGGAGGTGCGGGGCCAGGTAGAACAGCTCCAGCCGGCGCCCGCCCCGTTCGTCGGGGCGGACGGTGACGGATCCCGCGAAGGCGCCCTCGACCAGCAGCACGGACGTCCACCTGGTGGAGAAGGAGTCCCGCACCCGCCGCCGGGACCGGTCCGGGTCCCAGCGGCCGAGGCGTTCCAGGTCCGCGCGCATGACCCGGTCCTTGAGGTCGGTGACGCGTTCGAGGTCGTCGAGCGCGGCGGGTACCAGGGTCCAGGCGGGAAGGCTGTTCACGGCCCGCAGTCTGGCAGCCTCGCGCCCCCGCGACCAGGGAGTTTCCCGGCCGGTGTCCTGGGGTCGGGCCGGGTCCGGCCCCGGGCGGCGGGCCTCAGGACACCGGCCGGGAGTCGGCCCAGACCCCTTCGAACTCCTCGCGGTAGACCTCCAGCAGCCCCGGCTCGGTGCCGCCGGGCTGCTGGCCGGCGCCGCCGCGCAGCACCAGCGCCGGGGACTCCATGCCGCGGGCGCGGCGCAGGTAGGGCTGGATGACGCCGAGGTCGCGGCCCTGCCGGCGGCCGCCCGCCGGGCCGCCGGCCCGGGGGCCCTCGACCAGGTAGGCGGTGAAGCGCGGGGTCTCGTCGAAGACCCGGATCTCGAAGCCGCCCTGGTCCCGCAGCCGGGCCCGGACCCGCCGCACGTGCATGATGTTCATCTCGATCGAGCGCGACAACTCGCTCCGCCCCAGGCCGAGTTCACGTTCGCGGCGACGCACCGCGCTGCTCGCCGGGTTGAGGAAGAGCAGCCGCACCCGGCAGCCTTCCCCGGCGAGCCGCACCAGGCGCTTGCCGGTGTAGTTCTGGCAGAGCATGCCGAGGCCGATGCCGAGCGCGTCCAGCCGCCGGGCGCCGTCCAGCAGGTCCTCGACCGGCAGGTCGCGCTGCAGCCGGACCCGGTCGGCGTGCACCGCGACCACGTCCGCGTACCGCCCGGCCACCAGGGACTCCACCACGTCGGCGGGCACCCCGCCCGTGCCGCCGTCCAGGACGGCCAGCAGCCGGGCGGCGGCCCGCTCGGTCTGGGCCAGGACGGTCTGGGTGAGCACCCGGTTGCGGGAGACCACGTGCCGGGCCACTTCCAGCTCGTCCAGGGCGAGCTCGATCTCGCGCCGGTCGGCCAGGTACGGCTCGAAGCAGGGCCAGTGCTGGACCATCAGCTCGCGCAGCTGCGGCAGGGTGAGGAAGACCAGCGGGTCGTCGTCGGCGGGGTCGAGCAGGTAGCCCTTGCGGCGGCTGACCTCGCGCACGGCTCCGGCCCGGTGCGCCCACTCCTCGCCGGCCGGTCCGGCGGCGGCGGTGACCCAGTCCTCGCCGTGGGCGGGGGCGTAGATCGGGTGCAGCACCTCGTCGACCAGGGAGCGCAGCCGCTGTTCGACCAGGTTGAGCCAGACGTAGGCGCGGCCGGACAGCCGCACCCGCTGGTAGGCGTCCTCCCACTCGGCGGCCGACCAGGCCAGTGCGGGTACCTCGACCGGGCCGCTCTGGGCGGGCACCAGTGCGCGGCCGGTCAGGGTGGGGCGCATGACCACCGTGGGCGCCTCGGCGCGGGCCGCGCCCCGGTCCGGGCCGTCGGGCCCGGAGCCACGGCCGCCGGCGGGGAACACCATGCGCCACCTCATCTGGTTGCTGCGGCTGACCCCCGCGGGCGCGGGGAGCGTTGACGGGCTGTCGAGAGTTCGTCAGAACGGCCGGGCGGCCGGACGATCAAGGGTACTGCCCGCCGCGAGCCGACCGCAGCCGGATGGTCCAGGGCTCCGCCCGCACCCCGGGGCCCGGCGCGCCCGCCCCACCGGCCCGGACGCGCCCGTCCCACCGGCACCACTCTTCACACGAATGCCCGCCGGACACTCGTTCGGACCAACCCGCGCCGGTTCTCCCGGCCGCCGGGGAAGGGCTCGGGGAGTATGCGGGCTGTGCCGTGCGTCACGGCGCGCGAGCAGCGCACATGCCCGGCCGCCCGGCCGGGAAGAGAGCGTCCGGGTCCGGGCGACAGGTCGGGCCGATTGTCGGACTACACGTCAGTTTTTGTCTGCAGCAAGGAAGTTGAGGAGCCATGCAGGTCTGGCCCGGTACGCCCTACCCGCTCGGCGCCACCTACGACGGGGCCGGCACCAACTTCGCCGTGTTCTCCGAGGGCGCCGACCGCATCGAGCTGTGCCTGCTCGACGAGGACGGCTCCGAGACCGCCGTCGAACTGCGCGAGACGGACGCCTTCGTCCGGCACGCCTACCTCCCGGGCATCCAGCCCGGCCAGCGCTACGGCTTCCGCGTGCACGGCCCGTACAACCCGGGCCTGGGCCAACGGCACAACAGCGCCAAGCTGCTCCTGGACCCGTACGCCAAGGCGATGAGCGGGCACATCGACTGGGACGAGTCGGTCTACGGCTACCACTTCGGCGCGCCCGAGCGCCGCAACGACCTCGACTCCGCCCCGCACACCATGCACTCGGTGGTGATCAACCCGTACTTCGACTGGGGCACCGACCGACCGCCGCGCACCGACTACCACCGCACCGTCATCTACGAGGCCCACGTCAAGGGCCTGACCCGGCTGCACCCGGGCATCCCCGAGGAGATCCGCGGCACCTACGCGGGCCTGGCCCACCCGGCGGTGATCGAGCACCTGGCCAAGCTCGGCGTCACCGCGATCGAGCTGATGCCGGTCCACCAGTTCGTCCGCGACCACCGGCTGCGCGACCTCGGCCTGGCCAACTACTGGGGCTACAACACCGTCGGCTTCTTCGCCCCGCACTCCTCCTACTCCTCCACCGGCGACCGCGGCCAGCAGGTGCAGGAGTTCAAGTCGATGGTCAAGGCGCTGCACGCGGCCGGGATCGAGGTGATCCTGGACGTCGTCTACAACCACACCGCCGAGGGCAACCACCTCGGCCCGACGCTCTCCCTGCGCGGCCTGGACAACGTCTCCTACTACCGCCTCGCGCAGGACCAGCGCTTCTACGAGGACACCACCGGCACCGGCAACAGCCTGCTGATGCGCAGCCCGCACGTGCTCCAGCTGATCATGGACTCGCTGCGCTACTGGGTCACCGAGATGCACGTCGACGGCTTCAGATTCGACCTCGCCGCCACGCTCGCCCGGCAGTTCCACGAGGTGGACCGGCTCTCCTCCTTCTTCGACCTGGTCCAGCAGGACCCGGTGGTCTCCCAGGCCAAGCTGATCGCCGAGCCCTGGGACCTCGGCGAGGGCGGCTACCAGGTCGGCAACTTCCCGCCGCTGTGGACAGAGTGGAACGGCATGTACCGGGACACCGTGCGCGACCTGTGGCGCGGCGAGAACGCCACCCTCGCCGAGTTCGGCTCCCGGCTCACCGGCTCCGCCGACCTCTACCAGGACGACGGCCGCCGCCCGATCGCCTCGATCAACTTCGTCACCTGCCACGACGGCTTCACCCTGCGCGACCTGGTCTCCTACAACGAGAAGCGCAACCAGGCCAACGGCGAGGACAACCGCGACGGCGAATCCTTCAACCGCTCCTGGAACTGCGGCGTCGAGGGCCCCTCCGACGACCCGGGCGTCGAGGAGCTGCGGGCGCGCCAGCAGCGCAACTTCATCGCCACCCTGATGCTCTCCCAGGGCGTGCCGATGCTCTCGCACGGCGACGAGCTCGGCCGCACCCAGCTGGGCAACAACAACGCCTACTGCCAGGACAACGAACTCACCTGGGTGCACTGGCCCGAGGGCGACGGGGCCCCGGCCCGGCTGCTGGAGTTCACCCAGGGGATGATCTGGCTGCGCCGCGACCACCCGGTGTTCCGGCGGCGGCGGTTCTTCCACGGGCGGCCGGTGTCGGCCTCCGGCGGGTTCGACGACCTCACCGACATCGCCTGGTTCACCCCGACCGGGGAGGAGATGACCAAGCGCAACTGGGGCGCCAGCTACGCCAAGTCGCTGACCGTCTTCCTCAACGGCTACGCGATCTCCGAGCCGGACCGGCGCGGCGGGCGGATCGTCGACGACTCCTTCCTGCTGATGTTCAACGCGCACTTCGAACCGCTGGAGTTCACCGTGCCCGCCGACCACGGCCGGGAGTGGCAGGTCGTGGTCGACACCACGCAGCCCCGGCTGCCGGCCCCGGGGACGGGGGCGCGGATCAAGGCGGGGGACACGCTGTGGCTCGTCGACCGCTCGCTGCTGGTGCTGCAGCGGCCGGCGTAGCGGACCCGGGCGGCGACGCGGCGGACCGGGTGGCGGCAGCCCGGCGGTGCGGTCACCTGTTCGGGTCAGCAGCGGGTCTTGGCGGCGCGCTCCCCCGGGTACCTATGGAGCTATGACCTCCGCCGCCGAGCCCGCGCAGCCCCGCCCGGCCGCCACCGTCCCGACCGCCCCGGCTCCGCCCGCAGGCCGCCCGACCGCCACCGTCCCGACCGCCAGCTACCGCCTCCAGCTCCAGCCCGGCTTCACGCTGCGCGACGCCACCGCCGCCGTCCCCTACCTGGCCGCCCTCGGCGTCTCCCACCTGCACCTGTCCCCGCTGCTGGAGGCCGTCCCCGGCTCCACCCACGGCTACGACACCGTCGACCACACCCGGGTCAGCGAGCAGCTCGGCGGCGAGGCGGCCCTGCGCGCCCTGGCCGCCGCCGCACACCCGCACGGGCTGCGGCTGATCGCCGACGTGGTGCCCAACCACATGGCCGTGCCCGTCCCCGAGCGGCTCAACCACCCGCTCTGGCAGGTGCTGCGCGACGGCCCCGACTCGCCGTACGCGCGCTGGTTCGACATCGACTGGACCGCCCAGCCCGGCCCCGCCGACGCCCCCGAACGCGGCCGGGTGCTGCTGCCGCTGCTCGGCGACCGGCTCGGCGCCGTCCTGGACCAGCTCACCGTGGACGGCGGGACCCTGCGCTACCACCGGCACGAGCTGCCGCTGCGCCCCGGCACCGAGTCGCTGCCGCTGCCCGAGCTGCTCGCCCGCCAGTGGTACCGGCTCGCCTGGTGGCGCCTGGCCCGCACCGAGCTCAACTACCGGCGCTTCTTCACCGTCAACGAGCTGATCGCCCTGCGGGTCGAGGACCCCGAGGTGTTCACCGCCACCCACGCCGTCCTGCTGCGGCTGCACGCCGACGGCGTCCTGGACGGCTTCCGGATCGACCACCCGGACGGGCTCGCCGACCCGCGCGGCTACCTGCGCCGGCTCGCGGCGGCCACCGGCGGGGCGTACACCGTGGTCGAGAAGATCCTCACCGGCGAGGAGCGGCTGCCCGCGGACTGGCCGGTCGCCGGCACCACCGGCTACGACGCGCTGCGCCGCATCGACGGCGTGCTCACCGACCACGCGGGCGCCTGCCTCCTGGCCGGGGCGTACGAGTCCTTCCTGCGCGGCGGCCCGGTCCGGGACCTGTGCGAGGACCCGCACCCGGCGACCGCCGCCGCCCGGCGCGGCCGGGCCGACATGACCGGGGCGGACGGCGAACTCGCCGCCGAGGTCGAGCGGCTGGTGCGGATCGCGCTGCGGATCGGCGCCGCCGAGCCGGCGCACGCCGACCACGCGCCCTGGCAGCTGCGCGCGGCGCTCGGCCGGCTGCTCACCGGCTACCCCGCGTACCGGCCGTACGCGCGGCCCGGCGAGGCCGTGCCGGCCGCCTCGGAGCAGCAGCTGCGGGCGGCGCTGGACGGCTCCGCCGACGCCACCGACCGCCTGGTGGCCGCGCTGGCGCTGGGCGAGCTGGGGCGCGGGGCGGACCACGACGAGTTCTGCGTCCGCTTCGCCCAGACCGCCGCCGCGGTGGCCGCCAAGGGCGTCGAGGACACCGCCTTCTACCGCTGGAACGCGCTGCCCGGCCTCAACGAGGTCGGCGGCGAGCCCGCCCGGCCCGGACTGCGCCCGGCGGACTTCCACGACTGGTGCCGCCGGCAGGAGCGCTCCTGGCCGCACGGCATGACGGTGCTCTCCACCCACGACACCAAGCGCAGCGCCGACGCCCGCGCCCGGCTCGCCGTCCTCGCCGAGCAGCCGCGGTCCTGGGCCGCCGAGGCCGCCGCCTGGTCCACCGCGGCCGGTCCCGCCGCGCCCGGCCTCGACCGCGACGCCGACTGGCTGCTCTGGCACACCCTGGTCGCCGCCTGGCCGATCGGCCCGGACCGGCTGGTCGCCGCCCTGCTCAAGGCCGTCCGCGAGGCCAAGCTGCACACCTCCTGGACCGCCCCCGACCCCGGTTACGAACGGGCGTTGGAGGAACGGGCCCGCGCCGCCTACGGCAACCCCGGACTGCTCCCCCGGATCGAGGGCAGGGTGCACGCCCTCGCCCCGTACGCCCGCTCCAACACCCTCGCCGCCGCCCTGCTGCACCTCACCGTGCCGGGCGTGCCCGACCTCTACCAGGGCAGCGAGGAGCCGCTGTACACCCTGGTGGACCCGGACAACCGGGGCGTGGTGGACCTCGGCGCGCTCGCCGTCCGGCTCACCGACTCGGCCGCGGCGCGCCCCGGCGACCTCGCCCGGGAGAAGCTGCACCTCACCACCACCGCGCTGCACCTGCGCCGCTCCGGCCCGCTCGGCCCGTACCGGCCGCTGCCCGCCGCGGGCCCCGCCGCCGACCACCTGCTGGCCTTCGCCCGGGGGGACGACGTGGTCACCGCCGTCACCCGGCTGCCGTACGGGCTGGAGCGCGCGGGCGGCTGGCGGGACACCGTGCTGGAGCTGCCGGCGGGCGGGCCGTGGACGGACGAGCTGACACCGCGCACCTTCCCCGCCGGGGCGGTGCCGGTGGCCGAGCTGCTGGCGGGGTACCCGGTGGCGCTGCTGACGAGGAGGGGCTGATGCCGGTCCGCGAGGTGTGGGCACCCCACGCCGCTTCCCGCGTCCAGGTCGAAGTCGACGGCGTGGCCCACGAGTTGGCCCGCTGCGCGGACCGGGACGGCTGGTGGTCCGGCGAGGCGCCGGACGGCGACTACGCCTTCCGCCTCGACGGCGGCCCGCCGCTGCCCGACCCGCGCTCGGCGTGGCAGCCGCACGGCCCGGACGGCCCGAGCCGCCCGCTGGACCACGCCGCGTTCCGCTGGTCGGGGGCCGGCCGGCCCGGCCGCGCACTGCCCGGCGCGGTGCTGTACGAGCTGCACATCGGCACCTTCACCACCCGCGGCACCTTCGACGCCGCCGCCGAACGCCTGGACCACCTGGTCGAGTTGGGCGTCGACTTCGTCGAGCTGATGCCGGTCTGCCCGTTCCCCGGCCGGCACGGCTGGGGCTACGACGGGGTCTCGCCCTGGGCCGTCCACGAGCCCTACGGCGGGCCCGAGGGCCTCAAGCGCTTCGTCGACGCCGCCCACCGCAAGGGCCTCGGCGTGGTGCTGGACGTGGTGCACAACCACCTCGGCCCGTCCGGCAACCACCTGCCGGCGTTCGGCCCGTACTTCACCGACCGGCACCACACCCCGTGGGGCTCCGCGGTGAACCTGGACGCGCCCGGCTCGGACGAGGTGCGCGCGTACCTGATCGGCAGCGCGCTGGCCTGGCTGCGCGACTACCGGATCGACGGCCTGCGGCTGGACGCCGTGCACGCCCTGGCGGACGACCGGGCGGTCCACTTCCTCGAGGAACTCTCCTACGAGGTCGAGAAGTTGGCCGTCACCACGAACCGCCCGCTGTTCCTGGTCGCCGAGTCCGACCTCAACACCCCGCGCACCACCGCCCCGCGCGAGGCCGGCGGCCTGGGCCTCACCGCCCAGTGGAGCGACGACTTCCACCACGCCCTGCACTGCGCGCTGACCGGCGAATCCCAGGGCTACTACGGGGACTTCGCCCGCGAGCCGCTGGCCGCCGTCGCCAAGACGCTCACCCGGGGGTTCTTCCACGACGGCACCTGGTCCTCCTTCCGCGGCCGCAGCCACGGACGCCCGTTCCCCACCGAGGAGGGCCACCGGCTGCTCGGCTACCTGCAGACCCACGACCAGGTCGGCAACCGGGCACTCGGGGACCGCCTCTCCACCACGCTCCCCGGCGGCCGGCTCGCCTGCGGCGCCGCGCTGGTGCTCACCTCGCCGTTCACCCCGATGCTGTTCATGGGCGAGGAGTGGGGCGCCGCCACCCCCTGGCAGTACTTCACCGACCACACCGACCCGGACCTCGCCGAGGCCGTCCGCCGGGGCCGGCGGCGGGAGTTCGCCGAGCACGGCTGGGCCGCCGAGGCCGTCCCCGACCCGCAGGAACCCGCCACCGTACTGCGCTCGATCCTCGACTGGACCGAGCCCCGGCGCGCCCCGCACGCCGAACTGCTCTCCTGGTACCGGACGTTGATCCGCCTGCGGCACGAGCGGCCGGAGCTCGCCGACCCCGACCTGGGCGCGGTGCGGGTCGCGTACGAGGAGGCGGCGGGCTGGCTGGTGGTGCACCGCGGGCCGTACCGCATCGCGGTCAACCTCGGGGCGGCGGAGGCCGCGCTGCCGCTGGGGGCCGCCGGGCGCGAGGTGGTCGCGGCCTTCGGCACCGCGGCACTGGACGGCACGGCGGTGCGGATGGGACCGGACGCGGCGGCCGTGGTGCTGACCGGCTGACCCACCGGGTGCCCCGGCGGCGGGCGCGTCCCCGCCGGGCGCCTCGCTGCCGGGGTCGGCTCCACCGGGCAGCCGGCCGGGCCGGCCGGAGCCGGCTCAACCGAGGAAGGCGCCGATCCGCTCCCGCAGCCCGGGCGCGTCCAGGCCGTAGGCGGCCAGGTGCTCCGGGATCGAGCCGTAGTGCCGGTGCTCCTCGCGCGGCACGCCCAGGCCCAGCACCCGGTGCGGACGGTCGGCCAGCGCCTCGTGCGCCTCCCGCGCCGAGGTGCCCGCCAGGTACGGCTCGACCAGCACGACGTCCGCCCGCTCGCCGACCGCCGCGCGCAGCCCGGCCGCGTCGAAGGGGCGCACCGTCGCCGCGTACAGCACGGTGACGTCCAGGCCCTCGGTGGCCGCGAGCACCGCGTCCAGCATCGGGCCGACCGCCAGGACCACGCCGCGCGAACCGGTGCGGACGGTGCTGAAGCGGCCCGGCTCGACCGCCACCGGCGCCGCGTTCCGGTGCACCGACAGCCGGACGTACACGTTGCGGTCGCCGTCCGCGTAGGCGTGGCGCAGCAGCCGCTCGGCCTCGTCCGGGTGGCCGGGGACGTGGACGGTCCAGTCCGGCAGGGTGTCCAGCAGCGCGACGTCCCCCGGGGACATGTGGGTGCGGCCGCCGGCCGGCCAGTCGTACGAGCCGGACGCGCTCACCAGGACGGCGCCGACGCCCTGGTGGGTCAGGTCCAACTTGACCTGCTCGAAGGGCCGTTCGATCAGGAAGCTGGCGAAGGTGTGGGCGATCGGGCGCATCCCGCTCAGCGCCAGGCCGCCGGCCACGCCGATCAGCAGCTGCTCCCGGATGCCGACGTTGACCACCCGGTCGGGGTGGCTCTCCCGGGCCGGGGCGAAGGCGGCCGCGGTGATGTCGGCGAGCACCACGGCCAGCCGGGGGTCCTCGTCCAGCAGGCGGGTGGTGACGTCGACGAAGCGGTCGCGCATGGTCTCGTCCATCGGTGCGGGTCCTTTCGGGGGTGCGGGCTCGGCTACTCGGTCGGGCGTGCTCGGGGCGGCCGGGCGCTCAGTGGTTCTCCTTGGGCTCCACCCGGGCGACCACCACGTGCGGGCGGCCCGGGTGCTCGGCCGTGAAGGCCCGGTACAGCGCCTCGTGGTCGCGGCCGTCCACCGTCTCGGTCGACCAGCCCTCGGCGGCGAAGCGCTGCGCGATGCCGCCCTGCCAGCCGTGCGTGGCCGAGGAGTTGTCGATCACCACCACGTGCAGCCGGTCCAGCCCGGAGGCCCCGGCGAAGGCCACCGCCTCGTGGTTGGAGCCCTCGTCGAACTCGGCGTCGCCGACCAGCACCCACACCGCGGCCCCGGCCAGGCCCTGCGCCCGCAGCCCGAGCGCCGTGCCGACGCCCAGCGGCAGGCCGTGCCCGAGCGAGCCGGAGGAGATCTCCACCCCGGGCACCAGCGTGCGGTCCGGGTGGTGGCCCAGCGGCGAGTCGTAGCCGCCGAAGCCCGGCAACACCTCGGGGTCGACGAAGCCCTTCGCCGCCAGCACCGCGTAGTACGCCATCGGACCGTGACCCTTGGAGAGCAGGAAGCGGTCCCGGTCCTGCGCCTCGGCGGTGGCCGAGGTGACGCGCAGCACCCGGTCGTACAGCACCCAGACCGCGTCCAGCGTGGAGGTGGCGGCCGGGCCGTGCTTCTCGGCACCGGTCATCAGGCCCATCAGCGCCGGCAGGTCCGCGAACCGGGCCCCGGGACGGGACTCGGGAGCGATCCCGGAAGCGGCACCGGAAGTAGCCCCGGGACGGGCCTGGACACGGGTCTCGGCCGCGGTCCCCGCGGTTGCGTTCGTCGTCATGACCACGATGGTGCAACTTCAAGTCGACTTGAAGTCAAACGGCGACCGCGAGCCCCCTGACCGGCCGCTCCGAGGGCCGGACCTCCCTTCACCGAAGCGTTACGCGGGCCCCTCCTCCCGGGCCCCGGCGGTGCCGCGGAAGCGGCCCTTCCCGGCCCGGGAGGGGTGCGCCGCCGGGCCCCGCCCCGGCTCCGGACCACCTGTCCCCGACCCCCTCCCGGGAGCCCCGACCACCCACCCTGCCAGCCGTTTTGCGCCGCTCGCTCCCACGCCACGAGCCGCCTACGCTCGACCGCATGAACCGTACGATCCGCACCACCGAGGACGTCCTGGCCCTGCTCGACCGGTTCTTCCCGCCGCCCGAGGCCCGGTGGGACGACTTCTACGCCGATCGGTCCGCCGACCGCCCGTTCTTCGGGCCCGAGCCGGACGAGAACCTGGTCTCCTTCCTCGACCGCGGCCCCCTCGACCGCGGCCCGCTCGCCCCCGGCCGCGCCCTCGACCTCGGCTGCGGGGCCGGCCGGAACGCGATCCACCTGGCCTCCCGCGGCTTCGACGTCGACGCCGTCGACCTCTCCTCCACCGCCGTCGCCTGGGCCGAGGAGCGCGCCCGCGACGCCGGCATCGGCACCGGCGCGGGCACCGGCCTGCGCTTCCACCGGGCGAGCATCTTCGCGGCCGCGCTCCCGCACGACCGGTACGACCTGGTCTACGACTCCGGCTGCCTGCACCACCTCCCGCCGCACCGACGGGTCAGCTACCTCGCGCTCCTCGACCGCGTCCTCGCGCCCGGCGGCCACTTCGCCCTGACCGCCTTCGCCGCCGGGGCGATGGGCTCCGAGCGGCCCGACGAGGAGCTGTACCGGCTGGGCGCGCTGGAGGGCGGCCTGGCCTACTCGCCCGAGGAGCTGCGGTCGCTGTTCCGCGACCTCACGCCGCTGGAGATCCGCCCGATGGCGGCCCGGGCGCCCGGCTCCGGACTCTTCGGCGTGCCCTTCCTCCTCACAGCCCTCTTCCAGCGAACTGCCAGTCTTTAACCAGCCTCTCATCCTCCGCCCCTAGCCTCCGGCCGTATGAACGTCTCCCTGCTCGCCGGCTGGTTCCCCTGGACGGTCCAGGCCGCCACCCTCGCGCTGTTCCTGGGCACGGTGGTCCGGCGGGACCGCGCGTGGCGGGTGACGTGGGGACCGATCGCGCTGGGGACGGCGCTGGTGGTCACGGTCGCCGCCGCGGTGGCCGTGGTGGCGTTCAGCGGGATCGCCGACCCGATCCCGTTCGGGGTGTGGCTGTGGAGCGGGGTCGCGGTCGCGGCGCTGTGCGTGCTCGGGTTCGGCTGGCGGGGCGCGCGGTGGTGGCGGCGGGCGCTGGTGGCGCCGACCGCGCTGCTGGCGCTGTTCTGCGCCGCGAACAGCGTGAACATCGCCACCGGCTACTACCCGACACTGGAGGACGCGATCGGCGAACTCGGCGGGCAGCCTTTGCCGGACCAGATCACGCTCGCCGAGCTCTCCTCCGTCCACGGGAAGACGAAGACCGGCCGCATCGTCCAGGTCGACATCCCGGACACCACCGGCGGCTTCGCCCACCGCCAGGAGCTGGTCTACCTGCCGCCCGCCTGGTTCCGCAGCCAGAACCGGCCCAAGCTGCCGGTGCTGGAGATGATCGGCGGCGAGTTCGCGGCGCCCGACAACTGGATCCGCTCCGGCAACGCGGTGAAGACCGCCGACGCGTTCGCCGCCCGGCACAACGGCTTCGCGCCGATCCTGGTCTTCGCCGACGCCACCGGCGGCTTCCGGGTGGACACCGAGTGCGTGGACGGCCCGCACGGCCAGGCCGAGAGCCACCTCGTCAAGGACGTCCCGCCGTTCGTCCAGAAGACCTTCAACGCCGCCACCGACCCGCACAAGTGGGGCGTGGCCGGCTGGTCGATGGGCGGCACCTGCGCCGTCGACCTGACCGTCGAACACCCGGGCGTCTTCACGCACTTCGGCGACTTCTCCGGGGACCGCGGCCCGTACATCGGCGACAAGGAGCACACCGTCCAGGAGCTGTACGGCGGCGACGCCGCGGCCTGGGCGGCCCACGACCCGCTGACCGTGCTCGCCCACCATCCCAAGTACCAGGGCGTCTCCGGCTACTTCGGCCAGGGCGACCAGGAGCACGGCCAGATCGAGTCCGCCAAGGCGCTGGAGGCGGCGGCCAGGAAGGACGGCATCCGCACCGTCTCCGCCGTCGGCTCCGGCCCGCACACCTGGCAGACCGGCGCCGCGACCTTCGCCCAGGCCCTGCCCTGGCTCGCCCAGCAGCTCGGCGTCCCGGGCACCCACCCGTGACGGCGGGCGGGGCCGCCCCCGACCCCGCTCCCACCCCCGCTCCCGTTCCCACCCCCGGGCCGCTGCCACCCCGACGCAACCGGGGGAAATCCTTGGTGTCGGCGGAGGTTTGAAGCCCGCCCGCACCGCCGCGCCCCGCACCGCCGCGCGAACCGGGGCACGGTACGGGCCCGCAGCACCGCGCTCCAGCAGCGGATCCCCGCTCCGAGCGGCGCATGACCGCATCCGCGCGCCCCGGAGCACACCCGCACGCCGCGCATAGCTCCCGCCGCGCCCGCACACACGTTCCCCATCAGCTCCCTGAAACCGCCCCGCCCGCCCGGACCTCCGCCGGAATCCCGCTTTGCTCCCGGGGGTCGCTTGGCATAGGTTTCGACCGCCGTCGACGCAGCACCGGCGCTGACCGTCCCTCAGACCCGAGGTGGGCGGCGGTGACCAGGAGTCGGACGGCCGTACGTCAACGGGGAGGAACAACCATGCCGAGTGCCCGCGATCACGGGTCACCCGGGCGGCGAGAACGGACCGGCGGCACCGCCGAGGACGAGCGCGTCGGCACCGGCACGACCGCGCCGACGCGCCAGGCCCTCCCCGGCCGCGGCTGATCCCGGCGGCACTCCCCGCGGGCGCCCGCACCGCGGACACCGCACCGCGGGGTGTCCGCGACACCCCACAGACGGCCGTCCGGCCCGTCCGGCACAGGGGACCGGACGGGCCGGACGGCTCCTTTCACGCCCGCGGCGCCCGGACGCGGCGAACCGGCTTCACCGCGTCCGGACGTCGGAACATCAGAGCGTCAGGGCGTCAGCGCGTCGCACTGCCGGCGGGCTCGGACGACTCAGAGCCCCAGAACACTGAGCGCCGTGGTCCAGTCACTGGCGATCGCGCTTCTGGCGTCGTCCAGGCCCACCCGGCCGCCGCACACCGCGTTCTTGAGCTTGGTCTCGACCGAGTCCTTGCTCTGCGCCGGCTGGCTGCCGTAGCGCGGCTCGGGCCACAGGTTGGCCGGGTCGCGCGGGGCGCCGCCGAGCTCCAGCGGGACGAGGTGGTCCTCCTCGTAGTCGGCCGTGCTGGTGTCCGCGTAGCCGTACTGCGCGATCTGCCGCACCTTCAGCGCGTTGGTGTAGCTGGTCGGCGGGCGCACGGTGGCGGTCCAGCCGGAGACGCAGATGGTCTGGCCGATGGTGTCCTGGGTGACGTCGGGGTTGTACGCACCGGGGGTGCAGTACGGGTCGGGCAGCGGCAGGTACGCCTGCGAACAACTCGCCGCGAGCGTACCGGACTTCGGGGTGGAAGCGGCGGCCGGGGCGGCAGCCCGCGCGGTGCCGGCGGCGAGTCCTGCGGCGGCGAGGGCGGTCGCCGCCGCGACGACGGTCAGGCGCTGACGGAGCATCATGGGGAAGTCCTCCTGGGCCGGCCCGGCCTCGCGCCGGGCGACTGTGCTCATGACAGCACCGCGCGCGCGACGACCGTCAGGCTCAGGACGTGAACGCCTGGTGACCTCGCCTTCACAAACCGTCGATCAGCCCCGGAGCACCGCCGCCGATCAGCCCCGGAGCACCGCGAGTTCGACCTCCCGGCCCGTCCCGTGGCCCGGCACCGGGAGCGTCACGCCGGAGTGCGCGAAGCCGGCCTTGAGGTACATCGCCTCGGCGCGGGCGTTGTCCTCGTGGACGAACAGCCGCACGCGCCGGATCCGCGGTTCGGCGAGCGACCACGACCACTCCACGGCGGCCCGGATCAGGTCGACCGCGAGCCCGGTGCCGCGCGCCTCGGGCCGGACGTAGACCCCGACGATGTGCGTCTGCTCGACCGTGATGACGTCACCCTCCAGGGCCCCCGGCGCACCGGGCCGCTCGACCAGCACGCTGACCGAGCCGAGCCAGCGACCGTCCGCGTCCTCGCCGACGAACTGCGCCACGGCGGAGCCCGTCGCGGCGCCCGCGGCGCGGTCCTGCCAGAACTCGTCGGGCCTGGCGGCCGCCTGTTCGTACGTGTCGAGGAAGGCGATGGCCGCGGCCGGATCCCGCAGCGCGTCCAGCCGGAGCTCCCTGACCCGTACCCAGTCCTCGTTCCGCACCCGCCTGATGATGATGTCCATTGCATGATCATTTCATCGGGGCGGGTAGCCCCCGCAACCCGAATACGCCCCCGCCCGGCCCGCCGCCCGACCCGCCGAGCGCGCTCACCGCACGGTCAGACCGAGTCGCCCCGCCCCTCCTCCAGCAGCCGCGCCAGCAGCGCCGCCGGCCCCTCTGGCAGGCTCCCGTGCACGAGCTCGGTGCGGTGCACCAGCCGAGGCGCGGCGATCGCGGCGCACCCGACCCCGGGCACCCCGGCCGGCACCGGCTCGGGCAGCAGCGTGAGCCCGTGCCCGGCGGCGACGAGCGCGAGCAGCCCGTGCAGGTCGGTGCCCTCGTAGCGGGCGGCGGGTCGAAAACCGTCGACGCCCGCGACCGCGCGCAGCCGGGCGACCGGCGGGGCGAGGTCCGGGGCCTCCAGCCAGCGGGCGGCGGAGAGGTCGGCGAGCGCGAGGCCGTCGCGGCCCGCCAGCGGGTGGTCGACGGGCAGCGCGACGGCGACCGGCCGCTCGGCCACCGCGACGGTGCGCAGCGGGCCGACCTCGGGCAGCGGCAGCGGGTCGCTGGGCGCGGCCAGGCCGTCGATCAGGGCGAGGTCGACCTCGCCGGTGGCGACCTGCGCGGGCAGCACGTCCTGGGCGAGCACCCGGACCACCGGCTCCACCCTCGGATACGCCCGGCGCACCTCGCCGAGCGCGCGCCCCAGCGCCGCCCCGACCGCCAGCGGCGTGGCGCCGAGCACCAGCCGGGCGCTCGCGGCACCTGCCAGGCGCGCGACGTCGGCGCGCGCCGCCGCCAGCCGGACCAGCAGCGGCGCGGCGTGCTCCAGCAGGCGCCGACCGGCCTCGGTCGGGCCGACCGGGCGGCGCACCAGCAGGGCGGTCCCGAGGTCCGCCTCCAGCGCGGCGATCTGCTGGGAGACCGCGGACTGGGTGTAGCCGAGTTCCCGCGCCGCGTCCGAGAAGGAGGCGAGGCGGGCGACCGTGACGAAGGTGCGCAGCTGCTGGGGATCCACGGCGGTCATCAACCGATCTGATCGGGAGGTAAGAAATCATCGTTGGCGCTGATCTCGGGAGCAGGGTCAGGATAGCCGCATGACCTATCCGACCCCGCGGATCGCCCTGGTCGGCGACCGCTCCCCCGCCGTCCGCTCGCACGCCCGCGTCCCGGGCCTGCTCGACGCCCTCGCCGAGCACGACCGGCTCGTCCTGGACGCCTACTGGATCCCGACCGGCGACGCCGGGGCACCCGGCGCCCTGGACGGCTTCGACGCGATCTGGCTGCTCCCCGGCAGCCCGTACCGCAGCGAGGCCGGTGCCCTGGCCGCCGTCCGCACCGCCCGCGAGCGCGGCATCCCCTTCCTCGGCACCTGCGCCGGGTTCCAGCACGCGGCGCTGGAGTACGCCCGCGCCGTCTGCGGCCTGACCGACGCCGTCCACGGCGAGGAGCACCCCGACGGGGAGCAGCAGGTGATCGCCCCGCTGAGCTGCTCGCTGGTCGGCCACGAGGGCGCCGTCACGGTCACCCCGGACACCCTCGCCGAGCGCGTCCTCGGCACCACCCGCACCCTGGAGCGCTACCACTGCGCGTACGGTCTCGACGCCGCCTACCTGGACCGGCTGCGCGCGCACGGCCTGCGGTTCAGCGGCGCGGACGAGTCGGGCGAGGTGCGGATCCTGGAGCTGCCGGACCACCCCTTCTTCCTCGCCTCGCTGTTCCAGCCCGAGCTGTCCGGCGACGGCACCCGGGCGCACGCCATGATCCGCGCGCTGGCCGGCGCCGCCGTGGCCCACGCGGACGCGCGCGGGTCCGCCGTGACCGCGACCGCGACCGCGACCGCGACCGCGACCGCGACCGCCTGAGCGGACCTCACATCGGCAGGGACCGCAACCGCACCGGCCCCTCCGGCCAGTCCGTCCCCGCCGACAGCGGCGCCCACAGCGTGCGCAGCGGCATCACCGCCAGCCGCCCCTCGGGCTGCTCCACCGTCACCTCCCCGGTCACCTCCCGGAAGCCCAGGCCCCGGTAGAACGCGGCCAGCGGCGGGCGGCAGAACAGCAGCGCGCGCCGGTGGCCGAGCGTGCGCGCGTGGTCCAGGGCGGCCCCGACCACGGCGCGCGCGAGGCCGCCGCCGCGCCGGTCGGGGGCGACGCAGACCCCGCCGACGCCGATCGCCGTCAGGTCGGTGCCGCCCACGGTGAGCGGCAGCGGCAGCAGCCCGGCGTGGGCGACGAGCCGGCCGTCGGCGGCCCGGACGCCGAAGTGGATCTCCTTGGGCAGGAAGGTCAGCCCGGTGTACGCGACGCCGTACGGATCGGCGCCGGGGCCCAGGACCTCCTGCTGCTCGACACGGGTGTACCGCTCCAGCCGTTCGACGGCCGACGGTGCGGTCGGCGGCGGCGGCCCGCCCGGGGGCGGTTCCACCGGAGACGACCCGGCCGGGTGCGGTCCGGGCGAAGGACGATCACTCATCCCGCCATGCTCCCTCCCACCGGGATCCTTCCGACAGTCCCTTCCCGGCCACTCGGTCCGAAGATCATCCCGGTGGCACCCCGGTGTGGAAGCATGCCCCTCATGCAGCAGCCCGCCGACCAGTCGGCCGCCGGCCCCGACGCACCGCTGCCCGACGCACCACTGCCCGGGCCGCCGCTGCGCCTGCCCCGCCCGGTCCGGGCCCTCGCCCCGACCTCCCTGGTCCTGCTGGTGCTCGTCCCGCTCGCCGCGAACGACCCCGACGTCGGCCCGACCACCTCACCGCCGGTCAACGCCGCCCTGATGGCCTTCGGCGCCCTCGCCCTGGCCCTGCGCCGCCGCCACCCGGCGGCGGTCACCGTGGCCACCCTGGTGAGCGGTCAACTCCCGCTCGCCATCGCGCTCTACGGACTGGCCGCGCGGCGCGGCGGCACCCTGCTGCTGTACGCCCTGGCGGCCGCGGCCGAGCTGCGACTGCTCGTCCCCTTCGACCTCGGGGACGTCGACACCCCGTTCTCGCTCGCCAATCTGGTCGAGGACCCGCTGGTCTTCGGCGCGGTCCCGCTCGTCCTCGGACTGAGCGCCCACAACCGCGCCCACACCGTCCGGGTGCTCGCCGAGCGCAACCGCTTCCTCGGCGAACGCAACCGGCTGCTGGAGGAGGCCCGCCGGCACGCCGAGGAACGCGCGGCGGCCGCCGAACGCGCGCGGCTGGCGCGGGAGATGCACGACGTGGTCTCCAACCGGGTCTCGTTGATCACCCTGCACGCGGGCGCCGGCCAGGTCGCCCAGGCCGAGGACCCGGGCGCCGCCCGGGAGACGTTCGGCCTGATCCGCGCCCTCGGCCTGCAGGCGCTCACCGAACTGCGGGGCCTGCTGGGCGTGCTGACCACGGCCGCCGACCAGGCACCCTCGCTGCGCGGCCTGCCCATCCTGGTCGAGGAGTCCCGGCAGGCCGGTCTGGCGGTCGGACTGACCGTCACCGGCCCGGCCGACGGGCTGTCCCCACCCGGGCCCGCCGTGCAGTACGCGGCGTACCGGATCGTCCAGGAGGCGCTGACCAACGCGCACAAGCACGCCCCGGCCGCCGAGGTGGCCGTCACGGTCGAGGTCCAGCCGGACGGGCTGCGCCTGGCGGTGGTCAACTCCCCCACCGGGGCGGACGGCTCCGGGGCGTCGGACACCGGGGCGTCCGACACCGCGGCATCCGACACCGCGACGGACGGCACCGCGACGGACGGCACCGCGACGCCGGACGGCGGCCCGGAGCTGCCCTCCGGCGGCCACGGCCTGACCGGTATGCGCACCCGGGCCGACGACCTCGGCGGCACCCTGCACGCCGGCCCGACCCCGGAGGGCGGCTTCGCCGTACGCGCCCGGCTACCCCTCGGCGCCGCGTGAGCCGCCACCAGGGCTCAGACCGCGGCGCGCTCCGCCAGCTCCGCCCAGACCTCGTCCACCCGGTCCGACAGCTCCGCCAGCCCCCCGCCGTTGTCGATCACCAGGTCCGCGATCGCCAGCCGGTCCGCCCGCGAGGCCTGCGCGTCCATCCGGGCCCGGGCCTCCTCCTCGGCCATCCCGCGCAGCCGCACCAGCCGGTCCATCCGCACCTCGTCGGCCGCGTCGACCACCACGACCAGGTCGAACAGCGGTGCCAGTCCGTTCTCCGCCAGCAGCGGCACGTCGTGCACCACGACCGCGTCCGGCGCCGCCGCCGCCTCCAGTTCGGCGGAGCGGGCCCGCACCAGCGGGTGGACGATCGCGTTCAGCGCCTTCAGCCGCTCCGGGTCGGCGAACACGACCGCCCCGAGGGCCGGGCGGTCCAGCGCGCCGTCCTCCCGCAGCACCTGCGGGCCGAACTCGGCGACCACGGCCGCCAGACCGTCCGTCCCGGGGGCGACCACCTCGCGGGCGATCACGTCGGAGTCCACGATCACCGCGCCGTGCACGGCGAACAGCCGGGACACCTCGCTCTTGCCCGCCCCGATGCCGCCCGTCAGTCCGATCTTCAGCATGGCGTCAGGCTACCGGCGCGCCACCCGGCCCGTCAGCACCGGACCGGGCTCCACCCGTCCGACCGCGGTCCGCGCCCCCGCCCGTCAGCCCAGCTCCAGGCTCTCCCCCTCCCCGAGGATCGCCAGCTCCGCCCCCGTGCCCGGCCCCTCCGGCCCGACCATCCGGCTGTGCACCGCGAACCCGATCGGGCTGAGCACCGCCTCGTGGACCGGCACCGTCCGGCGCGGCCCCGCCTCCCGGACGTAGTCGACCACCTCGGAGACCTTGCTCCACGGCGCCGCCAGCGGCAGCAGCAGGGTGTCGACGGCGTGCGGCGGCACGGTGAACGCGTCGCCGGGGTGGAACAGCCGGCCGTCGAAGAGGAAGCCGATGTTCCGCACCCTCGGGATGTCCGGGTGGATCACGGCGTGCCACTCGCCGTGCACGGAGACGCCGAGCCCGCCGGGCCCGCCGAGCTCGAAGGCGTCGCCCTCGCCGACCGCGGTGACTCGCCGCGCGACACCGTCCAGCTGAGCGGCGACGGCGCCGTTGGTCCACACCCGCAGCGCCGGGTCGGCCTCCAGCGCGGCGCGCAACCGCGACTCCTCGAAGTGGTCCATGTGCTCGTGGGTGATCAGGACGGCGTCCGCCCCGGCCAGTGCGGCGGAGCCGGTGAACGCTCCGGGGTCGACGACGACGGTGGTGCCGCCGTGCTCGACGCGTACGCAGGCGTGTCCGAACTTGGTGATTCGCATGCCCGAAACACTACAGCATTGCTGTACAGCAATGCTGTAGATATCCCGGGTAGACTTCTCCCATGACCAGCGAAGCCCCGCACCCGGACACCCTGGAACTCGCCGCCGACCTGCGCGCCGCCCTCGGCAGCCTGGTCCGCTCCCTGCGCGTCAGCGACGAGCTGCCGCAGAACCAGGCCGCCGTCCTCGGCCTGCTGGTCCGCGACGCGCGCACCTGCACCGTCGCCGAACTCGCCGACCTCCAGCGCGTCCGCCACCAGTCGATGGCCCGCACCGTCGCCCTGATGACCGAAGCCGGGCTGGTCACCCAGCAGCCCCACCCCACCGACGGCCGCAAGCAGCTCATCGCCGCCACCGGAACCGGCCGCGCCGCCCTCCTCGACCAGCGCGCCCGCCGCGAGCACCGCATCGCCGCCGCCATCGAGTCCCGCCTCACCCCCGCCGAACAGGACCGGCTGCGCGCGGCGGTCACCCTCCTGAGCCGCCTGTCCTGAGCCGCCTCTCCGGGCTGCCGGCCTGGACCGTCCGGCAGCCCCACGCCGCGTACGCCGCCGCGCTCTAGGCCTTGACCAGGTCCCCGGCCGGCGACTCCCCGGCCTCCGGCTCCGCGGCCACCGGCTGCCCGGTCACCGGCTCCACCGGCTCCACCGAATCCGCCACCACCGGCCGCGGCGCCGGGATCACCGCGGGCTCGATCGCCGGCAGCTCGACGTGCTCGCTCAGCCCGAAGCGCCGGTGCAGTCGGCGCAGCGGGGCGGGCGCCCACCAGTTGAACTCGCCGAACAGGCTCATCGCGGCGGGCACCAGCAGGCAGCGCACCAGGGTGGCGTCCACCGCGACGGCGACCGCCAGCGCGATGCCCATCTGCTTGACCATCAGCATGTCCCCGAGCGCGAACCCGGCGAAGACGATCACCATCAGCAGCGCCGCCGAGGTGATGATCCGACCGCTGCGCTGGACCCCCAGCTCCACCGACCGGGTACAGCTGTGCCCCTTGTCCCGCAGCTCCTTGATCCGGGCGAGCAGGAACACCTCGTAGTCCATCGACAGCCCGAAGGCGAAGGCGAAGACCAGGACCGGGATGAAGGTCTCCAGCCCGCCGGTCGGGCTGAACCCGAGCAGCCCGCTGAACCACCCGTCCTGGAACACCAGGGTCAGCGCGCCGAGCGAGGCACCCAGCGAGAGCAGGTTCATCAGCAGCGCCTTGACCGGCATCACCACCGAGCCGGTCATCAGGAACAGCAGCACCAGTGTCCCGGCCGCGACCAGTCCGAGCGCCCACGGCCCGCGCGAGAGCAGTTCCTTCTGGAAGTCGACCACCGAGGCCGCGCCGCCGGTGACGTAGGTCTTCAGTCCGCCCCGGTCCGCCCGCAGCTCCTCGACCACGTGCTTGGCCTGGCCGCCCTGCGGGTCCCCGTGCACCAGCACGTCGATCGTGGAGACCGCGTCGCTCACCGGGCTCACCGCCCGTACTCCGCTCACCCCGGGCAGTTTGGCGACCACCTCGTCCGCGTACGCCTGCGCCACCGTGGCGCCGCCCTCGACCACCACCGTGACCGGCGCGGCCGAGGCCTGCGGGAAGCGCTGGTCGACGGTCTCGGCGACCTGCCGCCCGGCGGAGGACGCGGGCAGCACGGCGGCGCCCGAGTTGCGCATCTCGGCGTGCAGGAACGGCGCCCCGGCCGCCATCAGCAGCGCCACGGAGGCGAGCGTGACCAGGACCGCCCGCTTGCGGACCCGGCGGACGGTCCGACTGAAGAACCCCTCGTCCGGCACCGGCGCGGTGGGCGTCTTGATCCGCGAGCCGGCGAAGCCGAGCAGCGCGGGGATCAGCGTCAGCGCGGCGGCGACGGCGATCACCACCACGCTCACCCCGGCGGCGGCGACCGCGCCGAGCACCGGGCTGGTGAAGACGAACAGGCCCGACAGGGCGACGGCCACGGTCAGCCCGGAGAAGGCGACGGTGCGTCCGGCGGTCGCCGCGGTGCGCTCGACGGCGGCGGCGATGCCCGCGCCGTGGCCGCGTTCCTCGCGGAAACGATTCACCATGAGCAGCGCGTAGTCGATCGAGAGCCCGAGCCCCAGCACGGTGGCGATCGGCAGCACGCTGGTGTCGATGTCCATGATCCGGCTGAACCCGAACATGGCCAGCAGTGCGCCGCCCACCGAGGCGATCGCCCCGATCACCGGCAGCGAGGCCGCCGAGAGCCCGCCGAAGACCAGCACCATGACGACCAACGTGAGCGGCAGCGTCACCATCTCACCGAAGCGGGTGTCCTTCTCGGTCTGCTGCTTGACCTCCTGCTGCAGCACCAGGTCACCGCCGACGGTCACGTGCGCGCCGCCCGCGCCGTCCAGCGCGGCGAGCCGCTGGGTGACGGCGTCGGTCTGGGCGGAGGTGGCGGTGTCGGCCAGCCGCACCGAGACCAGGCTCGCCGTCCCGTCGGCGGAGCGCAGCGCGGCCGGAGCCGGGCCGGAGCCGTACGCGTCGACGGCGGCCGAGACCCCGGGCAGGGCGGCGATCTCGGCGGTGGCCCTCTCGACGGCGGTCTTGACCGCCGGATCGTCCACCGGCTTGCCGTCCACCACGGCGGTGACGGTGCCCTTGACCGGGTCGGCCGCGGCGACCACCGCGTTGCCCCGGTCGGCCTCGGCACTGGCGGAGGAGGCCCCGGCCACCGAGCCCTCGAAGACCCGGCCGCCGATCAGGACGCCGACGACCAGGACGACGGCCCAGAAGCCGAGCACCCAGCGGCGGTGGCGGAAGCAGAACCGGCCGAGGGCCGCGAGCCGGCCGCCGACCAGGGCGGCGGGGGCGGCGACGGAGGCGGAGGCGGAGGCGGCAGAGGAGGGTTTGCGCATGAAGGAGCCTTTCGGGCAGCTCCTCTCAATGTAGGTGGAACCGGAACCCCGACCTAGGGAAGGGCAATGAGCCCCATCTCACACTTTCCTTCACATAAAGGGCACATCAGTCGGAGCCGTATAAGTCAGAGCGGAAAACCAAATGGACCCCGTCCGGGAATTCCCGGACGGGGTCCATTCGCTAGCTATCGGCTAGCAGGAAGCGAGAGCCTCAGCTCTGGCCACCGGCCAGCTTCTCGCGCAGGGCGGCCAGGGCCTCGTCGGAGGCCAGGGCGCCGGAGCCCTCGTCGCTGCTGGACGAGTAGGAGCCACCGGCGGCAGCGGCGACGGCGTCGCCACCCTCCTCGGCGGCCTGGGCGTCGGCCTCGCGGCTCTTGATGACCTGGGCCTGGTGCTGCTCGAAGCGGGACTGCGCCTCGGCGTACTGGCGCTCCCACTCCTCGCGCTGCTTCTCGAAGCCGGGCAGCCAGTCGTTCGCCTCGGGGTCGAAGCCCTCCGGGTAGATGTAGTTGCCCTGGTCGTCGTAGGAGGCGGCCATGCCGTACAGGGTCGGGTCGAACTCGACCTCGGCCGGGTTGGCACCCAGGGCCTCGTTGGCCTGCTTCAGCGAGAGGCTGATGCGGCGACGCTCGAGGTCGATGTCGATGACCTTGACGAAGATCTCGTCGCCGACCTGGACGACCTGCTCCGGGATCTCGACGTGGCGCTCGGCCAGCTCGGAGATGTGGACCAGACCCTCGATGCCCTCGTCCACGCGGACGAACGCACCGAACGGAACCAGCTTGGTGACCTTACCCGGGACGACCTGACCGATCTGGTGCGTACGGGCGAACTGCTGCCACGGGTCCTCCTGGGTCGCCTTCAGCGACAGGGAGACGCGCTCGCGGTCCATGTCCACGTCGAGAACCTCGACGGTGACCTCCTGGCCGACCTCGACGACCTCGGACGGGTGGTCGATGTGCTTCCAGGACAGCTCGGAGACGTGCACCAGGCCGTCGACGCCACCCAGGTCCACGAAGGCACCGAAGTTGACGATCGAGGAGACGACGCCGGAGCGCACCTGACCCTTCTGCAGGGTGGTGAGGAAGGTCTGGCGGACCTCGCTCTGGGTCTGCTCCAGCCAGGCACGGCGGGACAGGACCACGTTGTTGCGGTTCTTGTCCAGCTCGATGATCTTGGCCTCGAGCTCCTTGCCCACGTAGGGCTGGAGGTCGCGGACGCGACGCATCTCGACCAGCGAGGCGGGGAGGAAGCCGCGGAGGCCGATGTCGAGGATGAGACCACCCTTGACGACCTCGATGACGGTACCGGTGACGATGCCGTCCTCTTCCTTGATCTTCTCGATCGTGCCCCAGGCACGCTCGTACTGAGCGCGCTTCTTGGACAGGATGAGACGACCCTCCTTGTCCTCCTTCTGGAGAACCAGGGCCTCGATGTTGTCACCGACGGCGACGACCTCGTGCGGGTCAACGTCGTGCTTGATCGAGAGCTCGCGGGACGGGATGACGCCCTCGGTCTTGTAACCGATGTCGAGGAGGACCTCGTCACGGTCGACCTTCACGATGACGCCCTCGACGATGTCGCCATCGTTGAAGTACTTGATGGTCTCGTCGATGGCGGCGAGGAAGGCCTCCGCGTCGCCGATGTCGTTGACCGCGACCTGCGGGGTGGTGCTGAGGGAGGAGTCGGTGGGGCTCGTCATTAGGAAAAGGGCTCCGGTACGGACATGAAAGTCGTAGGTAATGCCACGCGGAGGGCCCGTATCGCTCCCACCGAAAGCCGGACAGCCAAGAACACGGCGCACCGGCGTTCCCGTACCACGAGAATCGGCGTCCGTCTTGCGACCGTGGGGTCTTCGACAGATGCGAGCGCGACCTGCTCCGTCTGAGGCGCGCAGGCCCGCAGCGCAACTTGTAGCATACGGGGACGGCCAGGCACGGTCAATGCCGAAGGACGGCAAGACGGTGGAGCCCGGTACGGATCAGGCCATATCCTCCGATTGCGCGCCTCTCGGCGGCGCCCGCAGGAGCCTTTTCCCCGGATGCCACCGCCAGGACCCGACCCCTCTCGGGGCCGGTTCGCGGCAGCGGCGCTTCCGCATTCCATACCCTACGCGATGGGCATTGTCACCGTGGCCACCACCCCCCAGTCCGACCTGCACGATCTTGAGGCGTCCGCCGAGGAGGGCGACGACGCGGTGCGGCGCGCGGCCGACGCCGGGGAGAGCAGCCACGCCAGCCGGCACTGGTGGGACCGCAACGCCGACGAGTACCAGGACGAGCACGGCGAGTTCCTCGGCGACGACCGCTTCACCTGGTGCCCCGAGGGCCTGGACGAGGCCGACGCCCGGCTGCTCGGCGAGGTCGCCGGCCGGGACGTGCTGGAGATCGGCGCCGGCGCCGCCCAGTGCTCGCGCTGGCTGGCCGCCCGCGGCGCCCGCCCCGTCGCCCTGGACATCTCCTACCGCCAGCTCCAGCACTCCCGCCGGATCGACCTCGGCCGGGGCGCCGTGCCCGTCCCGGTCGTCCAGGCCGACGCCGCCGTGCTGCCCTTCGCCGACGGCTCCTTCGACCTCGCCTGCTCCGCGTACGGCGCCGTCCCGTTCAGCGCCGACACCGAGGCCCTGATGCGCGAGGTGCACCGGGTGTTGC
Organism: Kitasatospora sp. NPDC086791; assembly: GCF_040685975.1. Taxonomy (NCBI): domain Bacteria; kingdom Bacillati; phylum Actinomycetota; class Actinomycetes; order Kitasatosporales; family Streptomycetaceae; genus Kitasatospora; species Kitasatospora sp. NPDC086791. The sequence goes on along the minus strand of NZ_JBFBOC010000004.1, from coordinate 271,644 downwards.
GGCCCGGCGGGCGCTGGGTGTTCTCGGTGACCCACCCGATCCGCTGGGCCTTCCCGGACGAACCGGGCGTCGAGGGCCTCACCGCGGTGTCCTCCTACTTCGACCGCACCCCGTACGTCGAGCAGGACGAGCAGGGCCGCGCCACCTACGTCGAGCACCACCGCACCCTCGGCGACCGGGTCCGCGAACTCGTCGCCGCGGGCTTCCGGCTGGTGGACCTGGTCGAGCCGGAGTGGCCGGCCGGCCTGGAACAGGAGTGGGGCGGCTGGTCCCCGCTGCGCGGGCGGCTGATCCCCGGCACCGCGATCTTCGTCACCGAGCGGGGCTGAGCCGGTTTGAACCCCGCCTGGCGCGACCTGCCCGTCCGCACCGCCCTGCCCGCGCTGCACGACGCCCTCGCCGGGCCCGGCACCGCCGTCCTCGCCGCGCCGCCCGGCACCGGCAAGACCACGCTGGTGCCGCTCGCCCTGGCCGGACTGCTCGACGACGGCCGGCCGGTGCGCCGGGTGCTGGTCGCCGAGCCGCGCCGGCTCGCGGTCCGGGCGGCGGCCCGCCGGATGGCCTGGCTGCTCGGCGAGTCCGTCGGCGGCCGGATCGGGTACACCGTGCGCGGCGAGCGCCGCGCCGGGCCCGACACCGTGGTCGAGGTGGTCACCACCGGCGTGCTGCTGCAGCGGCTCCAGCGCGACCAGGAACTGCCCGGCGTGGACGTCGTCGTGCTGGACGAATGCCACGAACGACACCTGGACGCCGACACCGCGCTCGCCTTCCTGCTGGACGTCCGGGCGGCCCTGCGGCCCGAACTCGGGCTGGTCTGCGCCTCGGCCACCTCCGACACCGAGGCCTGGGCCGACCTGCTCGGCGGCGCACCGGTGGTGGCGGCGCACGGGGTCTCCCACCCGGTGGACGTGGTCTGGGCGCCGCCGCCGCGCGCCGTCCGGCCCGCGCACGGCACCCGGGTGGACCCGGCGCTACTCGACCACGTCGCGGCCGTCGTCCGGCGAGCACTCGCCGAGAGGGACGGGGACGTGCTCTGCTTCCTGCCCGGCGTCGGCGAGATCGCCCGGGTCGCCGGGCAGTTGGCCGGGGTCGCGGCCGAGGTGCTGCAACTCCACGGCCGCGCCCCGCAGGCCGTCCAGGACGCCGCGCTCACCCCCTCGGAGGGGCGGCGGGTCGTCCTCGCCACCGCCGTCGCCGAGTCCTCCCTGACCGTCCCCGGCGTCCGCGTCGTCGTCGACGCCGGACTCGCCCGCGAACCCCGCACCGACCACGCCCGCGGCCTCGCCGGACTGGTCACCGTCCGCGCCTCGCTCGCCGCCGCCCGCCAGCGCGCCGGACGCGCGGGGCGCGAGGCACCCGGCACCGTCTACCGCTGCTGGCAGGAGGCCGAGGACGCCCGCGCCGCGCGGTTCCCGACCCCCGAGATCGCCCTCGCCGACCTCACGCCGTTCGCCCTCCAGGCCGCCTGCTGGGGCGACCCGGACGCCACCGGGCTCGCCCTGCCCGACCGGCCCCCGGCGGGGGCGATGGCCGCCGCCCGGGAAACCCTGCTCGCCCTCGGGGCCGTTTCCGCCGACGGGCGGGCGACGAAGCGCGGCGTCCGGCTCGCCCGCACCGGGCTGCACCCCCGACTGGGGCGGGCCCTGGTCGACGGCGCTCCCGCCGTGGGCGCCCGCCGGGCGGCCGAGGTGGTCGCCCTGCTGTCCGAGGAACCGCCGCGCGCGCTGGGGGACGACCTCGGGGCGGTGTGGCGCGCCGTCCGTTCGGGTGATGACCCCTACGCGGGCCGCTGGCGCGACGAAGTCCGACGGCTGCAGCGGGCCGCCGGCGACGAACCCGCCACCGCGCTGGACGATGCCACCGCCGTCGGCCTCGTCGTCGCCCTGGCCTTCCCGGAGCGGATCGCGAGGGCGAGGGTCGAGCGCCCGGCGCCCGGCGAGCGCAGCCCGTACCTGATGGCCTCGGGAACGGCCGCCGAACTCTCCCGCGACACCCGGCTCGGCACCCTGCCCTGGCTCGCCGTCGCCGTCGCCGACCGCCCGGCGGGATCGCACTCGGCACGGGTGCTGCACGCGGCGGCCCTGGACGAGTCCACCGCCGTTCGCGCCGGGGCGGCCCTCCTCACCACCCGCGAAGAGGTCCACTGGGACACCCGGCGTGACGAGGTCGTCTCCCGCCAGGTGGAGTCCCTCGGCGCCATCGAACTCGCCGCGAAGCCGCTGGCCCGCCCGGATCGGGCGCTCGTCCGCGCCGCCATCCTCGAAGGCCTCACCCGCGAGGGCGTGAGCGAGCTGCTGACCTGGCCCTCCCCCGGCCTACGCGAGCGCCTGGCGTTCCTCCGCACGGCGATCGGGGACCCGTGGCCGGACGTCTCTGATACCGCTTTGTTGGAACGCGCCGAGGAGTGGCTGGAACCCGAGCTGTCCCGCGCCCGCCGCCGCGCCGACCTCGCGAGGATCGACACGACGGCAGCCCTCCAACGCCTGCTCCCCTGGACGAGCGGCGAAGCCGGACGCCTGGACGAGTTGGCCCCCGAGCGGATCACCGTCCCCAGCGGGTCGAGGATACGGGTCGACTACACCACCGAACGCCCGGTGCTGGCCGTCAAGTTGCAGGAGCTGTTCGGCTGGAAGGCCGCCCCGGCCCTGGCCGGCGGCCGGGTCCCCCTCACCGTCCAACTGCTCTCCCCCGCCGGCCGCCCCGCCGCCATCACCGGCGACCTGGAGAACTTCTGGCGCAACGGCTACCACGCCGTCCGAGCAGACCTCAGAGGTCGCTACCCCCGCCACCCCTGGCCCGAAGACCCGACCACGGCCGAACCCACGAAGCGCACCAACGCCCGGAAGTGACCGAGGTCCAGCGGATACGGTCCCGAAGAGGCCACCACACCGGAGGACGAAGCGCGCCATGGCACTGACCACCCCGAGCGTCACCCACTCCCCCACAGCCGAACGCCCCTTCTCAGCCCTGATCCTGGACTTCGTCGGTGTACTCACCGCCAATGCCGGACCCGCACACCGCACGTGGTGCCTCGCCCAAGGCCTCGATGCCGAGGCGTGGCGGCACACGCTCGGCCATGACCCGGAGGCAAGCCGCCTGTATACCGAACTCGAAGCCGGACGGCTGGGCCAGGCGGAGTGGAACCAGCGGGTGGCACCGATCCTCGGCCTCGCGGAGCACGAGAACCTGATGGGCCGGGCGTGGGCGGGCGTCCGACCGGCCGACGACATGATCGCGCTCGCCCGGTCGGCAGCGCAGGCCGGCCTTTCGGTCGCACTGCTGTCCAACTCCTTCGGCCTTGACCCGTACGACCCGTACGAGGCCCTGGGAGTGTGGGAGTTGTTCGACGTGGCGGTGGTCTCCGAGCGGGAGGGCATCGCCAAGCCCGACCCGGCGATCTACCAACTCACCCTGGACCGGCTCGGCCTGCCCGGCGAGGCGTGCGTGTTCGTGGACGACCACCCGAGGAACCTGCCCCCGGCCGAAGCACTCGGCATCACCACCGTCCTCGCAGACGGAACACCCGGCAATGCCGCCCGGATCGCGACCCTGCTCGGCGTCCCCACCACGCCCTGAACATCCGTCAACACGACTGACCGCCATACCGTTCAGGTACCGGACGCGGAGTGGCGGGGGTACGGTCCGCTGTGAGGCCGCTCACCTTCGGAGGCACCCATGACGCAGTGGTCCGACTACTCCACCGGCCAGCGCATCAAAATGCTGCGGGCCGGCCTGACGCAGTAAGAACTCGCCGAGACCGCCGGAGTATCCGTGCCGACCGTCCGCAAGGCCGAGAAGGAGGGAGGCAGCATCGGGCTGCCGTCGCTCCTCAAACTGTCCGCTGCGCTGCACGCGGACGTGTCGGTCATCCTCGGGCAACAGGCCCCTCGAAGGGCCTCGCTGATCGGCGACAGGGCGATGCTGCGGGGGCTGTCCCGCACCGTGCACGACACTGCCGCAGGGGTCGGGACCGACGTCGAACCGCCGGACGCCACGGCACTTCGGGCCGATCTGGAGCGGGCTTGGGCGGACTACCGGGCCGGGGACTACACCCGCGCCGGCAGTCTCGTGGCCCCCGCCATCACCGAGGCCGCCGCCCTCCTGCGCTCAGCCCCGGAGGGTGAGCGGTGCGCCGCGCACGGCATCCTCGCCGACTCCTACCGGCTCGCCTCCTACACCGCCCAGTTCCACGGCGCCCGAGACCTCGCGTACGCGGCGATCGGCCACGCCCGCCACCACGTCCACCTGGCCGCAGACCCGCTGCGGGCCGCGATGGTGGACTGCGGCCGGTCCTGGATCTACATGCGCGACGCCCGCCTCGACCAGGCCGCCACCACCGCCGAGGACGCGTTCGCGTCGATCGAACCCCGCTACACGGAACGGGATCCGGAGACGCTGGCCACCTACGGGTGGCACGTCACCTTCGCCGCCGTGGTCGCCTCCCGCCACGGTGACGCCGACCGGACCCGCGACCTCCTCTCCCAGGGACACGCGGTCGCCGCGAGGATGGGCCGCGATGTGATGATCAACGGCACCAGCTACGGGCCGACCACGGTCACCGCGCAGGCCATCGGCATCCACACCGTCATGGGCGACCCCGGAAAGGCCCTGGCGCTCGCCCGCAACCTCGGCGACCTCTCCCCGCTGCCGCAGGCCGCCCGCAACCGGCTCGCCCTGGACATCGCCCTCGCCCAGGCCGACACCCGCCAGTACGACGCCGCCCTGGACACCCTGCTCCAGGTGTGCAGCACACACCCCGACTGGGCCCGCCACCAGGCCCTTCCGGGGGCGATCATGCAGCGCGCCGGTCACGCCAGCACCACCCGCGTGCGCAAGCTCGGCGGCATTCTCGGCATCAGCCTGTTCACTCGCTGAGATCACACTGATACGAGGCGTATCACGCGAGGCCGGTACGACTTCCGGAAGTGGCACTCCCCGCACGTTCACGATGGCCGAACCAGGCGGCAGTCTCGACGCCATGACGCTAAATCAGCCTGAGCAGCCGCGCGTCCGCCGCGTTCCCGTCGCCGTGTACATCGCGACCAGCGGCGAGGCCTGCGCCCTCAATCTCACGGGCCACGCCCGCGCCTTCGCCGAAGCCCGCGACTGGACGGTCACCCTCACCGTGGTGGACGACGACCCCTCCCGCCCGCTCGACCAGCGGCCCGGCTGGCAGGCCATCACCGACGCCCTGAACGCCCGCACCGTCCACGGCGTGGTCACCTGGACCCGCGACATGGTGACCAACGGCCAGGCCGCCCAGGACATCGAGGTCTACGACCGCCTCGCCGCGGTCCTCGGCGACCGGGGCGCCTTCCTCGCCGCTGCCCACACCGCCCCCTACGCCGCCACCCCGGACCACTGAGACCGGAACCCGGTTCTCTGCACACGCAGTGTGGATGCGTACCACTTCGCGCTTCCCCTCCGTCCCCTGAGGTAACTCCCCGTGCTCACATCCCACCGGCCCCGCACGTTCGTCGCCCGACTCGACTCCCGCACCGAGTCCACGCCCCTGGCCCGCCACTTCCTCCGGGCCTACCTCGCCGGCCTCCCCTCCGGCGACCGCTACGCCGATGTCGCCGAACTGCTCCTCGGCGAACTCTTCGCCAACGCCGTCCAGCACTCCGACGCCCCCGACGACCGCCTGATCGAGGTCCGGTTCGCCGTCATCGGGGACCGGCTGCGGATCGAGGTGCACGACGCCGGCACCGGACGCCCCTCCGTGCGGTCCGCCGTCCCCGACGACGAACACGGACGCGGCCTCTTCCTCGTCAACGAGCTGGCCGAGCGCTGGGGTTGCTGCCCCCGCTCCGGCGGCATCGGCAAGTTCGTCTGGGCCCTCGTCGCCCCCACCCCCACCCCCGCCCTCGTCACCGCCTGAAAGACCGACTCCTCATGCACCTCGCCACCATCGCCCGGCACGCCCTCTCCCGGGGCACCACCCCCGCCGCCGCCTACGCCCTCCTCGCCCGCCGCACCCGCGAACCCCTCCCGTCCGCCCGCGCCGTCTGCCTCGCCCTCTCCATCCCCCTCGCCGAAACCACCCGCCGCCTCGACGACTGCTACGACGCCCTCCTCGCCAACCCCCGCCCCAACTCCGAAACCGACACCGGCGAACTCCTCGAAGCCCTCGGCGTCTTCGACGTCCCCAAGACCCTCACCCCCACCGAACGCACCGTCGTCGCCCACTTCCTCACCGCCGTCGACGCCATGGGCGGCATCCGCCCCGGCCACCAACACGGCCTCGACCGCTGGCTCACCACCGGCAACCTCACCACCGCCTACCTCTCCCTCGCCGCCGCCCACCCCCTCCCCCGCACCGGCGACCCCGCCACCTACTGGACCGCCCTCGTCACCGCCGGCGAACTCCTCACCACCACCCCCAACCCCGACACCCGCATCAAGTACGCCCTCGCCCACTGCCGCACCCAAGCCACCCGCACCGCCACCCGCACCACCTGAAAGCCCAGGCCGCGCACCGGAAGTCGACCCCACCGACTTCCCGCGCAACGCGGTCGCCCCAGCCTGGCCGGCCGAGCACATCCACCACCGCTACTACCTGTGAGACCGGTTCGGGTCAGGCCGCCTTGGCCATCGGCCGAGCGCGCTCGCGCAAGTCGCGTGCGCGCCGGTTGCCCTGGTGGGGCTTGATCACGGCCGGCATCGAGCGGAAGCGGTCGTCGGCCCGACCGGACTGGACAGCCGGGCGCGCACAGGAAGTCGACCCCGCCGACTTCCCGCGCAGCGAAGCCGCAACCCCACTCGGCGATGCTGGTCAACCAACCATCTCCGACGGCCCGTTGGGAGAGACGATCGGGTTCCTCGACACGGAGACCACCACCTGCGAACTCCGCCCCGACGGCGCCCCCACGCCCGTCGAGGTCCACCACAGCCACGACTCCCGCAGCGCGCCGCTCCCCCGGCTGACCATTCGCTTGAGTTCGAAGCGGAGCCCGGCGCACCTTTCAAGGCGGTTCGGGAGGCGTCGGAGTCTGATCCTTCGGGCCCCGTACCGGTACGACCGGGCGGGTCGAGGTACGCCTAGGGGTTTACCCGGGGTCCGCCCGAAGCATGAGGTACGGGAGGGGGCCGGCATGTATCTCAAGGACCAGAACCCGCCGCCCAGCTGCGGGGCCGTACTGCTCGTGGGTTTGCTTGTCTCGGCTCTGTTCTTCGGTTTCATCTTCTTGTTCGCCTCCCATGACCACAGTGGTGGCGATAGGACGTGCACCGGCGGTGCCTACGAGGCCGAGTGCCACTGAACTCGATCGAGTGATGTCGGAGCCGTCCGGCTTACAGCTGATGTCCGTTTGGTCGTTGCGATTTGGGTGAGTGGGCCAGTCGTGGGTTTGCCGGGTGGCTACGGCCGCGCCCTGCCCGGTGCGGTCCGCCGGGCGCTGCCGACACCCCGGCGAACGCCCGTGCCACCGTGCCGCACTCATCGCCGTCGACCGGGTCGGGGAGCTCACCGGCGGCGACCAGGCCCGCCCAGGACTCCGCGGGTCGCGCCCGGGCGAACCCACCCGTCGCCGCAACCCGTGCAAGGAGCGGGTCAGCAGCCGCCCGAGTTCGCCGAGCCGGAGCCTCCGGAGATCCACGGCGAGGAGGACGCCGGCGAGGGTTTGGGCCGCACGCTGCGCTTGGCGACCAGCTCGACCTCGACGCCGGCGGGGCCGAGCAGCACGGTCAGGGCCTCCTGCAGGCGCTCCGCGTCGGTGCCGGCGGGCGGTTTCCACACCACCTGCCCGCCGGTGAAGTCCAACCGTCCGACGAGCGTCGCCTCGGCCGGAGCGCGATCGCCCTCGTAGGGCTCCATGATGCTGTGCACCAGCCAAACGGCGGGCAGCTCGGTCAGCGGCCGCCAGTCGTCGGGGCGCCCGCCCCGGACCAGCCGGTAGCGCTCCGCCACCTCGGGCGGGGCGAACTCGATCCGATGGACAGTGGTCACTTCCGTCCGGGCGATCACCGGGACGGCGAGCAGGTACTCGACCCCCACGATCACCCCGACCACCGCGGCGACGGTGCCCCCGGTCGCGCCGAAGAGCCACAGGAAGAACGCCACCAAGAAGGTCGGCGCAAAGAGGACCAGCGGCGCCATCAGCGCGCTCCTGACGGCCGTCAGGCAGTACAGCAGCGCACTGCGCCGGGTGCCGCCGCCCCGGCGCAGGACGATGTCGGTCGAGGCGGGGCCGGTGCGCAGGACGTCATGCAGATCCATGCCAGGAGCGTAGAACCGCCGAACAGGACCGGCGAGAGCTTCGACGCGGCCAATGTTCCCGATTTTGAGCATGACTGACGATGCATCAGTTCGAACGCGCCGGTCCCGGCCGCGGCAGGACGGCCTCCGACGCATTCGAGACCGCCCGGGAGCACCGGCCCGCCCGTCACACCGGTGCGGGCCCGCGCCCGCGCGACGCCGTCGCTCAGGAGGAGGCCCACCAGGTCGAGGGCGTCGCGACCGTGTAGCCCAGCGACTCGTACAGCGGCCTGCCGAGCTTCGAAGCGGTGAGCGTGGCGGGCAGGTCCGCCAGGTGGGCGAGGGCGCCGAGCATCACGGCCCGGCCCATGCCGCGCGACCGGAACGCCGACGACGTGGCGACCCAGTAGTGGCTGCCGACGCCGTCGGCCACGACGCTGACGCAGGCTCCCGCGGCCACGCCGTCGAGCGAGACGAGGAACACGTCCACGCCGGGCTGTTCGATCAGCGCCGGCGGGAAGAGTTCGCCCGGGCGGTGGGGCTGGAAGCCGTCCAGATCGAAGCCCTCGATCACGACCCGCTCGGCAGCCTGGAGGTCCTCGGCCCGCCGCACCCGGACCACGTCCAGCGCCGGTACGGCGACGGGCCCGGGCAGGCGCAGCATGATCGGCATCTGCCAGTTGCGCAGGCCCAGGTGGTTCAGGTCGGCCGAACCGAACGGGTCCTCGACGTAGGCCGTCCCCTTGGCTCCGCGGACCAGCTCGCTCACCTCGGCCAGTTCGGCCGGGTCGAGGTCGGGCTCCTGGATCAGGACCCGCAGGCCCGCGCACTCGTCGCCGTCGACCGCGAGGAAGCCGCGGCGCCGGATCACCTCGTGCCCCCGGCTCCGGCCGGTCGCGGCCCAGAAGGCGGCGGAGTTGCGGGCCTGGGCGGTCGGCGCCCCGGCCGGGGACAGGGGCCGGCCGGTCGAAGGGGTTCCGGTTGTCATTGCGCCTACGGTAGTACGAACTTGACCGAACGTAAGGACCCCGTGTTCCGCGGGCGGACCGGGCCACCCCGCGGCCGCACGCGACGGCGGGCCCGGACGCTCCTCGCGTCCGGGCCCGCCGGGAACCGCTCTCGGCACCGTCAGTGCGCGGCGCTCTCCCAGTTGGCGCCGACGCCCACCGAGACGTCGAGCGGGGCGCGCAGGGGGTAGGCGCCCGCCATCTGCTCGCGGACGATGGCCTCGACCCGCTCGCGCTCGCCCGGGACCAGCTCCAGGACGATTTCGTCGTGCACCTGGAGCAGCATCCGGGAGGTCAGGCCGGCCGCGCGCAGTGCCTCGTCCACCCGGAGCATGGCGATCTTGACGATGTCGGCGGCCGAGCCCTGGATCGGGGCGTTGAGGGCCATCCGCTCGGCCATCTCGCGGCGCTGGCGGTTGTCGCTGTTGAGGTCCGGCAGGTAGCGGCGGCGGCCGAGCAGGGTCTCGGTGTACCCCGTCGCGCGGGCCTCGTCGACGACCCGGCGCAGGTAGTCCCGGACGCCGCCGAAGCGCTCGAAGTAGGTGTCCATCAGGCCCTGCGCCTCGGCCGGCTTGATCCCGAGCTGCTGCGAGAGCCCGTACGCGGACAGCCCGTACGCCAGGCCGTAGGACATCGCCTTGATCTTGCGGCGCATCTCGGCGTCGACCGCGGCGCCCGGTACCTCGAAGACCTGGGAGGCGACGGTGGTGTGCAGGTCCTCGCCGGAGGCGAAGGCCTCGATCAGCGCCTCGTCCTCGGACAGGTGCGCCATGATCCGCAGCTCGATCTGCGAGTAGTCGGCGGTGAGCAGCGACTCGTAGCCCTCGCCGACGACGAAGGCGCGGCGGATGGCGCGGCCCTCCTCGGTGCGGACCGGGATGTTCTGCAGGTTCGGGTCCTGCGAGGAGAGCCGGCCGGTGGCGGCGACCATCTGGTTGAAGGTGGTGTGGATCCGGCCCTTCGGCGAGACCGTCTTGAGCAGGCCCTCGACGGTGGTGCGCAGCTTGGCCTGGTCGCGGTGGCGCAGCAGGATGACGGGCAGCTCGTTGTCGGTCTGGGTGGCCAGCCAGGTGAGCGCGTCGGCGTCGGTGGTGTAGCCGGTCTTGATCTTCTTGGTCTTGGGGAGCGCCAGCTCGCCGAAGAGGATCTCCTGGAGCTGCTTGGGCGAGCCGAGGTTGAACTCGTGCCCGGCGGCGGCGTGCGCCTCCTCGACGCAGCGCTGGATCTCGGCGGCGAACTGCGCCTCCAGCGTGGTGAGCCACTCGCGGTCGGCGGCGATGCCGTAGCGCTCCATCCGGGCGAGCAGGGCGGCGATGGGCAGCTCCATGTCGCGCATCAGCCCGGTGGCGCCGACCTCGGCGAGGCGGGTGTCGAAGAGCGCGGCGAGGTCGAGCACGGCGCGGGCCTGGAGCATCAGCGAGCGGGCGGCCGCGGTCTCGTCCTCCTCCGGCGCGTCGAAGGCGAGTTGGCCGCTCTCGGTGGCGGGGGCCGGGGTGAGCGAGCGGGCCAGGTACTCCTCGGCGAGCACCTCCAGGGTGAAGGTGCGGCGGCCGGGCTTCTCCAGGTAGGCGGCGAGCGCGGTGTCGGCGACGACGCCCTCGATGTTCCAACCGCGCTCGGCGAAGGCGCGCATGACCTGCTTGGCGATGTGCAGGGCCTTGGGGGCGGCGGCGTCGGCGAGCCAGCCGGCGAAGGCCCGCTCGTCCTCCTCGGCGAGCAGCGCCGGGTCGAACCAGGCGGCCGTCTCCCCGGCGGCCAGGGCCACTTCGGTGACCTCGCCGGTGCCGAGCGCCCACTGGTAGACGGCGGCGAGGGCGACCGCGGTCTTGCCGTCGGAGGCGTGCTCGCGCAGCCAGGCGGCCAGCGTGCCCGGGTCGGTGAGCAGTTCGCCGTCCACCTCGACGCCGGGGGCGAGTTCGGCCTGCGCGGCGCTCTCGCCGGCGGCCGGGTCGATGCCGTGGACGCGGTCGCGGAAGTTGGCGTTGCGGAACTCCAGCGAGTCCATCAGGGTGCCGACGGCGGCCTTGTCGAACGGCGCCCGGGCCAGGTCGGCGACGCCGAGCGGGAGTTCGACGTCGCGGACCAGTTCGGTGAGGACGCGGTTGCGCTTGACCGAGTCGAGGTGGTCGCGCAGCTTCTCGCCGATCTTGCCCTTCACCTCGTCGGCACGGGCGACGAGTTCGTCGAAGGAGCCGAACTGGTTGACCCACTTGGCGGCGGTCTTCTCGCCGACGCCGGGGATGCCGGGCAGGTTGTCGGACGGGTCGCCGCGCAGCGCGGCGAGGTCCGGGTACTGGCGCGGGGTGACGCCGTACTTCTCGGCGACCTTCTCCGGGGTGAAGCGGGTGAGCTCGGAGACGCCCTTGGTCGGGTAGAGGACGGTGACGCGGTCGGTGACCAGCTGGAGCGAGTCGCGGTCGCCGGTGACGATGTCGACGTCGTAGCCGGCCGCCTCGGCGGCGGTGGCCAGGGTGGCGATGATGTCGTCGGCCTCGAAGCCCTCGACGGTCAGCCGGGGGATGCTCATGGCGTCGAGCAGTTCGCCGATCAGGCCGATCTGGCTGCGGAACTCGTCCGGCGTCTTGGCGCGGTTGGCCTTGTAGTCGGGGAACTCGACGGAGCGGAACGTCTGCCGGGAGAGGTCGAAGGCGACGGCGAGGTGGGTGGGCTGCTCGTCACGGACGGTGTTGGCGAGCATCGACGCGAAGCCGTAGACCGCGTTGGTGGGCTGCCCGGTGGAGGTGTTGAAGTTCTCCACCGGCAGGGCGTAGAAGGCCCGGTAGGCCATCGAGTGCCCGTCGAGCAGCATCAGCCGGGGCCGCGGGCCGGCCCCGCCGCCACCCGTCGCGCCCTTGTCCGTACTCTGCGTAGCCACGTCAACGTCCGTTCCTGCCGATTCCACTACCGGCCACCGATCCTATGGCCCGGCACCGACAAAAGGGGCACGCCGCCGGTGGGTCCGGGGCGCCGCACCGGCGGGTGCGACAGGACGTCCGACAGGACGTCCCGCGGGCCCGCCGGGCCCCGCCGCGCCAACCCCCGGCCGCGCGCGGTACCGCCGAGTAGGACGGTCGTACGATCACAGGCAGCACGCCCCGTGACCCCGAGCGGCAGGAGTTCCCCCATGGCCGATGCGGCCCCCGACACCGTCCCCGACAGCACCCCCGGCACCGCCCCCGTCCTGAAGGTCCCGCAGGACGTCCTGGACCACTTCGCCAAGCTCGGCGTCAGCCCGGAGACCTTCTCCGGCGGCCACCTCGGCGAGAAGCTCGGCATCCGGATCGTCGAGGCCTCCGGCGACCGTGTGGTCGGCACCATGCCGGTGGAGGGCAACCAGCAGCCGTACGGCCTGCTGCACGGCGGCGCGTCCGCGGCGCTGGCCGAGACGCTGGGCTCGATCGGGGCGATGCTGCACGCCGGCCCCGGCCGGTACGCGGTCGGCGTGGACCTCAACGCGACCCACCACCGCTCGGCGACGTCCGGCCTGGTCACCGGGGTGGCGACGGCCGTCTTCAAGGGCCGCACCGCCGCCACCTACGAGATCGCGATCACCGACGACACCGGCAAGCGGGTCACCAGCTGCCGGCTGACCTGCATGCTGCGCGACCTCTGACGGCCCGGCGGGCGCCGCCGCGCCCCACCCGCCGTCGCGCCCCACCCGTCACAGCGGACCCACCCGTCACAGCAGCCCCATCCGCCCCACCGACAACGTCCTTACCGTCGAAGCAAGTTCAGTCAAGACAACATCAAGTCCCTTTTCCGCCCCTCTGTTTGACCAACCGCCACGCTGGGCAGGCGATGGTCCGGACAGGGGGCGGTTCGCATGCCCGGCGAAAGCCGCTGCGATTCCGCATCTTGTAACGCTGCGTAACAGTTGGGAAATCCGAGCAAAACCCCCGACTCCGCGCACTCCAGGCGCCCCGAAGCCGCTCGACCGCGCCCTTCTCGTCCGTAATCCGGACGTGCCCGGTCGAAACCTGGGAATCGAACGCGACTGTCCGGTTATCGGCGATGCCAGCCGCAACCCCCATTTCTGGCCCTTACATCGCTCCACCAGCGCCTAAACGCCCGGAAGAGCCGGATCGATCGAGCCGAAACGACCACATGGTGAGACAACTGCTCCGTGTGCTCATAACAAGAGAATCACAGCATGCCCGCAGCACTGCCCGAGCCGCCCAACGGCATCTAGAGTCACGGCCAGTCACCGCGCCATCCGAAAGGGCCCGGCCCTCCGCGCACTCCGGCTCCCGCCATTTTGGCGGCGCCTCCCGAACCGAAGGGGACCCTCGTGCGTCACCGTTCTGCAATTGTCGTGAGCATTGCCGTGATCGGCGCCCTCAGCCTCAGCGCCTGTGGCTCCCGCGGTTCGAAGTCCGGCGACACCGGCGGCAAGGACAACGCCTCCGCCACCGTCGTCATCGGCGTCGACGCCCCGCTCACCGGCGACCTCTCCGCCCTCGGCCTGGGCATCCGCAACTCCGTGGACCTCGCCGTCAAGAAGGCCAACGAGACCAACGAGGTCCCGGGCGTCAAGTTCGAGATCAAGGGCCTCGACGACACCGGCAAGCCCGCCCCCGGCCAGCAGAACGCCACCCAGCTGGTCGGCGATCCCAAGGTCCTCGGCGTGGTCGGCCCGCTCAACTCCAGCGTCGCGCAGTCGATGCAGCAGATCTTCGACGACGCCAACCTGACCGAGATCTCCCCCGCCAACACCGGCGTCGCCCTCAGCCAGGGCGAGAAGTGGGCCAGCGGCGAGAAGAAGCGCCCCTTCAAGTCCTACTTCCGCACCGCCACCACCGACGCCGTCCAGGGCCCGTTCGCCGCCCAGTTCCTCTACAACGACGCCAAGAAGACCAAGGTCTTCCTGATCGACGACCAGAAGACCTACGGCGCCGGCCTCGCCGCCACCTTCAAGGGCGAGTTCACCAAGCTCGGCGGCACCCTCGCCGGCGAGGAGCACGTCAACCCCGACGACCGCGACTTCGCCGCCATCGTCACCAAGGTCAAGAGCTCCGGCGCCGACGCCGTCTACTACGGCGGCGAGTACCCCGCCGCCGGCCCGCTCTCCCTCCAGCTCAAGGAGGCCGGCGTCACCATCCCGCTGATGGGCGGCGACGGCATCCAGAGCGGCGACTTCATCAAGCTCAACCCCAAGAGCCAGGGCGACTTCGCCACCGCCGTCGGCCTGCCCGTCGAGACCCTCGACACCGCCAAGAAGTACATCGCCGACTACAAGGCGGCCGGCTACAAGGACGCCTACGAGACCTACGGCGGTTACTCCTACGACAGCGCCTGGGCCATCATCCAGGGCGTCAAGCAGGCCGTGAAGGACAACAACGGCAAGGTCCCCACCCGCCAGGCCGTCCGTGACGCCGTCCAGAAGGTCTCCTTCGACGGCGTGACCGGCAAGGTCTCCTTCGACGAGTTCGGCGACACCACCAACAAGCAGCTCACCGTCTACACCGTCAAGGACGGCAAGTGGGCCGTGGAGAAGTCCGGCACCTTCAACGGCTGACCCCGGCCGCCCCGGACCACCCGGGACCACCCCAGGCCACCCCGGGACCACCCCGGGTGACCCGGACCACCCGGGCCACCTGAACCACCCGAACCACCCACAGCGCGCGGGGGCGCCACGAGTGCCCCCGCGCGCCCCCACATCCACCACCCACGCGGACACCCCCGAACGCACTACGGAGGCCCAGCGGTGCACGACCTACCGCAGCAGCTGGCCAACGGCCTGATCCTCGGCGCCCTCTACGGGCTCGTCGCGATCGGCTACACGATGGTCTACGGCATCGTCCAGCTCATCAACTTCGCCCACGGCGAGATCGTCATGGTCGGCGGCTTCGGCGCCCTGACCGCCTACCTCGCCCTCCCCGGCGGCACCACCCTCTGGCTGGCCCTACCGCTGATGCTGATCGCCGGCATCCTGGTCTCCACCCTCACCGCCGTCGCCGCAGAGCGGTTCGCCTACCGCCCCCTGCGCAACGCACCCCGGCTCGCCCCCCTGATCACCGCGATCGGGCTGTCCATCTTCCTCCAGCAGCTCGTCTTCTCCTTCTACCCCGACGCCAAGAAGGCCCGGGTCTTCCCCAAGATCCCCGGCGACCCCTTCAGCCTCGGCTCCGTCACCATCCAGCGCAGCGACCTCTTCCTGATCATCGCCGCCCCGCTCTGCATGCTCGCCCTCGGCTGGTTCGTCACCCGCACCCGCTCCGGCCGCGCCATGCAGGCCACCAGCCAGGACCCGGACACCGCCAAGCTGATGGGCATCGACACCGACCGCATCATCGTCATGGCCTTCGCCATCGGCGCCGCGTTCGCCGCCGTCGCCGCCGTCGCCTACGGCCTGCGCAGCGGCCAGGTCGACTTCCGGATGGGCTTCATCCTCGGCCTCAAGGCCTTCACCGCCGCCGTCCTCGGCGGCATCGGCAACATCTACGGCGCCATGCTCGGCGGCCTCGCCCTCGGCCTCGCCGAAGCCCTCGCCACCGGCTACATCCAGCACCTGCCCGGCATGCACCTCTTCGGAGGCGGCGCCTGGAAGGACGTCTGGGCCTTCGTACTCCTCATCCTCGTGCTCCTCGTCCGGCCCCAAGGCCTGCTCGGCGAGCGCGTCGCGGACAGGGCGTGACCACCATGACCACCACGACCACCGAGACCAGCCCGGTCATCCCCCTGCCGGCCCGCGCCGCCACCGCCCTCACCGGCCTCGGCGCGCTCGCCACCGCCGCCTCCGCCGCCATGTCCTGGACCTGGACCTCCGACTACCCCGGCGACCTCACCTACTACGGCTCCCCCGCCGGCCTCCAGTGGCTCGCCCTCACCGCCGGCCTCCTCACCCTCCTCCTGCTGCTCGCCACCCAGGGCGTCCCCGGCCTGCGCTGGGCCGCCCCCGCCCGCAGCAACAACGCCGTCCTGTTCGCCGCCACCGGAGCCCTCGCCATCGGCGTCTACTCCGTCGGCTCGATCGCCACCGAACTCGGCGGCCTCGCCAACCTCGAACCCGGCGGCTGGGTCCTCGCCGCCGGCGGCCTGATCACCGTCCTCGGCGCCCTCGGCCTCCCCCTCGACCGCCGCACCGCCGTCCCGCTGCGGATCGTCGACAAGCGCCTCTTCCTGCTCGTCCCGGCCGCCCCCCTGGTCTGGTTCGGCGCCCACGCCATCCCCGGCGACCAGCCCGTCGCCCCCGTCATGACCGCCCTCGCCGGCGGCGTGGCCATCGCCACCGGCGCCGTCCTCCTCCTCCAGCTCGGCCACCTCGCCAACACCTGGCTGCGCCTCGGCCGGACCGAGCGCCCGCTGCCCGCGCCGCGCGCGCTCCCCTCCTGGGTCGAAGTCCTGGTCATCGTCGTCGCCTTCGGGCTCGGCCTCTTCACGATCACCTTCGGCATCGACACCGAGTACGGCGAACTCTTCACCGGCTTCCTGCTGTTCGCCGCCCTCGCCGCCGCCGCCCTGGCCAAGTCCGGCCTGATCGCCCGGCTGCGCGCGCTGACCGTCAAGCACCGCCCGGTCACCACCGGCGCCGCCTTCGCCGCCGCCGCCAGCTTCCCCTTCACCCAGAACAGCGACCAGTACACCTCGGTCGCCACCAACATCCTGATCTTCGCCACCGTCGCCCTCGGCCTCAACATCGTCGTCGGCCTGGCCGGCCTGCTCGACCTCGGGTACGTCGCCTTCCTCGGCGTCGGCGCCTACGCCGCCGCCCTGGTCTCCGGCTCCCCCGCCTCGCCCATCCACGTCCAGTTCCCGTTCTGGGCCGCGATGCTCACCGGCGCCGCCGTCTCCATGGTCTTCGGCGTCCTGATCGGCGCCCCCACCCTGCGGCTGCGCGGCGACTACCTCGCCATCGTCACCCTCGGCTTCGGCGAGATCTTCCGCATCACCATGCTCAACCTCAACGGCACCACCGGCCCCAAGGTCACCAACGGCTCCAACGGCATCCCGCGGATCCCCGACCTGGAGATCCTCGGCTTCGACCTCGGCAAGACCCACACCGTCGCCGGCATCGAACTCGGCCGCTTCTCCAACTACTACCTGCTGATGCTGCTGGTCACCGCCCTGGTCGTGCTGATCTTCGCCCGGGTCGGCAACTCCCGCATCGGCCGCGCCTGGGTCGCCATCCGCGAGGACGAGACCGCCGCCGAGGCCATGGGCATCAACGGCTTCCGCCTCAAGCTCCTCGCCTTCGCCCTCGGCGCCTGCCTCGCCGGCCTCGCCGGCACCGTCCAGGCCCACGTCAGCTACACCGTCACCCCCGACCAGTACACCTTCGCCGAAGCCCTCCCGCCCAACTCCGCCTTCCTGCTCGCCGCGGTCATCCTCGGCGGCATGGGCACCATCAGCGGCCCGCTGGCCGGCGCCACCCTCCTCTTCCTCATCCCGAAGAAGCTCGAATTCCTCGCCGACTACCAGCTCCTGGCGTTCGGCGCCGCCCTCATCATCCTGATGCGCGTCCGCCCCGAGGGCCTCATCCCCAACCGGCGCCGGCAGCTGGAGTTCCACGAGGCCGCCATCCCGGCCCAGCCCACCGGCGAGCCGACCGCACTCACCAAGGCAGGGGCGTGACCGACCCGATGACCACCACCGCCGCACCCCTGCTCGAAGTCACCGGCGTCACCATGCGCTTCGGCGGCCTCACCGCCGTCAACGACGTCTCCCTCACCGTCGGCGAGGGCGAGATCATCGGCCTCATCGGCCCCAACGGCGCCGGCAAGACCACCTTCTTCAACTGCCTCACCGGCCTGTACGTCCCCACCGAGGGCACCGTCCGCTACCGCGACGTCCAACTGCCCCCCAAGCCCCACCTGGTCACCCAGGCCGGCATCGCCCGCACCTTCCAGAACATCCGGCTCTTCGCCAACATGACCGTCCTGGAGAACGTCCTCGTCGGCCGCCACAGCCGCACCAAGGAAGGCATCTTCTCCGCCATCCTCCGCGGCCCCGGCTACCACCGCGCCGAAGCCGAGAGCCGCGCCAGGGCCATGGAACTCCTGGAGTTCACCGGCCTCGCCGACAAGGCCGAGCACCTCGCCCGCAACCTCCCCTACGGCGAGCAGCGCAAGCTGGAGATCGCCCGCGCCCTCGCCTCCGACCCCGGCCTGCTGCTCCTCGACGAGCCCACCGCCGGCATGAACCCCCAGGAGACCCGCGCCGCCGAGGAACTCGTCTTCGCCATCCGCGACAAGGGCATCTCCATCCTCGTCATCGAGCACGACATGCGCTTCATCTTCAACCTCTGCGACCGCACCGCCGTGCTCGTCCAGGGCCAGAAGATCGTCGAGGGCGACCGCGAGACCGTCCAGAACGACGAGCGCGTCATCACCGCCTACCTCGGTGCCCCGCTCGACGACACCGCGGCCACCCCGCCCGAAGACGCAGCGGTCACCCCGCGCGAAGACAGCACCCCGGAAGTTCCGGAGACCGTTACGGAGACCGACCAGTGACCGCACTCCTCGAGGTCGAGGACCTCCGCGTCGCCTACGGCAAGATCGAAGCCGTCAAGGGCATCAGCTTCACCGTCGAACAGGGCGAGGTCACCACCCTCATCGGCACCAACGGCGCCGGCAAGACCACCACCCTGCGCACCCTGTCCGGCCTCCTCAAGCCCACCGCCGGACGCATCACCTTCGACGGCCAGGACCTCTCCACCGTCCCCGCCCACAAGATCGTCTCGCTCGGCCTCGCCCACTCCCCCGAAGGCCGGCACATCTTCCCCCGCATGACCATCGAGGAGAACCTCCTCCTCGGCGCCTTCCTGCGCACCGACACCGCCGGCATCGCCGCCGACGTCGAACGCGCCTACGGCCTGTTCCCCATCCTCGGCGAACGCCGCAAGCAGGCCGCCGGCACCCTCTCCGGCGGCGAGCAACAGATGCTCGCCATGGGCCGGGCGCTGATGTCCCAGCCCAAGCTGCTCATGCTGGACGAACCCTCCATGGGCCTCTCGCCGCTGATGATGCAGAAGATCATGGCGACCATCATCGAGCTCAAGGCCGGCGGCACGACCATCCTCCTGGTCGAGCAGAACGCCCAGGCGGCGCTCTCGCTGTCCGACCGCGGCTACGTCATGGAGACCGGCCGCGTCGTCCTCTCCGGGACGGGCCCGGACCTCCTCCACGACGAGTCCGTCCGCAAGGCCTACCTCGGCGAGGACTGACCCGGCACGCACGGAGGGCCCGGCAGATCCGATCTGCCGGGCCCTCCGTCGCCGTCCTACTCGGACGCGGCCTCCTCCGCCTTCTTGCGGTCCTGGGCCTCGCCCTCCTCGATGACCGCCTCGGCCACCGCCGCCATCGTCATCCGCCGGTCCATCGACGTCTTCTGGATCCACCGGAACGCGGCCGGCTCGTTCAGCCCGAACTTGGTCTGCAGCACGCCCTTCGCCCGGTCCACCAGCTTCCGGGTCTCCAGCCGCTGGGTGAGATCGCCGATCTCCTTCTCCAGCGCCCGCATCTCGGTGTACCGCGACACCGCCATCTCGATCGCCGGCACCAGGTCCGACTTCGAGAACGGCTTGACGATGTACGCCATCGCCCCGGCGTCCCGCGCCCGGTCCACCAGCTCCCGCTGCGAGAACGCGGTCAGCATCAGCACCGGAGCCAGGTGCTTCTCGTGGATCTGCTCGGCGGCCGACAGCCCGTCCAGCACCGGCATCTTCACGTCGAAGATCGCCAGGTCCGGCTTCAGCTCCTCCACCAGCTGCACCGCCGTCGCCCCGTCGCCTGCTTCGCCGACGACGGTGTACCCCTCCTCTTCGAGCATCTCCTTGAGGTCGAGGCGGATCAGCGCCTCGTCCTCGGCGATCACGATCCGGGTGATCTGGGGCGTATCGGTCTCAAGCGGCTGTGCCTGCTCGTCGGCGGTGCTCACGGGGCTCCTCGTTCCGGCGGGGTACTGCATGCACGAGGGTACCTAGACACGGTATGTTTGAACTCAGCAGGGTCGGGGGGCAACCTTCGAATCTGCGGTGCCCCGGTAGCCCAGTGGTTAGAGGCACGGCGCTCAAACCGCCGACAGCGTGGGTTCGAATCCCACCCGGGGTACTTTTCCTTCGATTTCAAAGCCAGTTAGGCATACCTGGCGCTTGGCGATCTTCATTCATCCGGGCGAGAACGATCCCATTCCCCCACCCTTTTGACGCACGGACCACAGGACTGCTGCCCAACGAATACCGCAGGACCCAGAGCCTCCGGATCACCTGCGACGAGAAGTGGCCCGGCATCATCGAATCCGTCGACCGGGTCATTCGCCGGGTTCTCCCCGACAACACGCCCTGCCAGGTCCGCCGGACCGGCTGCCGCGACGTGAAGGTCTACTCGAACCACCTCACCTGCCTGTTCCCCCAGCACGGTCCCGGCAAGAAGCACGAGCGCACCATAGCCCTGGAGCCCTGGCAGCAGGAGATCGTGGACGCCCACCCCTGGGAGTTCCTGCGCGGGCTGGTCCACTCCGACGGCTGCCGCATCACCAACTGGACGACCCGCACGGTGGCCGGCGTCCAGAAGCGCTACGAGTACCCGCGGCACTTCTTCACCACCACCTCGACCGACATCATCGGCCTCTTCACCGCCACCCTCGACGCCGTCGGCGTCCGGTGGAAGCACGCCTCCCGGTCCAATGGTGGCTTCAACATCTCCGTCGCCCGCAAGGACCCGGTCGCCCTCATGGACGCCCACATCGGCCCCGAGTACTGACGGCGGCGCGGTCTTCGGTGAGACCGCGCCGCCGGAGGTCCGCTCAGGCGTCCAGGGTGCCCACGTGGTGGACGCGGACGAGGTTGGTGGAGCCGGCGAGGCCGGGGGGTGAGCCGGCGGTGAGGACGACGATGTCGCCCTTCTGGCAGCGGCCCAGTGAGAGCAGGGCCGCGTCGACCTGTTCGACCATCTGGTCCGTGGTCGGGGCGAACGGGCCGAGGAAGGTCTCCACGCCCCAGGTGAGGGCGAGTTGGCTGCGCACGGCCGGTTCGTAGGTGAAGGCGAGGACCGGGATGGGCGAGCGGTAGCGGGTCAGCCGGCGGGCGGTGTCGCCGGACTGGGTGAAGGCGATGAGGTACTTGGCGTGCAGGAAGTCGCCGATCTCGGCGGCCGCGCGGGCGACGGCGCCGCCCTGGGTGCGCGGCTTGCTGCCGGTGATCAGCGGGGGCAGGCCGGCGGCGAGGATGTCGTTCTCGGCGGCTTCGATGATCCGGCTCATGGTCTTGACCGTCTCGACCGGGTACTTGCCCACCGAGGTCTCCCCGGAGAGCATCACCGCGTCCGTCCCGTCGAGGACCGCGTTGGCGACGTCGGAGGCCTCGGCGCGGGTCGGCCGGGAGGCGTTGATCATCGAGTCGAGCATCTGGGTGGCGACGATGACCGGCTTGGCGTTGCGCCGGGCCAGCTTGATGGCCTGCTTCTGGACCAGCGGGACCTGTTCGAGGGGCATCTCCACGCCCAGGTCGCCGCGGGCCACCATGATGCCGTCGAAGGCGTCGACGACGGATTCGAGGTTCTCCACCGCTTGCGGCTTCTCGATCTTGGCGATGACCGGGACGTACCGGCCCTCCTCGGCCATGATCCGGTGGACGTCCTCGATGTCGCGCCCGCTGCGGACGAAGGAGAGCGCGATCAGGTCGGCCCCGGTGCGCAGCGCCCACCGCAGGTCGGCGACGTCCTTGTCGCTGAGTGCGGGGACGGAGACGGCGACGCCGGGGAGGTTGAGGCCCTTGTGGTCGGAGACCAGGCCGCCTTCGATGACGAGGCACCGCACCCGGGGGCCGTCGACGTCGACGACCTCCAGGGTGACCCGGCCGTCGTCGACGAGGATGCGCTCGCCGCGGCTGACGTCGCCCGCGAGTCCGGCGTAGGTGGTGCCGCAGGTGTCCTTGTCCCCCACGACGCCCTCGTCGGTGGAGATGGTGAACTCGTCGCCGCGTTCGAGAAGTACCGGCCCGTGGGCGAAGGTGTCGAGGCGGATCTTCGGGCCTTGAAGGTCGGCGAGGACGCCGACGCTCCGGCCGGTTTCGTCGGCGGCCTTGCGGACGCGACGGTAGCGTTCCTCGTGTTCGGCGTGCGTGCCGTGGCTGAGGTTGAATCGGGCGATGTCCATCCCGGCGTCGACCAGGGCCTTGATCTGGTCGTACGAGTCGGCGGCGGGCCCGAGGGTACAGACGATTTTTGCTCGGCGCATAGTGCTGAGACTAGGCATTACCGGCGCGTAACCACGAGGCGGGTCCGGACTGCGGGATGACCGTTGCGATAAGGGGAGTTGAACAATCTGACACATGCTCGGACCGGTGTGCGAGCGGCCCCCGTCGCGCGCCCTCCGCGCGCCCTCCGAGCCCCTCCCGTACCGGCCGGGCCACCCGCGCGCAGGCCGGTCCGATGCGATTCCGTGAAGGGGTGTTCACCCTTCGTTCACCGTCTCTTCCCTTGGTGCTCCCAGCCCGGCGGGACGCTCGTCACCCCCGGGTGACGACCCGGAGGTGCCGGGGTACCACCCGGACGATGTGGACGACGCGGACGAAGTCGCTTACGAGGGGGAGGCGTTCGGCATGAGACGCGGCGGCGGCACTCTGGGGGTGGTGGTGACCCTGGCCCTGTTGGGCTGGGTCGCCTATGCGCTGATCCCCGGTGACGAGAAGGATCCATCGGTGACCACGGTCACCGGCCTGATCGGGTCGGAGAAGCGCGACTTCTTCGACAACCCCGAGGTCAAGCAGGAGTTGAAGAAGCAGGGCCTGGAGGTCCGGGTGGACTCGACGGGCTCCTGGACGATGAGCGAGCAGGCGAGGAACACCAAGGGGCTGGACTTCGCCTTCCCGGCGAGCGCCGCGCCGGCCCGGGAGATCCAGCGCAACTGGCAGCTGACGGATTCTCCACTGGTGCCGTTCTACTCCCCGCTGGTGATCGTGACGCACGAGTCGGCGGCGCAGGTCCTGAAGCAGAACCAGCTCGCGGACGTGGACGCCAAGGGCGTCTGGACGTTCCGGATGGAGAAGTACGTGGCGGCGCTGAAGGCCGGCCAGAAGTGGAAGGACCTGGCGGGCACCGTCGAGCACCCGGAGCTGGCCGGGCCGCTGTTCGTGTCCACCACGGACCCGGAGACCTCGTCCTCGGGCGCGATGTACCTGGCACTGCTCTCGTACGTGGCGAACGGCAACCAGGTGGTGCAGGACGACGCCGGCGTCAACAACGTCCGGGACGTGCTGGCCGCCTCGAACGGCGTCCAGGGCATGCAGAAGATCAGCAGCGACGAGCCGTTCCGCGACTTCTTCGCCGGGGTCGGCACGCTGGTCTTCGCGTACGAGTCGCAGGCCGCCGCGCTGCCGCTGCGGGGCAAGGACACCGGGGACATGGTGGTGATGTACCCGGACACCACGATCCAGTCGGACCACACCCTGGTGGCCCGGACGGAGGGCGGCCGGAAGCTGGCCGACCTGCTGGAGAACGACGCGGTGCTGCGCGGCCTCGAGGCCCGGTTCGGCCTGCGCCCGCAGGCCGACCAGGAGGCCTTCTGGAACCTGATGAAGGACAAGAAGCCGCCCTTCGCGCACGACCTGCGCAACTCCGGGTTCAAGCAGGCGACGCTGCCCTCGCTGGACAACCTGCTCAAGCTGACCGCCGCCGCGAAGGGTGGAAGCCCGAAGTGAACCTCCGTACGAAGCGCCGCAGCCGACTCGCCGTCGCCCTGGCGGCCGTCCTGGCGGCGGTGACCGCCTGCACCTCCTCCGGCGACAAGCCCGGCCCGAGGCCGTCGGACCCGCCGGCGGAGACCGCCCGGCCCGGGGTGCTGCGCATCCTGGCCGGCAGTGAACTGCAGGACCTGGCACCGGTGTTGGAGGACGCCAGGAAGGCCACCGGGGTGACCGTGCAGTTCGCCTGGACGGGCACGCTGGACGGCGCGGACGCGGTCTCCTCGGGCCGGGCCGACGGCAAGTACGACGCGGTGTGGTTCCCGTCGAACCAGTACCTGCGGCTGGACCCGGCCGGGAAGGCCAAGGTGCTGTCCGAGACGCCGGTGATGGTCTCGCCGGTGGCGATCGGCGTGCGCCCCTCGGTGCTCGGCGAACTGGGCTGGGGGGACGGCTCGAAGGTGACCTGGGCGCAGGTCGGGGACGCGGCCGCGGCCGGCAAGCTGGCGTACGGGATGGCCGACCCGTCGCGGTCCAACTCCGGCTTCTCCACGCTGGTGGCGGTCGCCGCGGCGTTCTCCGGGGCGGACGGAGCCCTGGCCGAGGCGGACGTGCAGAAGGCGGCGCCCCGGCTGAAGCAGTTCTTCACCGGTCAGAAGCTGACCTCCGGCTCCTCCGGCTGGCTGGCCCAGGCGTACGCCCGGGCCGAGTCGGGCTCGGTGGGCGCGCTGGTGAACTACGAGTCGGTGCTGCTGTCGCTGAACCGGACGCTGCCGCCGCAGCAGCAGCTGACGGTGGTGCGTCCGCTGGACGGCGTGGTGTCGGCGGACTACCCGCTGTCGCTGCTGTCCTCCGCCGCGCCGGACCAGCGCGACGCCTTCCAGCGGCTGACCTCGTACCTGCTCAAGGACGAGGTGCAGAAGCGCATCTCCGAGGTGACGCTGCGCCGCCCCGCGACGGCGGGTGTGGCGCCGGCCGCCGGACTGCCGACGGACCGCCGCCGCGAGCTGCCCTTCCCGGGAACGCGGGCGGTGGCGGACGGCCTGCTGGCCTCGTACCAGAACGAGCTGCGCCGCCCGTCCCGGACGGTGTACGTGCTGGACACCTCGGGCTCGATGGAGGGTCCGCGGATCGCGTCGCTGAAGACCGCGCTGAGCCGGCTGACCGGCGCGGACGACACCCGCGGGGCGCGCCGGTTCCGCAACCGCGAGGAGGTCACCCTGCTCTCCTTCGCCTCCGCGGTGAAGTGGGCCAGGACGCACGTGGTGCCGCCGTCCGGCAGCCAGCCGGGCCCGCAGGCGGAGCTGGCGTCGATCGACGCGGACGTGCAGTCGCTGTCGGCCTCGGGGGGCACCGCGCTGTACGACTCGCTGGAGGAGGCGTACCGGGTGATCGAGCGTCAGCAGGCGGCGGCGAACGACGACCGCTTCACGTCGATCGTGCTGATGACGGACGGGGAGAGCAACTCCGGCGCGACGGACGGTGACTTCAAGCGCTTCCACGACGCGCTGCCGGCCTGGGAGAAGTCGGTCCCGGTGTTCCCGATCCGGTTCGGCGAGGCCGCGGTGTCCCAGTTGCAGGGGGTCGCGGACCTCAGCGGCGGCAAGCTGTTCGACGGCTCGGGGTCGCTGGACGGGGCGTTCGAGGAGATCCGTGGCTACCAGTGACGGGCCCTGGCGGCGGGCGCTGCGCTACCTGAACTCGCCCAAGAACATCGCCGGGATCGGGGGCGCCGCGGCCGGGGTCGGGCTGCACTACCAAGGGCTCGGCGGGCACCAGTGGCCGGGGGTGGTGGCCGCCCTGTACGGGGTGGGCGCGCTGGTGGCCCCCGGCCGCTGGCCCGGCGAGCGGCCGGGGGGCTCGCGGGGCCCGGCTGGCCTGGACGGCGGCGCCCCGGACCCGGTGCCGCTGCCGGAGTCCCCGTCGGTGTCGCAGCCGGTGTCGGTGCCCGTCCCGCAACCGGTGCCGGTGCCGGTGCCGGCCCCCCAGCCGACGCCCCCAGCGGCACCCGCGCCGGCACCCGCGCCGACGCCCCCGCCCGACCCCGAACTGGAGGCACTGGCCGCCTACCTGGACACCGTGCCGCTGCCGCCCGCCGCCGGGGTGGACGACCTGCTGACGGCGCTGCGCGCGGCCGGTCCCGGCCCGGTGGCGGAGCGGATCGTCCGGCACCGGCTGCCGCTCGCGGTGGCCGGCTACCTGCGGGCGCGGACCTGGCAGCCGTGGGCGGGCGCGGACGCCCCGGACCCGGCGGCCGAACTGGGCCGCGAGGTGGTCCTGCTGGCCGCCGAACTGGCCTGACCCGCAGGCCCGGCCGGTTCGGGCCTGCGGGTCGCACCCGGCCCGGGCCCGCCCCCTGCCGTCCCCTGTGCCCCTACCACCCCCGTCCCCGCCCGCATTGGTCACGAACGAGTCGCCAAGATCTCACCTCTTGGACAGGTCCGGGGGCTATCCAGCGGCCCGGCCCGCACGGCACACTTCTACGCGCGTCCCTCTACGCGCGTCGACGCGGTGACGCACACCTACTCACGTACACCAGTTGACGGTCCATCCGCCGTCGTTCCCACCCGGGAGAGTCGTCCATGCCCCTGAACCGCCGTGACTTCGTCACCCGGTCCGCCGCCACCGCCGCCGGCGCCGCCCTGGCCAGTGGTGCCGCCGTGGCCGCCGCCCCCTCCGCCGCGGCCGCCGAGCCGGGCACGGCGGCCGCCAAGGGCCCGCGCAAGCCGCGCAAGCAGGCCTTCACCGTCATGGGCACCACCGACCTGCACGGTCGGGTGCTCAACTGGGACTACTTCACCGACGCCGAGTACGTCGACAAGGCGCACAACGCGGTCGGCCTCGCCAAGATCTCCACGCTGGCCAACCAGGTGCGCGAGGAGAAGGGCTGGGACCGCTGCCTGCTGATCGACTCCGGTGACATCATCCAGGGCACCCAGCTGACCTACTACTACGCCCGGATCGAGCCGATCGCCACCGACGGCGACACCGTCCCGGACCACCCGATGGCCGTCGCCATGAACCTCATGCAGTACGACGCCGCCGCGCTCGGCAACCACGAGTTCAACTACGGCATCCCGACCGTGAAGGCCTTCGAGGACCAGCTGGAGTTCCCGCTGCTCGGCGCCAACGCGCTGCACGCGAAGAACGAGAAGCCGGCCTTCCCGCCGTACGTGATCAAGGAGCTGCACCTCGGCGAGGGCAAGTCGCTGAAGGTCGGCATCCTCGGCCTCACCAACCCGGGCATCGCGATCTGGGACAAGGCCAACGTCAGCGGCAAGATGATCTTCCCGGGCATCGTGGAGACCGCCGCCAAGTACGTGCCCCGGATGAAGGCGGCGGGCGCCGACGTCATCGTGGTCTCGGCGCACTCCGGCATCGACGAGGCGACCACCTACGGCGACCAGCTGCCCTGGCCCGAGGACGCCTCGGGCGAGATGGCGGCGACCGTCCCGGACATCGACGCGGTGCTGGTGGGCCACACCCACAAGGAGGTCCCGCAGCGCCTGATCGTCAACAAGAAGACCGGCAAGACGGTCGTGCTCTCCGAGCCGCTCTGCTGGGGCCAGCGCCTGAGCTGCTTCGACTTCGAGGTCGAGTTCGCCGACGGCGCCTGGAAGGTCACCTCGGTCTCCTCGCGGGTGCTGAACTCCAACACCGTGCCGGAGAACCCGGAGATCACCAACGCGCTCACCGAGCAGCACAAGAAGGTCGTCGCGTACGTCAACCAGAACATCGGCACCAGCAAGATCGAGCTGTCGATCGCCGAGGCCCGCTTCAAGGCCACCCCGATCATCGACCTGATCGGCAAGGTCCAGGCCGACGCCGTCAAGACCGCGTTGGCGGGCGGGCAGTACGCCAACCTCCCGGTGCTCGCCCAGGCCGCCCCGTTCAACCGCACCGCCCTGATCCCGTCCGGCCAGGTCAAGCTGCGCGACGCCGCCGGCCTCTACATCTACGAGAACACCCTGGAGGCCCGCATCCTGACGGGCGCCCAGCTCAAGGACTACCTGGAGTTCTCGGCGAAGTACTACAACCAGCTCGCCGTGGGCGCCCCGGTCGACAAGGACGCCCTGACCGGTGCCGAGGCCACCCCGGACTACAACTACGACTCGCTGTACGGCCTGAGCTACGACATCGACATCGCCCAGCCGAAGGGCAAGCGGATCGTCAACCTGTCCTTCCAGGGCAAGCCGATCGACCCCGCCGCCCAGTTCGTGCTGGCCGTCAACAACTACCGCGCCAACGGCGGCGGCAACTTCCCGCACGTGGCCAACGCCAAGCTGGTCTGGTCGAACTCGGACGAGATCCGCAACACCATGATCGCCTGGGTGAAGGCCAAGGGCGTCATCGACCCCGCCGACTTCTTCACCGACTCCTGGCGCCTGGTCCGCGCCGGCCAGCCGGTCTTCTGACCAGCACCCCTCCCCCCAACGAGGCGCCGCCGGGCCCGTCCGCCCGGCGGCGCCTCGCCGCATCCGGGCGGTGGAAGAATGGCGCCATGGGCGAATTCCGGATCCCCGAGCGCCACGCACGGTTGCTGGCGTACGCGCGGAGCCTGACGCCTCCGGCCGGGTGGAAGGTCGAGATCTCCGGCGACGAGATCATCGTGATGGCCGGCCCGTCCGTCCTCCACCAGCGCAACCTGCTGCTCGTCCGGCGGCAGTTCGACGCGCACCATCCCCCGGAGCTGATGCCGAGCGAGAACACCGACCTCGCCTCCCCGAACGTCGGCAAGCTGCGCAATCCCGACCTCACCTACATCCCGCTCTCCGTCGTCGAATCCGGCGGCAACGAGGTGCCCGCCGAGCAGGCCGCCATCGCGGTGGAGATCGTCTCCCCGTCGAACCCGGAGAACGACCTGGTCGGCAAGGTCCGCGACTACCCGCTGATGGACATCCCGCTCTACCTGCTGATCGACCCGCGCACCGGCGCCGTCACGCTCTACTCCGAGCCGACCGCCACCGGCTACCACCGGCAGTGGACGGGCACGTTCGGCGACCTGGTGCCGATCCCCGCGCCCTTCGACTTCGGGCTCGCCACCGACGGTCTGGTCCGCTACCCCGGCTGACCCGCTCGCCGGGCGAGACGATCGGACATCCGGCGAAGACTGGAGGATATTCATCCGCTCGCCCGCCCTCCCTATCGTTGAGGCATCACGAACGGCCCCACGGGGGGCCGGTGTTGACCGTACAGGGAGTGAGTGCGATGCGTGCGGTGGTGCAGCGGGAGATCGGCGGGCCGGAGGTCCTGGAGGTCGCCGAGGTGGCGCGCCCCGAGCTGCTGAGCGGCGAGGTGCTGGTGCGGGTGAAGGCCGCCGGGGTGAACCCGGTGGACGTGGCGGTGCGGGCGGGCCTGTTCCCGCTGCTCGGCGAGCCGCCGTTCACGGTGGGCTGGGACGTCTCCGGGGTGGTCGAGGAGGCCGCGCCCGGCGCCCGGTACCGGGTGGGCGAGGAGGTGTACGGGATGCCGTTCTTCCCGCGCGCCGCGAACGCCTACGCCGAGTACGTGGCCGCGCCGTCCCGCCAGCTGGCCCGCAAGCCCGCCTCGGTCGACCACGAGCAGGCCGCCGCGCTGCCGCTGGCCGCGCTGACCGCCTGGCAGGGCCTGGTGGACGCGGCGGGCCTCGCCGAGGGTCAGCGGGTGCTGATCCACCGGGCGGCGGGCGGCGTCGGCCACTTCGCCGTGCAGATCGCCAAGGCCCGCGGCGCGCACGTGATCGCGCTGGCGAGCGAGCCCAAGCACGCCTTCCTCAAGGAGATCGGCGCGGACGAGGTCATCGACTACCGCACCACCGACTACACCGAGGCGGTCGCGGACGTCGACGTCGTCTTCGACTCCTCCTCCGAGAACACCCGCGCGCTGGAGGTGCTGAAGCCCGGCGGTGTCCTGGTGAGCATCATGGAGCACCACGACCGGGAGCTGGCCGCCGCGGTGGAGGCCGCCGGACGCCGCTTCGCGGGGATCTGCGTCGAGCCCGACTACGCCTCGCTGGAGGCGATCGCCGCCCTGGTGGACGAGGGCCGGATCCGTCCGCACGTCGCGCGGACCTTCCCGCTGGCCGAGGCCGGCCGGGCGCACGAGCTGGTGGCCTCCGGTACCGTCCAGGGCAAGGTCGTCCTGACCGTCGGCTGAGCACCACCGACTGGGCACCACGGACTGGGCACCACCGAAACACCCGGAGGGGGAGCGGCGTTGGACATCCTGACCGAGGCGCTGGGCTCGATGCGGACGGCGTACCCGTCGTCCGTCCGCACCGAGGGCCGCGCCCCCTGGGCCCTGCGCCTGCCCCCGGTGCTCGGCGCGGGCTTCCACGTGGTGCTGTACGGCACCTGCTGGCTGATCCCACTGGGCACCGGGGACGGCTCCGAGCGGCACGAGCCGGTGCCGCTCAGCCCGGGCGACATCGTCTTCCTGCGGGACGGCGGCGGCCACGTCCTCGCCGACCACCCGGACACCCCGCCGGTGGACTCCCACGCCTGCCGGGTGGACACCGGCTCGCCGATCGGCACCCTCACCCTGGGCGGCGAGGGCTCCCGCACCAGCCTGCTGTGCGGCAACTACCACCTGGACCAGGGCCGCCCGCACCCGATGGTCCGCCAGCTGCCGGCCCTGATCCACCTGCCGACCCGGCACGGCCGCCACCCCGAACTGGCCGCCGCCGTCCAGCTGTTGGGCTCCGAGCTGGAGAACCCGCGGATCGGCTCGACCGGCATCGTCCCGGCGCTGATCGACTCGCTGCTGCTGTACATCCTGCGGGCCTGGTTCGAGGACCAGCCCGTGGCGACGGCCGCCGGCTGGGCGGCGGCACTGCGGGACGCCGCCGTCGCCCCGGCCCTGGCGGCGATCCACGAGACGCCGGCCACCCCGTGGACGGTGGAGTCGCTGGCGGACCGGGCGGGCCTGTCCCGGGCCGCGTTCGCCCGCCGCTTCACCACGATGGTGGGCGAGCCGCCGATGGCGTACCTGACCCGTTGGCGGATGACCACCGCGGCCCGGCTGCTGCGCGAGTCGGAGGCGCCGCTGACCTCGGTGGCGGCGCAGACCGGCTACGGCTCGGAGTACGCCTTCGCGAAGGCGTTCAAGCGGGAGTTCGGCCAGGCCCCCGGCGGCTACCGCCGGGAGGCCCGCGCCGCGTAGGGGCCCCGCCCGGGCTCCCCGGTCAGAACGGGAACGCCGCCCGCCCGTGCTGCACAGAGATCCACTTCAGCGTGGTGAAGGCGTCCACCGTGGACTCCCCGTTGAGCCGCCCGACGCCGGAGTTCTTCTCCCCGCCGAACGGCACCCCCGGCTCGTCCGCGATGGTCCCGCCGTTGACGTGGATCATGCCGGTCTCGATCCGCTGGGCGAGCCGCACCCCGCGCTCGACATCCGCCGTGTGCACCGCGCCGCTGAGCCCGAACGGCGTGTCGTTGGCGATCCGGACGGCCTCGTCCTCGCCGTCGAAGGGCACCAGCAGCACGACCGGGCCGAACAGTTCGCGCCGCAGGATGGGCGCGTCCTCGGGGAGGCCGGTGAGCACGGTCGGCGTCATCAGGCTGCCGGTGGTGGTGCCGCGCAGCAGTGCGGTGGCCCCGGCGGCGACCGCCTGGTCGATCTGCGCGGAGAGGGCGTCGGCCTGGACGGGGTTGATCAGCGGGCCGATGTGGGTGGCCGGGTCCCGCGGGTCGCCGACGGTGAGCGAGGCGACCTTGGCGACGAACTTCTCGGTGAACTCGGCCTCGACGGCGCGGTCCACCAGGACGCGGTTGGCGGACATGCAGACCTGGCCCTGGTGGACGAAGCGGCTGAACACCGCCGCGTCCACGGCGTAGTCGAGGTCGGCGTCGTCCAGCACGATCAGCGCGCTGTTGCCGCCGAGTTCCAGCACCGACCGCTTGAAGTGGGCGGCGGCGACGGTGCCGACGTGCCGGCCGACCTTGTCGGAGCCGGTGAAGGAGATCACCTTGGGCACCGGGTGCTCGATGAAGCTGTCGCCGATCTCGGCGATGTCGGTGATCACGACGTTCAGCAGGCCGGGCGGCAGGCCGGCGTCCTCGAAGAGCTTCGCGATCAGGCCGCCGCCGACCACCGGGGTCTCCTGGTGCGGCTTGAGCACCACGCCGTTGCCGAGGGCGAGCGCCGGGGCGACGGCCTTGAGCGCCAGGAACAGCGGGAAGTTGAACGGGCTGATCACGCCGACGACGCCGACCGGCAGCCGGTAGAGCCGGTTCTCCTTGCCCGGGGCGGGCGAGGGCAGCAGCCGGCCCTCGGCGGCCACGGACAGGTGCAGGCACTCCCGCAGCACGTCCTTGACCAGCGAGAGCTCGAAGCCCGCTTTCAGGGCGGTGCCGCCGAGTTCGGCCATGATCGCCGTGACGATCTCCGGCTCGCGCTCCTCGATCAGGCGCAGCGCGCGCTCGAAGACCAGGCGGCGCCGGTAGGGGTTGGTGGCGGCCCATTCCTTCTGGGCCCGCTCGGCGGCGCGGTAGGCGCGGTCGACCTCGGCGGTGGTGGCGACGGTGATGGTGGCGAGCTTGTCGCCGGTGTAGGGGTCGACGTCGACGATGTCCCAGGAGCCGCTGCCGCTGCACCACTCGCCGTCGATGTACTGCAGCGCCAACTCGGAGAAGTACGACATCTGATCCCTCTCATGCACCGACCTGATGGGACATCATCGTACTGACGAATGACGGCTCCTGGCGTGTGACGGCTCCTGGCGCCTCAGGGCTCCTGCCGCATCAGGACTCCTGGCGCCTCACAGCTCCCGGCGCACCGCGTGCAGCAGGTCGCGGGTCCGTGCCGGGTCGAGGCTGTCGGCGACCAGGTCGTCCATCGCCTGCTGGTACTCGGCGACCTCGGCGGGCTTGTCGAGGTAGAGCGCGGTGGTGAACTGTTCCAGGTAGACGACGTCGGAGAGTTCCCGTTCGGCGAAGCCGAGCACCGTGAAGGCGCCGCTCTCGGCCGACAGTCCGGCGTTGCCGAACGGCAGCACCTGCAGCCGCACGTTGGGCAGTTCGCCGAGTTCCAGCAGCCGGTCCAGCTGGCCGCGCATCAGCTCGGGCCCGCCCCAGGGGCGGCGCAGCGCGGCTTCGTCCAGGACGGCGACCAGGTGCGGCGCGCGTTCGCCGGTGAGGACGGCCTGGCGCTGGAGGCGTACGTCGACCCGGCGCTCGATCTCCTCGGGGGCGTGGTCGTGGCGGCCGGCGGTGACCACGGCCCGGGCGTAGTCGGCGGTCTGCAGCAGCCCGTGGACGAACTGGACCTCGTAGCTGCGGATCTCGGCGGCGGCCTCTTCCAGTCCGAGGTAGTTCTGGAACCAGCCGGGCAGGACGTCGCCGTACTCGTGCCACCAGGAGTTGGCGTTGGCGTCGTGGACCAGTCCGAGGACGGTGGCGCGTTCGTGTTCGGCGTCGACGCCGTAGAGGGTGAGCAGGTCGGCGACGTCGCGTTCCTTGAAGCCGACCCGGCCGAGTTCCATCCGGCTGATCTTGGATTCGGAGGCGCGGATCGAGTATCCGGCCTCCTCCCGGCTGACGCCTCTGGCCTCGCGGAGCTTGCGGAGCTGGGTGCCGAGCAGCAGGCGCCGTACCGTCGCGCCTCCGCCAGCCTGAGTCGTGCCCATCGAAGTCACCCTCCGCACTCGCGCAGCCCCCCGGCCGTCGGCGGAAGTCTGCCACTTGGCACCGACGAACAACAGCCCGTCCCGGGAGGCTTTCCGGTGGCTGTGAGGAGCCTGTGGTTCCGCTGGGAGCCATTCCTCGGTGTACGGACGGTCATCGTGTCCGTCGTCCGCGGCGCCTCCTTCGCGAGCCTCCCCCGCGAGCGTGCGGGAAAACCCGGGAACACCACCCTGGTTCGTCGCTCCCCCCTCTCCGGCCCCTCTCCGGCCCCTCTTCCGTCGCTCTTCCGCCCCTCTCCCGGTCCGGCTCCGGGAACGCGACGGCGCCCGCCCTCCAACTGGTCGGGGAAGAGGGCAGGCGCCAGGAGACCGCGTTGGCCCGGCGACTCTGACGGGGCAGCGGGTTGAGCTCCCGGCGATGCGGCGCCGGGGGTTCGGGGGGGGTCGGACCGTCAGACCACCAGGGGGCGGTCCGTGGGTCGGATCGGGGCGGGAAGCGGGGTCTTGCCGCCCAGGTACGCGTCCACCGCGGCGGCGGCCGAACGGCCTTCCGCGATGGCCCAGACGATCAGCGACTGGCCCCGGCCGGCGTCTCCGCAGACGTACACGCCATCGACATTGGTGGCGAACCGGCCGTCGCGGGCAATGTTACCCCGCGCGTCGAGGTCGGCTCCCAGCTGCTCGACGAGCCCGTTCCGCACGTCCGTGCCGGTGAAGCCCATGGCCAGGGTGACGAGCTGGGCCGGGATGGCCCGCTCGGTGCCCGGCACCGGCTCGAACCGGCCGTCCTTGAACTCCACCTCGACGAGGTGCAGTTCCTGGACGTTGCCGTCCTCGTCGCCGGCGAAGCGGGTGGTGTTGACGGAGTAGATCCGCTCGCCGCCCTCCTCGTGGGCGGAGGTGACCTTGTACGTCATCGGCATGGTCGGCCACGGCTGGTGCCCGGGCCGCTCCTCGCTCGGCCGCGGCATGATCTCCAGCTGGGTGACCGAGGCGGCCCCCTGCCGGTGGGCGGTGCCGACGCAGTCCGCGCCGGTGTCGCCGCCGCCGATGACCACGACGTGCTTGCCCTTGGCGCTGATCGGCGACTCGACGAAGTCGCCCTCCTGCACCTTGTTGGCCAGCGGCAGGTACTCCATGGCCTGGTGGACGCCCTTGAGTTCGCGCCCGGGCACCGGCAGGTCGCGGGCGGTGGTGGCGCCGGCCGCGACGACGACGGCGTCGAAGCGCTCGCGCAGCTGCTGCCCGGTGATGTCCTCGCCGACGTGCACGCCGGTGCGGAACCGGGTGCCCTCCGCCCGCATCTGCTCGATGCGGCGGTTGATGTGGCGCTTCTCCATCTTGAACTCGGGGATGCCGTAGCGCAGCAGTCCGCCGATGCGGTCGGCCCGCTCGTAGACCACGACGGTGTGTCCGGCGCGGGTGAGCTGCTGGGCGGCGGCGAGGCCGGCCGGGCCGGAGCCGACGACGGCGACGGTCTTGCCGGAGAGCCGCTCGGGCACCTGCGGAGTGACCCCGCCGCGGTCCCAGGCCTTGTCGATGATGGTGACCTCGACGTTCTTGATGGTCACCGCGTCCTGGTTGATGCCGAGCACGCAGGCCGACTCGCAGGGCGCCGGGCAGAGCCGCCCGGTGAACTCCGGGAAGTTGTTGGTGGCGTGCAGCCGCTCGATCGCGCCGACGAAGTCGTCCCGGTAGGCGAGGTCGTTCCACTCGGGGATGAGGTTCCCGAGCGGGCAGCCGTTGTGGCAGAACGGGATGCCGCAGTCCATGCAGCGGCCGGCCTGCTTGGTGATGATCGGCAGGAGGCTGCGCTCGACGTAGACCTCGTTCCAGTCCCGCAGACGGACGTCCACGGGACGGCGCTCGGCCAGCTGCTTGGGCGTGGTCAGGAAGCCCTTGGGGTCAGCCATGTGCCGCCTCCATCATCTTGCGAGTGGTCTCGGCCTCGGAGAGGCCATCGCGCTCGGCGGCGTCCTTGGCGGCGAGCACTGCCTTGTAGTCGGTCGGCATGATCTTGGAGAAGCGGGAGACCCCGCTGCCCCAGTCGGCCAGGAGTTCGGCGGCGACGGTGGAGCCGGTCTCCTCGTAGTGCTGCTGGACGGTCTCGCGCAGCCACTCGCGGTCGTCGGCGGTGGGGGCCTCGATGCCCACCATGCCGTCGTTGACGTTGGCGGGGCGCAGGTCGAGGACGTACGCGATGCCGCCGGACATGCCGGCCGCGAGGTTGCGCCCGGTCTCGCCGAGGACGACGACCCGGCCGCCGGTCATGTACTCCAGGCCGTGGTCGCCGACGCCTTCGACGACCAGGGTGGCGCCGGAGTTGCGGACGGCGAAGCGCTCGCCGGCCTTGCCGCGCAGGTGGATCCGGCCGCTGGTGGCGCCGTAGCCGATGGTGTTGCCGGCGATGACGTGGTTCTGGGCGTCGTTGCCGATGGCGGCGGCCTCGCGGGCCGGGCGGACGATCACCACGCCGCCGGAGAGGCCCTTGCCGACGTAGTCGTTGGCGTCGCCTTCGAGCCGCAGCGTGACGCCGCGGGGGACGAAGGCGCCGAAGGACTGCCCGGCGGAGCCGGTGAAGGTGACGTCGATGGTCCCCTCCGGCAGGCCCTCGCCGCGGTACCGCTTGGTCACCTCGTGGCCGAGCATGGTGCCCACGGTGCGGTTGACGTTGCGGATCGGCAGCTCGATCCGGACGGCGTCGCCGCGCTCCAGGGCGTCCTCGGCGAGCGCGATCAGCTGGTTGTCCAGGGCCTTGTCGAGCGCGTGGTCCTGGGTGGTGGTGCGGTGGCGGGCCGCGCCCTCGGGCAGCGCCGGCACGTGGAAGAGCGGGGCGAGGTCGAGCCCGGCGGCCTTCCAGTGGTCGATCGCGGCCCGGGCGTTGATGTGCTCGGCGCGGCCGACCGCCTCCTCGATCGAGCGGAAGCCCAGCGAGGCCAGGATCTCCCGGACCTCCTCGGCGATGAACTCGAAGAAGTTGACGACGAATTCGGGCTTGCCGGAGAACCGCTCGCGCAGCACCGGGTTCTGGGTGGCGACGCCGACCGGGCAGGTGTCCAGGTGGCAGACGCGCATCATGATGCAGCCGGAGACGACCAGCGGGGCAGTGGCGAAGCCGAACTCCTCGGCGCCGAGCAGCGCGGCGATGACGACGTCGCGGCCGGTCTTCAGCTGGCCGTCGGTCTGCACCACGATCCGGTCGCGCAGGCCGTTGAGCAGCAGGGTCTGCTGGGTCTCGGCGAGGCCGAGCTCCCAGGGGCCGCCGGCGTGCTTGAGCGAGGTGAGCGGCGAGGCACCGGTGCCGCCGTCGTGCCCGGAGACCAGCACCACGTCCGCGTGCGCCTTGGAGACGCCCGCGGCGACCGTCCCGACGCCGACCTCGGACACCAGCTTCACGTGGAT
The DNA here is from genome assembly GCF_040685975.1 of Kitasatospora sp. NPDC086791. Classification (NCBI taxonomy): domain Bacteria; kingdom Bacillati; phylum Actinomycetota; class Actinomycetes; order Kitasatosporales; family Streptomycetaceae; genus Kitasatospora; species Kitasatospora sp. NPDC086791. Next base: position 234,820 of record NZ_JBFBOC010000004.1, on the reverse strand, counting down.
GCGGGCTGCCGGGTTGGCGTTCTTGAGGTCGTGGATCAGCTGGGCCAGGTCCTCGATGGAGTAGATGTCGTGGTGCGGCGGCGGCGAGATCAGGCCGACGCCCGGGGTGGAGTGCCGGGTCTTGGCGACCCACGGGTAGACCTTGTGGCCGGGCAGCTGGCCGCCCTCGCCGGGCTTGGCGCCCTGGGCCATCTTGATCTGGATGTCGTCGGCGTTGACCAGGTACTCGGAGGTGACGCCGAAGCGACCGGAGGCGACCTGCTTGATCGCCGAGCGGCGCTCCGGGTCGTACAGGCGGTCCGGGTCCTCGCCGCCCTCGCCGGTGTTGGACTTGCCGCCGAGGCGGTTCATCGCGATGGCGAGGGTCTCGTGCGCCTCGCGGGAGATCGAGCCGTACGACATGGCGCCGGTGGAGAAGCGCTTGACGATCTCGGTGACCGGCTCGACCTCGTCGACCGGGATCGGCTCGCGGCCGAGGCCGTCCAGCTGGAAGAGGCCGCGCAGCGTCATCAGGCGGGCGGACTGCTCGTTCACCCGGTCCGTGTACTGCTTGAAGATGTCGTACCGGCGGTTGCGGGTGGAGTGCTGCAGCCGGAAGACGGTGTCCGGGTCGAACAGGTGCGGCTCGCCCTCGCGGCGCCACTGGTACTCGCCGCCGATCTCCAGCGCGCGGTGCGCGGCGGGGATGCCGGAGGCCGGGTAGGCCTTGGTGTGCCGGGCGGCGGTCTCGCGGGCGATCTCGTCCAGGCCGATGCCGCCGAGCTTGGTGGTGGTGCCGGCGAAGTAGCCGTCGACCAGGTCCTGGGAGAGGCCGATGGCCTCGAAGACCTGGGCGCCGCGGTAGGAGGCGACGGTGGAGATGCCCATCTTGGACATGACCTTGAGCACGCCCTTGCCGAGCGCCTTGATCAGGTTCTTGATGGCCTTCTCGGGCTCGACGCCCTCGATGAAGACGCCCTGGGCGACCAGGTCCTCGACCGACTCCATGGCCAGGTACGGGTTGACCGCGCCGGCGCCGTAGCCGATCAGCAGCGCGACGTGGTGCACCTCGCGGACGTCACCGGCCTCGACCAGCAGCGACACCTGGGTGCGCTGCTTGGTGCGGATGAGGTGGTGGTGGATCGCGGAGGTGAGCAGCAGCGAGGGGATCGGGGCGTGCTCGGCGTCGGAGTGCCGGTCGGAGAGCACGATGATCCGGGCGCCGTCGGCGATCGCGGCGTCGGCCTCGGCGGCGATCGCGGCGAGCCGGGAGGCCAGGCCCTCGCCGCCGCTGGCGACCTTGTAGAGGCCGGAGAGCGTGACGGCCTTGAGGCCGGGCTGGTCGCCGTCGGCGTTGATGTGGACGAGCTTGGCCAGCTCGTCGTTGTCGATCACCGGGAAGGTGATGCCGACCGAGCGGCAGGCGGCGGACTCGGCGGCCAGCAGGTTGCCCTCGGGGCCGAGGTTGGAGAGCAGCGAGGTGACGAGCTCCTCGCGGATGGCGTCCAGCGGCGGGTTGGTGACCTGCGCGAAGAGCTGCACGAAGTAGTCGAACAGCAGCCGGGGCTTCTCGCTCAGCGCGGCGATCGGCGAGTCGGTGCCCATCGAGCCGAGTGCCTCGGCGCCGGTGCGGGCCATCGGCGCGAGGATGACGCGCAGCTCCTCCTCGGTGTAGCCGAAGGTCTGCTGGCGGCGGGTGACGGAGGCGTGGGTGTGCGCGATGTGCTCGCGCTCGGGCAGCTTGGCGAGCTGGATCTGGCCGGCGCCGACCCACTCCTCGTAGGGGTGCTCGGCGGCGAGGGCGGACTTGATCTCCTCGTCCTCGACGATGCGGCCTTCGGCGGTGTCGATCAGGAACATCCGGCCGGGCTGCAGGCGGCCCTTCGTGGCGACCTTCTCCTGGTCGATGTCGAGCACGCCGACCTCGGAGGAGAGGACGACCAGGCCGTCCTCGGTGATCCAGTAGCGGGCCGGGCGCAGGCCGTTGCGGTCGAGCACGGCGCCGATCTGGGTGCCGTCGGTGAAGGTGACGCAGGCCGGGCCGTCCCAGGGCTCCATGAGGTTGGAGTGGTACTGGTAGAAGGCGCGGCGGGCCGGGTCCATGGTGGCGTGGTTCTCCCAGGCCTCCGGGATCATCATCAGCACCGAGTGCGGCAGCGAGCGGCCGCCGAGGTGGAGCAGCTCCAGGACCTCGTCGAAGGAGGCGGAGTCGGAGTGGTCGGGGGTGCAGATCGGGAAGATCCGCTCCAGGCCCTTCCCGTTCTTGTTGGCCGGGATCAGGTCGGTGACGAGCTGGGACTCGCGGGCGCGCATCCAGTTGCGGTTGCCCTTGACCGTGTTGATCTCGCCGTTGTGGGCGACGAAGCGGTACGGGTGGGCGAGCGGCCAGCTCGGGAAGGTGTTGGTGGAGAACCGCGAGTGCACCAGGCCGATCACGGACGCGTAGCTGCGGTCCGACAGGTCGGGGAAGAAGGGCTCCAGCTGGCCGGTGGTCAGCATGCCCTTGTAGACGATGGTGCGCGCGGACAGCGACGGGAAGTAGACCCCGGCCTCGCGCTCGGCCCGCTTGCGGACCACGAAGGCGATCCGGTCCAGCGCGATGCCGGCCAGGCCGTCCTTGCTCAGGAACAGCTGGCGGAAGCGCGGCATCACGCTGCGCGCGGTGGAGCCGAGCAGGTCGGGGGTGACCGGGACGTCGCGCCAGCCGAGGACGGTGAGGTCCTCCTCGGCCGCGATCGCCTCGATCTTCGCGACGGCGGCGGCGTCCGCCTCGTCCTCGTCCGGCAGGAAGGCGATGCCGACGGCGTAGGAGCCGGCCGCCGGGAGCTCGAACCCGGCCTTGCCGCGCAGGAAGGCGTCCGGGATCTGGGTCAGGATGCCCGCGCCGTCACCGGAGTCCGGCTCGGCGCCGGTGGCGCCGCGGTGCTCCAGGTTGCGCAGGACGTTCAGCGCCTGCTCGACGATGGTGTGGTCGGCGATGCCGGTCAGCGTGGCGACGAAACCGACGCCACAGGCGTCGTGCTCGTTTCGCGGGTCGTACAGGCCCTGAGCAGCAGGTCGCGCATCCGGCACGAGCGCGTACGGCCGGCGGGCGGCCTGCGGCTCGTTGGCGGAGTGCATGGATGCAGACAGCATCGGCTCTCCCGTCGTCGTCTTTCGGCAAGTTGGTGCAAGTAGGGACGACGTTGGCCCTGATGCGATGGTGCGATGTCGTGCAAGTTACATGATGCCCAGGATCCCGAGAAGCGGAATATCCCGTCCACATGGCGGGACGAGTCGCAGGTCAGGGGGTGTGGGGGGATGGACGCGCCACAGTGCGCGTCCCGACGATTGTGCCCAACCGTCCACCGCCTGAAACAGGGGTGAAACCGGGGCGCTACAGAAGCCGATCATGGCCGCCTGTGATTCCATCCCGGGAGCCCGCCCGAGGATGCGAATCCGCGGCATCGGGGCCCGGATGGTGAGACTAGGCCAGGCGTGACGCGACGCCCATGTGTGAAACGTCACGCACTGCCCAGCATAATCATGCAGAGTTCCGGGTCATCCGGAGCTCACCGGGGACCGCCCGGGCGTCACCCCACGTGTCCGCCGATCAGCCGGCCGAGCAGGAAGGTCACCCCGGCCGCCGCCCCGCCGAGCACCAGCTGCCGCAGCCCGCTGAACCACCAGCTGCGCGCCGTCACCCGGGCCACCACCGCGCCGCACAGGAACAGCCCGGCCGCCGACAGCACCAGGGCGGGCAGCAACGAGGTCGCGCCCAGCAGGTACGGCAGCAGCGGCAGCAGCGCGCCGAGCGCGAAGCACAGGAACGACGACCCGGCCGCGACCAGCGGCGAGGGCAGGTCCGTGGGGTCGATGCCCAGCTCCTCGCGGGCGTGCACCTCCAGGGCCAGCTCCGGGTCGGCGGACAGCTGCCGGGCCACCTCGTGGGCCAGCTCCGGGTCCACCCCGCGCGACACGTACAGCTGGGCCAGCTCGGCCAGCTCGCCGTGCGGGTTGCGGCTCAGCTCCAGCCGCTCGGCCTCGATCTCGGCCTGCACCAGCTCCCGCTGCGAGGCCACCGAGGTGTACTCCCCCGCCGCCATCGAGCAGGCGCCGGCCGCCAGGCCCGCCAGCCCGGTCAGGATCACCGTGCCGTTCGACACCGCGCCGCCGACCACACCGGTCATCAGCGCGAAGTTGGACACCAGCCCGTCCACCGCGCCGAACACGGCCGGGCGCAGCCAGCCCCCGTTGACGTCCCGGTGGTGACCGGCCGCGGGTATCCGGGGCTGGTGTCCGGCCTCGGGCTCCAGGGTGCTCGCACTCATCGTCTCTTCCCCTCCGTCGTCGTTCGTCAGCCCTGAACGTAGCCCGTCTGACCTGGGCATTTCCAGCAAAGTAAGGCTGTCCGAACACAGTTGAGGCCACCCTTCGCAAACCTCGCGAAGGGTGGCCTCAGCCGGGGGGACGTCCCTGGTCAGATCGGGTTCTTGGCGTCCTTGCCGCTCTTCTCGGCGGCCACGGCGACGGTTTCGGCGGCCGGCACTTCGTCCACGGACCGCGACGATTCCTTCCCGGCCGCGCCCTCGCCCTTGCTCGTGCTCCCGCCGTCGACCTTGAGACCGGCCTTGCCCTCGGCCTCGCCCTCTCCGCCCTCGGCCGCACCCTCGGCCTCCAGGTGCGCGGCCGGATCGATGCTCGCCGGGTCCTCCCGGCCGGGCCGCTTCTTGCCGACGATCACCAGGTACGCCACCGCGCCCAGGAACACGACGATCGACGTCCAGTCGTTCAGCCGCAGGCCGAAGTAGACGTGCGCCTCGTCGATCCGCAGCCACTCGGTCCAGAACCGGCCCACCGTGTACGCGGCCACGTACAGCGCGAACGCCCGGCCGTGGCCGAGGGTGAACCGGCGGTCCGCCCAGATCACCAGCAGGGCGACCAGCACGCACCAGATCGACTCGTACAGGAAGGTCGGGTGGTAGACGCCCTTCACGATCTCGCCGTTCGGCAGCGTCTTGTCGATCTCCAGGCCCCACGGCAGGGTGGTCGCCCGCCCGTACAGCTCCTGGTTGAAGTAGTTGCCCCAGCGGCCCAGGGCCTGCGCGAGCGCGATGCCCGGCGCGATGGCGTCGGCGTACGCGGGCAGCGGCACGCCCCGGCGGCGGGCTCCGATCCAGGCGCCGACCGCGCCCAGCGCGATCGCGCCCCAGATCCCGAGGCCGCCCTCCCAGATCTTGAAGGCGTTCCAGGGGTTCCGGCCCTCGGCGAAGTACAGCTGGTGGTCGGTGATCACGTGGTACAGGCGGCCGCCGACCAGGCCGAACGGCACGGCCCACACGGCGATGTCACCGACCGTGTGCTTGGCACCGCCCCGGGCGACCCAGCGCTTGCTGCCGAGCCAGACGGCGACGACGACACCGAGGATGATGCAGAAGGCGTAGGCGCGCAGCGGGACCGGTCCGAGGTACAGGACGCCCCGCGACGGGCTGGGAATGTAGGCGATATCCATGGCGGTTCCGACGCTACAGGGTCGACGGCCCGGGTCGGACACCCCAGGGGTCACAGAAACCGAACAACAACGGCCGCGGGCCGGCCGCCGGGCCCTCCGGACGGGGAGGGTGCGGCGGCCGGCCCGCGGCCGGGTACGGGGCTCAGCCGGCGCTCGGCGACGGGTTGTTGGCCTCCGAAGCGGCGCTGGTCGGGGCCGGGGTCTGCCCGTGCGAGCCCGCCGTACCCAGCTGCTTGCCCTGGTTCGCGGCGTCCACCCACTTCACCAGGTTCTCCGGGGTGATCTCCTCGCTGCCGTTCTTCGGGTAGACCGGCTGACCGTTGAGCAGCACGGTCGGGGTGGACTTGTAGCTGGACTTGTCGAAGTCCTGCTGCACCGAGGACACCCAGCCGCCGTACTTGTTGTCGTTGACGCAGGCCTGGAACTCGGGGGTGTCCAGGCCGTTGACCTGCTTCGCCAGGTTGAGGAGGACGGCCTTGTTGCCGAAGGCGTCGTTGGTCTCCTCCGGCTGGTTGCGGTACAGCACGTCGTGGTAGTCCCGGAAGTGCCCGGCGTCCTGGGCGCAGGCCAGCGCGTTGGCGGCGGTCTTGGAGCCCTTGCCCGGCACGGCCCGGTCGATGAAGGACACGATGTGGTAGTTGGTGTAGATCTTGCCGGCGTCCTCCAGCTGGTCGACCGTCGCGGAGAACTCCCGCTCGAAGATGCCGCAGGCGGGGCAGCGCGGGTCCTCGTAGACGGTGAGGACGGAGGGCGCGTTGCCCGCGCCGACCGGGATGACCAGGTTCTTGTCACCGATCGTCCCGGCCGGGGCGGCGGCCGGGGTCTCCGGCTTGGAGCGCTGGTTCTGCACCACGACGCCGGTGACCACGGCGGCGGCGATCACCGCGAGCGCGGCACCGCCCACGATCAGCTTCTTCCTGCGCTTGGCGGCGGACTCCTCGGCCGCCCGCTGCTCCTGCATCCGCTCGCGGGCGGTGCGCTTGCCTTCTCGGTTCTTCTCGCTCATTGCCTTGACATCCACGGTCGGGGGCCTTCGTCGTGTGCGGGGACGGGGGTGCGGGGAAACGACGGGGGTGCGGGGAACGGGGTCCGGCGGGGCCGGAAGGTCAGCCGGCCAGCCAGCCGTCCACCGAGAACCGGGTCCGGGGCCGCCACAGCAGCCACCCGGCCAGCAGCAGGAACCCGGTGTCGCGCAGGATCTCCTGCAGGTACTTCGTCTGGGACTCGTCGATGTGCCCGCCGCCGCCGAAGCAGCCGCAGTCGATCGAGATGCCGCGCGCCCAGGCGGAGGTGATCCCGGCGATGAAGGCGAGCAGCAGCAGCGCGGAGATCCCGGCGGCCAGCCGGACGCCGAGCCCGATCAACAGCAGCAGCGCGAGCGCCAGCTCCAGGAAGGGCAGGCCGTAGCCGATCGGCTTGACCAGGCCCTCGGGCAGGATCTCGTAGGCACGGACGGCCTGGGCGGCCTCCGCCGGGTCGGCGATCTTGGCCAGCCCGGCCCACCCCCACACCACCGCGAGGCCGAGCCGCGCGGCCGTCCCGACCCACTCGCTCCAGCCCGGCACCGGCCGCCGCGCCGCCGGCACGGGCGCCGGATCACCGGGCTGCGCTGCCGGGCCGGCCATCAGGGAACCCCCCTCGGGATACTCGTTCACTCCCTGACGAACCGCGAGGAACGAAGGCCGGTTCCTCCACATTCAGCATTTAAGCCGGAAGAGTGACGTTCCGTCCGAATCCACCGAACACCCGTACGTCAGTGACACCCCGGCAACCGCCCCGGATCGAACAACTCCCGGTACCCGCGCTCCCCCCGCTCGGCGGCGTCCCACCGCGCCGCCTCGGCACAGGCCACCGCCTCCCGTTCCGCCCGCTCCGCCCCCCGCCTGGCCAACGCCTGCCCCACCTCCGCGTGCGCCCCGACCGCGGCCCCCAACGCCAGCGCGGCAGCCGCCGCCCGCAACAGAACGGCCCGATGAAGACCCCGCACCGGCTCACCCCTTTCCCTCGCCCCGCCACCCACGCACCCGACACATCCGTGCAGACGTCCCTCCACTCAACGCCGGTCAACCCCCACTGATGCGTGTCGCCACCCCGCTTCACCCGTACGGGGCCACCCCCGGGTCAACACGCCCACGCACCCCCACCCACCCCGAAGCGCCCACCCCCGGAGAGCCAACAGCCCGCCACCCCCCGAAGAGGAGGTGGCGGGCCGCCGATGAACCCCGTTCCTACCGCGCGTCAGCGCCTCCGCACGCCCCCCGCCAACTCCCCCGCCAACGCCCGCACCGCGTCCAGCGCCGCCGTCTCGTCCGCACCGGCCTCCAGGATCCGCTTCACGAACGCCGACCCCACGATCACCCCGTCCGCGAACCGCGCGACCTCGGCCGCCTGCCGGGCGTCGGAGACCCCCAGCCCCACGCAGACCGGCAGGTCCGTGGTGGCCCGGGTGCGCGCGACCAGGTCCTCGGCCAGCGACCCGACGGCCGACCGGGTACCGGTCACCCCCATCACCGCCGCCGCGTACACGAACCCGCTGCCCGCCGCCGTGACCTCCGCCAGCCGCGCGTCCTTGCTGCTGGGGGCGACCACGAACACGGTGTCCAGCCCGTGCGCGTCCGCCGCCTTGCGCCACTCCTCGGACTCCTCCACCGGCAGGTCCGGCAGGATGCAGCCGGCCCCGCCCGCGGCCGCCAGGTCGGCCGCGAACCGCGCCACGCCGTAGCGGTCGACCGGGTTCCAGTACGTCATGACCAGCACCGCCGCCCCGGGGTGCGCGGACGCGACCTCCTGGACGGTGCGCAGCACGTCCTTGATCCGCACGCCGCCGCGCAGCGCGATGTCGTCGGCGGTCTGGATGACGGCGCCGTCCAGCACCGGGTCGGAGTGCGGCAGACCGACCTCGACCACGTCGCAGCCGCCCTCGATCAGCGCGTTGATCGCCCGCACCCCGCCGTCGACGGTCGGGAAGCCGGCCGGCAGGTAGCCGATCAGCGCGGCGCGGTCCTCGGCCCTGGCCGCCGCCAGGATCCCGCTCAGCTTCGAAGCCATGATCACTTACCCCCCTGGGCGGTGCCGGTGCCGGTCCCGGTGCCACCGGCGGAGCCGGCCCCCGGCTCGTCGTACAGGCCGAAGTACTCGGCGGCGGTGTGCATGTCCTTGTCGCCGCGCCCGGAGAGCGAGACCAGGATGGTGGCCTCCGGCCCGAGTTCGCGGCCGAGCTCCAGGGCCCCGGCGAGCGCGTGGGCGCTCTCGATGGCCGGGATGATGCCCTCGGTGCGGGACAGCAGCCGCAGCGCCTGCATCGCGGCGTCGTCGGTGACCGGCCGGTACTCGGCCCGTCCGGTGTCCTTCAGCCAGGCGTGCTCGGGGCCGACGCCCGGGTAGTCGAGGCCCGCCGAGATCGAGTGCGACTCGATCGTCTGCCCGTCCTCGTCCTGCAGGACGTACGTCCGGGAGCCGTGCAGCACCCCCGGGTCGCCCTTGGTCAGCGTCGCCGCGTGCCGGGGCGTCTCGGCGCCCTCGCCGGCCGCCTCGCAGCCGATCAGGCGCACGCCGGCGTCCGGGATGAACTCGTGGAAGATCCCCATCGCGTTGGAGCCGCCGCCGACGCAGGCGACGACGGCGTCGGGCAGCCGCCCGGTCCGGTCGAGGACCTGCTGCCGCGCCTCGACGCCGATGATCCGGTGGAAGTCACGGACCATCATCGGGAACGGGTGCGGCCCGGCGACGGTGCCGAACAGGTAGTGGGTGGAGTCCACGTTGGCGACCCAGTCGCGGAACGCCTCGTTGATGGCGTCCTTCAGGGTCCGGCTGCCGGAGGTGACGGCGATCACCTCGGCGCCGAGCATCCGCATCCGGGCGACGTTCAGCGCCTGGCGCTGGGTGTCGACCTCGCCCATGTAGATGGTGCAGTCGAAGCCGAACAGCGCGCAGGCGGTGGCGGTGGCCACGCCGTGCTGGCCGGCGCCGGTCTCGGCGATGATCCGGGTCTTGCCCATCCGCCTGGTGAGCAGGGCCTGGCCCAGCACGTTGTTGATCTTGTGCGAGCCGGTGTGGTTGAGGTCCTCGCGCTTGAGCAGGACGCGCGCGCCGCCCGCCTCGGCGGAGAAGCGGCGCACGTCGGTCAGCGGGCTCGGGCGCCCGGTGTAGTCCTTGAGCAGCGCGTCGAGCTCGGCGGCGAAGGCAGGGTCGGCCTTGGCCTTCTCGTACTCCTCGGCGACCTGCTCGACCGCGGCGACCAGCGCCTCGGGGATGAAGCGGCCGCCGTACGCGCCGAAGTATCCGCGCGCGTCCGGCACCTGGGCACCGGGCAGGTAGTCCTTCTCGGACATGTGGTTTCCCTTGGGGAGGTGGACGACAGTGACGTCTGTTCGGCCTTCCCCGGCGATCCGCCGCGCTCGGCGGTCCCGCCGGTCTCAGCCGCGCGTCACGCGCCATCGCCGTCCGGGCACCTGCCCGGGCTCGCAGCCGATCACGTACCGCACCCGACGCCCCAGCACCCGGCGTGCGGGAGCGCGGCAGCCGCGCGGGCGGCAACCGGGGGCGAGTCGGGCGGCGATCTTCATCGGGCGGGGTCAGTCCTTGTGCCGGACGGCGGGGTGGGCCCCGGCGGCGACCAGGTCGGCGACCGCGGCACGCGGGTCCTTGCCGGTCACCAGGGACTCGCCGACCAGCACCGCGTCGGCGCCGAGGTTGGCGTAGTTGATCACGTCCAGCGGGCCGCGCACACCGGACTCGGCGATCTTGACGATGCCGTCCGGGATGGCGTGGGCGACGTTCTCGAAGGTGTTGCGGTCCACTTCGAGGGTCTTCAGGTTGCGGGCGTTGACGCCGATGATCCGCGCCCCGGCGTCCACCGCGCGCTTGATCTCCTCCTCGTCGTGCACCTCGACCAGCGGGGTGAGGCCGATCGACCCGGCGCGCTCGATCAGCGACTCCAGGGCCGGCTGGTCGAGCGCCGCGACGATCAGCAGCGCGAGGTCGGCGCCGTGCGCGCGGGCCTCCCACAGCTGGTACGAGGTGACGATGAAGTCCTTGCGCAGCAGCGGGGTGTCCACCGCGGCCCGGACGGCGTCCAGGTCGGCCAGCGAACCGCCGAAGCGGCGCTGCTCCGTCAGCACGCTGATCGCGGCGGCACCGCCGGCCGCGTAGTCGCGCGCCAGCGCGGCCGGGTCGGCGATCGAGGCCAGGGCGCCCTTGGAGGGGCTGGAGCGCTTCACCTCGCAGATCACCCGGACCCCGTCGCCCTTGAGGGCGGCGACGCCGTCCTTGGCCTCGGGGACCTTGGCCGCGCGCTCCTTCAGGGCGTCCAGCGAGACCAGGGCCTGCCGCTCGGCGAGGTCCTCGCGGACCCCTTCGATGATCGAGTCGAGCACACTCACTCAGGAGCCCCCATCTTTTCTGCCAGTTGGCCAGCGAGAGCCGGGCGGGCAGTGGCCCGCCGGCACTTCGATGGTATCGGCACCCGGGAGCACGGGCGCATCCGCCCGGCCCGCGTCTCGCGGACCGGACCGCCGCTCCGGCGGCCCTCAACTGCGACTTCACCGCTTCTCCACCCCGGCCCGGGGCGTACCCGGCGCTCAGACCAGCGGCGGTGCCAGCCCGGCTCCGACCGGCGAGTTCCGCACCATGGTGAACACCAGCACGAGCAGCGCGATCAGCGCCCAGCGCCGGACCCCGACGGTGACCCGGGGCGGCGGCCCGCCGGTCAGCGCGGCCCAGGCCCAGCGCAGCCAGAGCACCCCCAGCACGCCGAACAGCAGGACGGCGACGGCGTTGTCGTGCAGGGCCCCGGTGAGGTCCCCGTGGCTGAGCGCGTGGACGCAGCGCAGCCCCCCGCAGCCGGGGCACCACCAGCCGGTGGCGGTCAGGAACGGGCAGTCGGGGTAGTGCCCGGGGCTGTTGGGGTCCACCACGGCGACGTACGCGGCGGGGACGGCCACCGCCGCCAGCGCGGCCAGCGGCGGGCCCAGCCGGCGCAGCACGGGCGGCGGGGCGGAGGTGGTGGGGACGGCGTTCACGCCCCGATTGTGCCCGCGCCCGGGCCCGGGTACGACGAAACGGCGGGCGCGGCGCGCCCGCCGTTCGGTTGTGCGAAAGGCGGGCCGGACGGCGGCGCTCCCGGGTGGGAGGCGGTCCGGCGCAGAACCGGTCGTCAGGCAGCGGCGGCGACGGCGGCGCGGGCCTCGCGGGCCGCGTTCTGCTCCTCGACCGACTTGTAGACGTTGGTGCTCGGCTGCTGGCCCATGCCGGCCATCGACATGATCTTGCCGACCACACCGCCGGCCAGGACGACCGCCAGGCCGGCGCAGGTGAGCAGCACCGACGGCAGGATCATCGCGACACCCGCGATGGCGAAACCGACGAAGGAGATGACGACGCCGGTCCAGGCGGCGGGGGTGTGGCCGTGTGCTGATGCTGCCATCTGAGTGGTGCTCCTTGGCTCTCGGGGCCCGGCCGGGCCTGCGGGGCCGCCGGCGGGTTGACGGGTTCCATTGTGCCGGGCCACATACCGGCCCCCCAAAGCGGGTGGCGGGTCTATCGCGTCACATGCGCGCTCCGGGCGCGTTCGGCGCCTTCGGGCGGCCGTGGCGGGGCCCGGCCGGGCGGTCGTGAAGGGCTCGCGGTCAGGCTCAGACCGCCGTGGGGTCCTCGCCCCGGTCCAGCGCCTTCCACAGGTCGCCCGGGGTGTCCGTGGTGGCCGGGGCCTTGCGGGTCGGGGCCTCGTAGCGGCTGCCCATGGCGGGCCAGCGGCGGCCGTAGCGCAGGGTGAGCAGTCCGGCGAGGGCCAGCAGCACGCCGCCGACCAGCGCGACCCAGGGCCAGGCGGTGTGCGAGACCTCGGTGGCCGCCGAGCCGGACAGGGCGAGCTTGCGGGCGGCCTCGGTGTCCAGCGCGGCGGTGTCGCCCGCCCCGGAGACCGAGGCGGCGGCCGCGCCGATCCCGGCGAGCAGGGTCAGCGCGCCGACCGCCAGCCGTCCGACGCCGCGCACCGCGAACACCGCGACGGCCGCGGCGAGGCCCACCAGGGCCAGCCCGCCGGGCAGTTCGGAGATCGCGCCGCCGGTGACGGAGACGTCCAGGGTGCCGGCCCGGCCCTCGGCCCAGGTCCGCCCGGCCGCGGTCAGCACCAGCACGGCGCTCAGCACGGTCAGCAGCAGCATCACGCCGAGCGTGCGGCGGCTGGGGGCGGCGGGGGCGGGGGTCTGGTCAGCGCTCACCCGTCCACTATCCCCCGGCCGACACCGTGGTCCGTACCCGGGGTGGGGGACGCGGTGGGGGACGGGTCTGCGGACGGGGTGGGGAACAGGTCCGTCCGCAGCACCACCGTCCGCCCGCCCAGCGGCAGGAACAGGTCGTCGCCGAACGGCACCCGCTCGGCCTCCCGGTACACCCCCTCGGGCGCCGGCGCGGTGTGCACCACGCAGACCGCCGCCGCCGGGTCGACCACCACGTACAGCGGCACGCCGCTGCGCGCGTACCCCCGCCCGGCCTCCGCCAGGCCGGGCCGGGCCACCTCCAGCACCGCCTCCACCCCGGCCGCGCCGAACCGGCCCCGCCCGCCGCGCACCGCGTCCCGGGCGAGCACGACCAGGTCCGGGACCAGCACCGCCTGCTCGGGGACCGGGCCGCCGGTGGCCGGGCCGCCGGACGCCGCCGGGAAGTCGGACGCCGCCGGGAAGTCGAGCGCCACCCCGGACAGCACCCGCCCGTGGCCCGCCGGCTGCTCGCCGAGCTGCCCGGCCGCGCTCAGCACGACCTCCCAGCGCAGCTCGTCGTACGGCACCTCGGGCATCCCGGCCGCCTCCCTCACGCCTCAGGACAGTTCCGGCCTCCGCAGCGTATTGGCGGTGGCGACGGCCCGCAGCACGGCGGCCGCCTTGTTGCGGCACTCGGTGTCCTCGCCGTGCGGGTCGGAGTCGGCGACCACGCCCGCGCCGGCCTGCACGTACGCCGTGCCGTCGCGCAGCACCGCGGTCCGGATCGCGATCGCGGTGTCGGAGTCCCCGGCGAAGTCCAGGTAGCCGACGCAGCCGCCGTACAGGCCCCGGCGGGTGGGCTCCAGCTCCTCGATGATCCGCATCGCCCGCGGCTTGGGGGCGCCGGAGAGGGTCCCGGCCGGGAAGCAGGCGGTCAGCACGTCGAAGGCGGTCCGCCCGGGGGCGACCTTGCCGGTGACGGTGGAGACGATGTGCATCACGTGGCTGTAGCGCTCGATCTGCATGAAGTCGACCACCTCGACGCTGCCCGGCTCGCAGACCCGCCCGAGGTCGTTGCGGCCGAGGTCCACCAGCATCAGGTGCTCGGCCCGCTCCTTGGGGTCGGCGAGCAGTTCGGCGGCCAGCGCCGCGTCCTCGTGCGGGGTGGCGCCGCGGTGCCGGGTGCCGGCGATCGGGTGCAGCATCGCCTCGCCCTCGGTGACCTTGACCAGCGCCTCCGGGCTGGAGCCGACCACGTCGAAGCCGCCCTCGGCGGTGCCGTCCGGCCCGGGGAAACGGAACAGGTACATGTACGGGCTGGGGTTGGTGGTGCGCAGCACCCGGTAGACGTCCAGCGCGGAGGCCGGGCAGGGCGCCGCGAAGCGCTGCGAGGGCACCACCTGGAACGCCTCGCCGGCCCGGATCCGCTCCTTGATCTCGTCCACCGCCGCGCGGTAGGGCGCGCCGCCGAACGGCGACCGCACCTCGCCGGGGCCGGCCGGGGTGAAGGTGGCCAGGCCCGGGTCGACCGGCTTGACCAGGTCGGCCTCCATCGCGTCCAGCCGGCCGACCGCGTCCGCGTAGGCCTCGTCGACGCCGCTGGCCAGGTCGTTGTGGTTGACGGCGTTGGCGATCAGCAGCACCGTGCCGTCGGCGTGGTCGAGCACCGCGAGGTCGGTGGTCAGCAGCATGGTCAGCTCGGGGAGCCCGAGGTCGTCCGGGTTGAGGTCGGGCAGCTTCTCCAGCCGGCGGACGACGTCGTAGCCGAGGTAGCCGACCAGGCCGCCGGTGAGCGGCGGCAGGCCGTCGTCGGGGTGGCGCGGGGTGTGCAGCGTCTCCAGCGCGGCCCGCAGCACCTGCAGCGGGTCGCCGGTGGTGGGGATGCCGACCGGCGGGGTGCCGAGCCAGCGGGCGTTGCCGTCCTGGTCGGCGGTGAGCGTGGCGGCGCTGCGCACGCCGACGAAGGAGTAGCGGGACCAGCTGCGGCCCTGTTCGGCGGACTCCAGCAGGAAGGTGCCGGCGCGTTCCCCGGCGAGGCTGCGGTAGAGGCCGATCGGGGTGAGGCCGTCCGCGAGGAGCCTGCGGGTGACCGGGATGACCCGGGTGTCGACGGCGAGCTTGCGGAAGGCTTCGAGGTCCATGCGCGGCGGTACCTTCGTGAGTTCTGGCGTGGGTGGTGGGGGGGGTGGATCAGGCGAGCGGGAGCACGTCGGCGTCGAAGCAGGTGCGGTCGCCGGTGTGGCAGGCGGCGCCGGTCTGGTCGACCTTGACCAGCAGGGTGTCTCCGTCGCAGTCCAGGGCCACCGACTTGACGGCCTGGACGTGGCCGGAGGTGTCGCCCTTCACCCAGTACTCGCGGCGGCTGCGGCTCCAGTAGGTGCAGCGGCCGGTGGTGAGGGTGCGGTGCAGCGCCTCGTCGTCCATCCAGCCGAGCATCAGCACCTCGCCGGTGTCGTACTGCTGCGCGATGGCCGGGAGCAGGCCGTCCTCGGTGCGCTTGAGGCGGGCGGCGATCTCGGAGGCCAGGGCGGTGGTGCCGGGGGTGGCGGGTGTGGTGGACATGGGGCCCATTGTGTCAGTCCGCCCGGCCGCCCAGGCGGGTCCGTCCGACCGGGGATCCCGTCGGGGGCCTCCGTCCGGGGCGAGTTCGGCCAACCGCCTGCCGGGCGGCCCCTTCGTGGGCCATCCTCGTGGCCATGACCTCCGAGCAGCCGCCCGCCGCCGCCTCCCGCCCGTCCCGCGGTCTGGTCCTCACCGTCGTCGCCGTGCTGGTCGTCCTGCTCGCGGTGGTCGCCACCGCGGTGCTCTGGCCGGACGACCCGAAGCCGGCCGCCGCGCCGCCCCCGCCCACCCCGACGGCCACCCCGACGCCGACCCCGACCCCGACACCCACCCCGACCAAGCCGCAGCCGCCGTACGCCTTCTTCCCGGTCGGCACCTGCTTCGACCACCCGCAGCTGAGCCCGGTGATCACCAGGGCCGAGGAGCGCCCCTGCGCCGGTGACCACGACGGCGAGGTGATCGCCGACCTCAAGCTGGCCGACAACCTGACCGGCGAGATCCCGATCGGCCTCGCCATGCGGGACGGCTGCAAGGAGGCCGAGGCCGCCGCCAAGGCCAAGCAGGGCGACGGCAGGACCTACTACGGACGGCAGTTCGGCCCGGCCCTGGTCAACTACCAGCAGGGCTGGCGGGATTACACCTGCACCCTGACCGGCAGCAACAAGCAGAACGGCCCCAAGCTCACCGGCCACCTGCGCCCGTGACGCCCCGTTCTAGGCTGACGCCATGTCGAACCACGCCCTCGCCGAACGCCATCGCCTCACCGAACTCCTGGCCGCCGCCGGTCCGGACGCCCCCACCCTCTGCGCCGGCTGGACCACCCGGGACCTCGCCGCCCACCTGGTGCTCCGGGAGCACCGCCCGGACGCGGCGGCCGGCATCCGGATCCCCGCCCTGGCCGCCCGCACCCGGCGGGTGCAGGACGGCTACGCCGCGCGGCCGTACGAGGAGCTGCTGCGCCTCTTCCGTTCCGGCCCTCCGCTCTACTCCCCCTTCGCCCTGCCCGGCGCGGACGAGGCGGCGAACACCGTCGAGTACTTCGTGCACGCCGAGGACGTCCTGCGCGCGGCCGGGGACGTGAAGCCCCAGCCCCTCCCGCCCGGCCGCGCCGAGGCCCTGTGGCGCCGCCTCCCGATGATCGCCCGCTTCGAGGCCGGCCGCCGCTCCCCCGTCCGCCTGGTCCTGACCCACCCCGACGGCCGCTCCCTCACCATCGGCCCGGCCGGCGCCCCCACCGTCCACCTCACCGGCGACCCGGGCGAACTGATCCTCTTCACCTACGGCCGCGGCGCCCACACCACCCTCCTCACCGACGGCGCCCCCGAAGCCCTCGAAGCCCTCCGCCACGTCCTCCCCCTGCCCGCGCGGTAGGACGCCTGGCCCCATGTGTCGAAGAACAAAGGAGTCGACAGAAAATCATCGACACGAATATCGGACCGTCGCCGAAAGAATCCCGTCGGGGATGATCCCCTGACCCCGGTCTCCCGTTGCCGCTTCGGCGACGCCGAAGCGGCAACGCTGCTCCCGGCCCTTCATGAGCGGGAAGTGCACGGGAGGTCGGCCCCGCCGACTTCCCGCGCCGGGGCGGTTGCGGAGAACGTTCATTCACCTGCACCGAGAAGACAACAGCAGAGCCGGTCGAACGCGGTGCCCCTTGGCGAGCCAAGGGGCACCGCGGCAGAAGCGTTGATGACACGGCTCACCGACAAGAACCGTCTTGCGGGAACTGGGCCTGCCACGAGTCGAGGGAAACGCTCGGACCGTTGTCGAGATAGCTGACCAGCGCTTCCTTGGTGGTGGAAACGAATTCCTCCGGCACGCCGTCGACATCGACCCACGCAACCTCCGCATGCTTGGCGGGCTCCCCGTTCACAAGCTCGCCGGACCAACGGTGAGCCGCGAAGACGACGGTCAGGAATCCATTGGGCGCCTCGACGCCACGGGCCCCGTGGATCACATGGGCAAGGCGCAGGTCCTCGGGAGCGACGACGAGCCCGGTCTCCTCCCTGAGTTCGCGAACTGCCGTCCCCGTGATCGGTTCGCCGGGTTCGCTCTTACCCACGGGCAGATCCCACCTGCCTTGGGCGAACTTGGCCTTGGGTCCTCGCCGGAGGAGAACGACACGCCTGGATTCGAGGTCATGGACGATGACGGCGGCGACCAGCAGCGTCATCGACTCCGTGGCGGGCTTGAGAGCGGTGGGCTGATCGGCGGTCGGCTGAGCCACGTCAGTGAGGTCCTTCCTGCGGTGCGGCTGTCATGTCAGTGCCTCGCGTGCGCGGCGCTCCAGGTCGACGGCTCCTGGCACACCACGTCTACGGTAGATCGCCAAGCAAGGGCGGATCGAGGAGATCGCCTTTCTCGTCCGATCCGAGGTCATGCCGGCCATGAGGTCGAGCGCGCGCCCCCACGTTGCCACCGCCTCGTCCGCTCGGGCTTGAGCGGCCAAGCTGTCCCCGAGATCCGCGTAGGTCAGGGCATGAACGCGCTTGTACTTCTCAGCGTCCCAACGAATCAGCGCGGCACGGTGCTGCTGCTCGGTTCCCGCGTGGTCTCCGAGGTCCGTGAGAGTACGGGCCGTGTGGCTCGCGACCGTGCCGGCCACCGGCCCGCTGACGAGCGAGAAGCCGGCCTGCGAGTCGCCGTCACGGGTGACGGCGCGCTCTGCGGCAAGGAGCGCCTTGGCTGCGGCGGGCTTGTCCCGGACGGCAGCGAAAGCTCGGGCGTGGGTGATGTGGAGAAGCGCTTCGGTCTTCCCGTCCACACGACCGACGCTTCGGGCCAGCGCGTTCTCGATCAGAGCCACACAGTGGTGGGCCTGCTTGAGACTGAGCGCCTGGTGGGCGAGGGCACGCATCATCCATCCGGCGTGGCCAAAGGGATCCGCCTCCACGGCGAGTTGGTAACCGACCTGATAGTAGTGCTGGGCGGCACCCTCCTGGCCGAGGTCGTGGTGCTTCCACCCGGCGAGGTAGGCAAGCTCGGCCACGGCGCCAAAGGCCCGACACCGCGTGTTCTCATCAGGGAAGCGGCCATTGAGCATCGGGGCCGCAGTGTCGGCCAGGTAGGCGGTCACGGTGGTCAGCCCGTGCCCGCCACCGAGTCGCTCGTCTGCCGCACTGAACACGGCAGTGATCTGTCGAACGACCTCGACCTCCTCGGCGCCGACACGAGCCTTGCCGGTCCGAGCCCGCATCAGACGCGAGACCGGCTCGGGGTCGTAGAGCAACGGCGTGGCCACACCGGTGGTGGTGAATGCGGCAACGGCAAGGAATGTCCGACGCTCGACATCCGCGCGGCCGAGATTGGCGGCCGCCTCGACCGGATCACTGCTCACCGCCAAGGACTCCTCCGGGGTGGCGAAACCGAGTTCACCCAAGGTGATCGGGCGCCCGGAGCGACGCGACATCGCCTCGGCGATGTACTGGCCGGCTTGCCCTGCCGGTTGCGCACCGTTGACCCAGTGGGCGACGGCGGACTTGTTGGTGAGCAACGCCTCGCCGTTCTCCGCAGCGATGCGCCGTACCGCTCCGGCTAACGCCTCGTAGATCCATCTGTCGGCTGAGATCGCCTCTCTGAGGCGGTGATTGGGCTCCCTGCGTGTGGTCACGATCGATCCCCTGAGCTGGAGGAGCTGTAAACCGCGTAAACCACTCTACGTGCCGGAGCGCCTACCGATCGTGCCGTTGAGCCTGTTCACTGAATTCGAGCTTCCAGAGGTGCTGAGCCCCATCTCTCAAGGTCGAACCGCCGTACGGCCGCTCACCACCTCACCGATCAACGACCCAGTCCTGGAGAACTGATGAACACCGACGAGTGCGCTGTGCTCCCGATGTCGAAGACCCGCAAGGTGCAACCGACGACAGCCGCGGTTCGATCCGCTCGGCAGTGGGCGGTACAGGTGGCCCGGTCCTGGCGCGAGATCTCGGAGAAGTCGTTGCGCGAGGTGGAACTGTGCGCCGCCGAGTTGATCGCCAACGCCGTTGAACACACCGGAGATCGCTGCCAGGTCACGGTCCGGTGGGGCGGCGAACGACTGCGGGTCGAGGTCGAGGATTCGAGGCCGCGCCTGCCGGACCGGAGCACCGTCGACGACCTGGCCACCAACGGCCGCGGGCTCCTCCTGGTCGAGGCGCTGTCTCACGCATGGGGCTGGTACCCCGTGGGCGAAGGCAAGGTGGTGTGGTTCGAGACGGCGCCCGACCGGACCGTCACGAGGGGTGCAAGGCTCACCGGACTCGCCTCAGTCACCCGTGCCTGAATCAACCGAGTGAAGGGAGGCCACGATGCACGATCTGATCGCGAGTCCGTTCCTCAAGAGCTTCGTTCTACTGCGACCGGGCCGACCGGAGGGCATCAAACTGCCCGAACGGCGGTTCCGGGAGCTGGAACGGGCCCGAGACTCCGGGGCCACCCTCCCGTTCTGGCTCATGGATGCCGCCCGCGCCCGCTGGAACATCGAGCCGGCGGCCCGGCCGACGAATGAGGCCGTCCTGGTCCGCGACGCCTCGATGTTCGGGCACAGTTGTGCGAGCTGGGAGATCAACCTCGGCTGCGATCTCGCCTGGGAGCACTGTTCCCCCGGGCAGAAGCGGTTCGCCGGCCTGGACGGGAAGGGCAAGCGCCGTGTGCTTCTCACCCTGCGGGACGCCGGGATCCTGTGGCTCCGGATCACCGGGGGCGAGGCACTGATCGACCCCCACTTCGCCGTTTCGTGCCGACTCGCGCACGACCTGGGGATGATGATCGAGGTGCTGACGAACGGCACCCGGCTGTCGGCCCCTGACATCCTGGCTGCGCTCAACGCCGGTAGGCCGTACAGGGTCATCGTCTCCCTCTATGGGGCGACCGCCGGGACGTACGACTCGTTCACCCGTCGTCGAGGTGCCTTCAAACGGGTCACGGCCGGACTGGCCGCCGGGATCGAGGCCGGGCTTCCCCTGCAACTGGCATTGATCGTCACCTCGCAGAACGCGCACGAGCGCGAGCAGATGCTCAGCTTGGCGGACGAACTCGGGCTTCCGCACAAGGAATGCACCCACATCCCGCCCCCGATCCACGGCGGCGCCGAATCACTCGCATCCCGGTCGCCCGCTCACCTGAAGCCACTCGAACGGTTCGCGGGCTGCAGCGCCCGACACGCGTGCCTCCATGTCGACCCACACGGGCAGGCTTCGATCTGCGAGGTCGGCCGGGACGAGCAGATCGACCTGATGACCGAAGGCCTGCAAGGTCTCGACCGGCTCCCCGGATGCAGCAACGACAACCCGAGCTGAGGGGCGATGTCCTCAGTCGGCTCGGTCGCACCCCGTGCCCCCGATCGCGCTCGGGAGGCCGGCGATCCGATGGTGGTGAACGCCTTCCCGCGCTCCGGCCCGCATGTGGGCCGACTTCGCCGGAGCCGATCCGCACCCGTGGACCGCCGGCATGGCCCGGGCAGCCCGACAATGGCCCTGTCTTCGGAGGTGAACCACGGCTGCCTCCGGGCAGGTCCGGTGTGCCGGGCCGGCTGTGTCCCGGCTGCGGATGTCAGTGCCCGGGTGCAGACTCGCAGTGGCCGGGGTGGGGGCGTGTGCGCGCCCGACGGGAGCGTTCCGGTCACTCTCCGTCGAAGGGGCACCATTCCATGCTGACCACCGACTTCCCCGCCGGCTCGCCCTGCTGGATCGACCTCGGCAGCCCGGACATCCCGGCCACCGCCGCGTTCTACGCCAAGGTCTTCGGCTGGGTCTTCCAGGAGGTCCCCGAGACCGGCGGGTACGGCTTCGTCCAGCTGAACGGGAAGACCGTCGGCGCGATCGGCAACCTGGACCAGGGTGCGCGGTCGGCCTGGACGACGTACTTCCGCACCGAGGACCTGGACGCGACCGTGAAGGCCGCCGAGCAGGCCGGGGCGACCGTCCGGGTGCCGCCGATGGACGTGATGCAGGCGGGCCGGCTGGCCGCCCTCACCGATCCGCAGGGCGCCGAGTTCGCGCTCTGGCAAGCGGGCGGCACCAAGGGGCTGGACGTCGTCTCCGAGGACGGCACGCTGGTCTGGTCCGAGCTGCACAGTTCCGCCCCGGACGCCTCCGCCGCCTTCTACCGGACGCTGTTCGGCTGGCGGACGGAGGACTTGGAGCCCTCCCCCGGCATGACCTACCGGGTGGTCTCCACCGCCGAGGGGGACCAGCAGGCCACCGGCTTCGGCGGGATCGCCCCGACGATGTCCCCGGAGCAGCCCTCCGCCTGGACGCCGTACTTCGCCGCCTCCGACGTGGACGCGGTGGTCGCCAGGGCGACGGCGGCCGGCGGCTCGGTGCTGATGCCGGCCTCGGACGTGGAGAACGTCGGCCGGCTGGCGTGGCTGGCGGATCCGAACGGTGCGCCGTTCGCCCTGATCAAGGGCGAGCCGCGGGAGTCCTGAGCACGCGCGGAGGGCCCGCGCGAATCCCGGCGAACCACCCGGGAACCGCGGGCCCTCACGCGGACGGAACGGTCACCGCACCGGGTGTCCGGCCTCCCGCAGCGCGTCCTTGACCTGGCCGATCCGCAGGTCCCCGAAGTGGAAGACGCTGGCGGCCAGCACGGCGTCCGCGCCGGCCTCGACGGCCGGGGCGAAGTCGGCGAGCTTGCCAGCCCCGCCGGAGGCGATCACCGGCACCGAGACGGCCTTGCGCACGGCCCGGATCATCTCCAGGTCGTAGCCGTCCTTGGTGCCGTCCGCGTCCATCGAGTTGAGCAGGATCTCCCCGGCCCCCAACTCGGCCGCGCGGCCCGCCCATTCGACGGCGTCCAGGCCGGTGCCCTGGCGCCCGCCGTGGGTGGTGACCTCGTAGCCGGAGGCGGTCTCCACGCCGGGGGGGCAGCGCCGGGCGTCGACCGAGAGCACCAGGACCTGCCGCCCGAACCGCCGGGCGATCTCCCGGACCAGCTCCGGCCGGGCGATGGCGGCGGTGTTGACGCCCACCTTGTCGGCGCCGGCCCGCAGCAGCTTGTCGACGTCGTCGACGGCGCGGATGCCGCCGCCGACGGTGAGCGGGATGAAGACCTGCTCGGCGGTGCGGCGGACCACGTCGTAGGTGGTCTCCCGGTCGCCCGACGAGGCGGTGATGTCGAGGAAGGTCAGCTCGTCGGCGCCCTCGGCGTCGTAGAGCTTGGCCATCTCGACCGGGTCGCCGGCGTCGCGCAGGTTCTGGAAGTTGACGCCCTTGACCACCCGCCCGGCGTCCACGTCGAGGCAGGGGATGACACGTACTGCGAGGGTCACGGCTGTTGGCCTTCCAGGGTCTTTGCCAGCCCGGAGCGGTACGCGTCGAGCTCGACCTCGACCATCATCCGGGAGTCGATCAGCCCCTCGACCACCACCATGGTGGCCACCGGGCGTGCGGCGTCGAAGAGGTCGCGGTGGGCGCGGCCCACCTCCTCGGCGTCGCGGACGTGGGTGATGTACATCCGGGTACGGATCACGTCGTCGGCGGTCAGACCGTACGCGGCCAGGGCGGCGAGTCCGACGCCGAACGCGGCGAGGGTCTGCCGGTACGGGTCGCCCTCGTGCTCGATCCGGCCGTCCACCCAGGCGGTGGTGCCGGCCACGTGCACGTGGTCGCCCGCGGCGACGGCCCGGGAGTACCCGAACTCGTCCTCCCAGGGGGAGAATCCGCTGACCCGACCCCGCACGACCTCGCCCCGCACGACCTCGTCGCCGCGCACGATCCGACCTTCCGTCATCCTGAAACCGCCTCCAGGGCCTCTTCGAGGGTGAACTTCTGCTCGTAGAGTGCCTTGCCCACGATGGCGCCCTCGACACCCTCCCCGACGAGGGTGGCGATGGCCCGCAGGTCGTCCAGCGAGGAGACGCCGCCCGAGGCGACCACCGGGCGGTCGGTGGCGGCGCAGACGTCGCGCAGCAGCTGCAGGTTGGGGCCGGTCAGGGTGCCGTCGCGGTTGACGTCGGTGACGACGTAGCGGGCGCAGCCCTCCTGGTCGAGGCGCTCCAGCACCTCGAAGAGCTGGCCGCCGTCGCGGGTCCAGCCGCGGCCGCGCAGGGTGGTGCCGACGACGTCCAGGCCGACGGCGATCTTGTCGCCGTGCTCGGCGATGGCCTTGGCGACCCACTCGGGGGCCTCCAGCGCCGCGGTGCCGAGGTTGACCCGGGTGCAGCCGGTGGCGAGGGCGCGGGCGAGCGACTCGTCGTCGCGGATGCCGCCGGACAGTTCGACCTTGAGGTCCAGCCGGCCGGTGACGTCGCGCAGCAGCTCGTAGTTGGAGCCGGTGCCGAAGGCGGCGTCGAGGTCGACCAGGTGCAGCCACTCGGCGCCGGCGTTCTGCCAGGCGAGGGCGGCGGCCAGCGGCTCGCCGAAGGAGGTCTCGGTGCCGGAGGCGCCCTTGACCAGGCGGACGGCCTGGCCGTCGCGGACGTCGACGGCGGGAAGCAGTTCGAGGCTACTCATCATGACAACTTTCAGCTCGTCAGAGGGTGTTGACCCAGTTGGTCAGCAGGGCGGCGCCGGCGTCGCCGGACTTCTCGGGGTGGAACTGGGTGGCCCACAGCGGGCCGTTCTCGACGGCCGCGACGAACGGCTGCCCGTGCGTGGCCCAGGTGACCAGCGGCGGGTTGATCCGCGCGCTGTGGGCCTCCAGTTCCCAGTGCCGCACCCCGTAGGAGTGCACGAAGTAGAAGCGGGTCTCGGGGTCGAGGCCGGCGAACATCCGGCTGCCCTCGGGCACGTCCACGGTGTTCCAGCCCATGTGCGGGACGACCGGGGCCTCCAGCGGTTCGACGGTGCCCGGCCACTCGTCGCAGCCGGCCGTCTCCACGCCGTGCTCGACCCCCTTCTCGAAGAGGATCTGCATGCCGACGCAGATGCCCATGACCGGGCGGCCCCCGGCGAGCCGGCGGCCGATGATCCAGTCCCCGCGGACCGACTTCAGCCCGCGCATGCAGGCCTCGAAGGCGCCCACGCCGGGGACGAGCAGGCCGTCCGCGGCCATCGCGGTGTCGTAGTCGGAGCTGACCGTGACGTTCGCCCCGGTCCGCTCCAGCGCGCGCTGCGCGGAGCGGAGGTTGCCGGAGCCGTAGTCGAGGACGACGACGTTCTTGCCCATTGTTCAGGTGTCCAGTCTCTTTACGGCGGGGCGGGGTCCACAGGCGCATGAGGCCCGGGCGGGGTCTACAGGCGCATGAGGCCGGAGGCCAGGCACATCACGGCACCGAAGACCAGCACCAGGATGACGCCCTTCGACTGCTTCTGCTTCCAGAAGGAGATCACCCCGCCGGCCAGGAAGAGGCCGACGAAGATGAGGATCATCGCGGTGTTGTTCACAGCGCACCCTTGGTCGAGGGGAGGATGCCGGCCGCGCGCGGGTCGCGCTCGGCGGCGTAGCGCAGCGCCCGGGCCAGCGCCTTGAACTGGCACTCCACGATGTGGTGGGCGTTGCGCCCGTACGGCACGTGGACGTGCAGGGCGATCTGCGCCTGGGCCACGAAGGACTCCAGGATGTGCCGGGTCATGGTGGTGTCGTAGCTGCCGATCATCGGCGCCATGCGCTCGGGCTCGGTGTGCACCAGGTACGGCCGGCCGGAGAGGTCGACGGTGACCTGGGCGAGCGACTCGTCGAGCGGCACCGTGCAGTTGCCGAAGCGGTAGATGCCGACCTTGTCGCCGAGCGCCTGCCGGAAGGCGGCGCCGAGCGCGAGGGCGGTGTCCTCGATGGTGTGGTGGGTGTCGATGTGCAGGTCGCCGTCGGTCTTGACGGTGAGGTCGAACAGACCGTGCCGGCCGAGCTGGTCGAGCATGTGGTCGTAGAACCCGACGCCCGTCGAGATGTCGGTCTTGCCGGTGCCGTCGAGGTCGATCTCGACCAGGACGGAGGTCTCCTTGGTGGTGCGCTCGACGCGTCCGATGCGGGACATACGGGTTACAGCTCCTTGGTGGCTCTACGGACGGCGTCCAGGAAGGCGTCGTTCTCGGCGGGCGTGCCGGCGGTGACGCGCAGCCACCCGGGCACGCCGTTGTCGCGGACCAGGACGCCCTGGTCGAGGATGGCCTGCCAGACGGCGTGGGTGTCGGCGAAGCGGCCGAACTGGACGAAGTTGGCGTCCGAGTCGGTCACTTCGAGGCCCATCCCGCGCAGCGCGTCGACCAGCCGGTCGCGCTCCTCCTTGAGCCGGCCGACGTACCCGAGCAGGGTGTCGGTGTGCTCCAGGCAGGCCAGCGCGGTGGCCTGGGTGACGGCGGACAGGTGGTACGGCAGGCGGACCAGCTGGACGGCGTCGACCACCGCCCGGTCGGCGGCCAGGTAGCCCAGCCGCAGCCCGGCCGCGCCGAAGGCCTTGGACATGGTGCGGCTGACCACGAGGTTGGGGCGGCCCTCGATCAGCGGCAGCAGCGAGGAGCCGTGCGAGAACTCGACGTACGCCTCGTCGACGACGACCAGGCTGGGCCGGGCGGCCTGGGCGGCGTCGTACAGCCGCAGCACGGTGTCGGCCCCGACGGCGGTGCCGGTGGGGTTGTTCGGCGAGCAGACGAAGAGGACGTTCGGCCGGTGCTCGGCGATCGCGGCGAGGGCGGCGTCGACGTCGATGGTGAAGTCGTCGTTGCGCGGGCCGGAGATCCAGTCGGTGCCGGTGCCCCGGGAGATCAGCGCGTGCATCGAGTACGAGGGCTCGAAGCCGAGCGCGCTGCGGCCGGGGCCGCCGAAGGTCTGCAGCAGCTGCTGGAGCACCTCGTTGGAGCCGTTGGCGGCCCACACCTGCTCGCGCGCGACCGGGAAGCCGGTGGTGCGGGTCAGGTAGGCGGCCAGGCCCTCGCGCAGCTCGACCGCGTCCCGGTCGGGGTAGCGGTTGAGGGTGCGGGCGGCCTCGGCGACCCGCTCGGCGATCCGGGCCACCAGCTCCTCGGGGAGCCGGTACGGGTTCTCGTTGGTGTTCAGCTGGACGGGGACGTCCAACTGCGGTGCGCCGTACGGGGACTGGCCGCGCAGCTCGTCCCGGATGGGGAGGTCGTCGATGGTCGTCACGCGCCCGGCACCGTCCACTCGCTCTGCCAGATCTGTTCGTCTCCCACGAAACGCGCCTTGATCGCGTCCCCGTGCCCGGGCAGGTCCTCGGCGTTCGCCAGGTTGACCACGTGCGCGGCGACGTCCGCGAGCGCGTCCCGGTCGTACTCGACGACCTGGATGCCGCGCAGGAAGGTCTGCACCGAGAGTCCGGAGGAGTGGCAGGCGCAGCCGCCGGTGGGCAGCACGTGGTTGGAGCCGGCCGCGTAGTCGCCCAGCGAGACCGGGGTCCAGCGGCCGATGAAGATCGCGCCCGCGTTGACGACCCGGGCCGCCACCGCGTGCGGGTCGCGGGTCTGGATCTCCAGGTGCTCGGCCGCGTAGGCGTTGACCACGGCGAGGCCCTGGGTCAGGTCGTCGACCAGGATGATGCCGGACTGCTTGCCGCCGAGCGCCTCGGCGACCCGCTCGCTGTGCTTGGTCCCGGCGACCTGGACGGCGAGTTCGGCCTCGACCGCGTCGGCCAGCGCCGGGGAGTCGGTGACCAGCACCGAGCCGGAGGTCGGGCCGTGCTCGGCCTGGCTGATCAGGTCGGCGGCGACGTCGGAGGGCAGCGCGCTGTCGTCGGCGAGGACGGCGATCTCGGTCGGGCCGGCCTCGGAGTCGATGCCGATCCGGCCGGCGAAGTAGCGCTTGGCGGCGGCCACGTAGATGTTGCCCGGGCCGGTGACCATGGTGACCGGCTCGCACTCCTCGGTGCCGAGGGCGAACATCGCGACGGCCTGGGCCCCGCCGACGGAGTAGACCTCGTCCACGCCGAGCAGCGCGCAGGCGGCCAGGATGGTCGGGTGGACGCGGCCGCCGAACGCCCGCTGCGGCGGGGAGGTGACGGCGATGCCCGGGACGCCCGCCTCCTGGGCCGGCACCACGTTCATCACCACGGAGGACGGGTAGACCGCCAGCCCGCCCGGCACGTACAGGCCGACCCGCTCGACCGGCACCCAGCGCTGGGTGACCGTGCCGCCCGGCACCACCTGGGTGGTGTGTCCGGTGCGGCGCTGGTCGGCGTGCACAGCGCGGGCCCGGCGGATCGACTCCTCCAGCGCGGCGCGCACCTTCGGGTCGAGCGTCTCCAGGGCCTCGGTCAGCTGCTCGGCCGGCACCCGGGTGGACTCCAGGCGGACGCCGTCGAAGCGCTCGGTGATCTCGATCAGCGCCGCGACCCCGCGATGGTGCACGTCCTCGGCGATCGGGCGCACCTTCTCCAGGGCGGCCGCGACGTCGAACTCGGCACGGGGCAGCAGGTCACGCGGGTCGTCCAGCGAGCCGCGGAGGTCGATTCGAGAGATCACGCCACCCAGTGTAAGGAGTGGCCGGAAGCGCTGGTCCCGCATTTCAGTCCGTGATACGAAAGGCGAGACGACCGGGGGACGGGGGAAACCATGGCGGAGCGCGCTCCGGACGACTGGACCGATACCGAGCGGGAGCTCTGGAACGCCTACCGCCAGGGGGAGGTGCTGGACCTCCGCAGTGGCGAAGCCGACACCGACGACCCCTTCGGCGACGCCGTCTGGGGCCCCGGGCGCACCGTCCGCGCCGAGGTGGTCGCCCACCTGCTGCTGGCCGGCCCGGCGCCCGCCCCGGGGCGGGTCGCCTCGCTGCGCGTCAGCGGCGTGCTGGTCACCGGCGCGCTCGACCTGGCCGGCGGCGCCATCGGCGACTACGTCGAGCTCCAGGGTTGCCGCTTCGAGCACAAGGTCCTCATCTCCGAGGCGGCGGCGTCCACGCTGCGCTTCGTGACCTGCCTGATCCCCCGCCTGGAGGCCTCCCGGCTCTCCACCACCGGCGACCTCCACCTGGCCCGCTGCCGCCTCCCCGAGGGCCTCCGGCTGACCGACGCCCGGATCGGCACCGACCTGCTGCTCAACCAGACCGTCGTCGGCGGCGACCGCTTCGGCCGCGCCGTCTCCGCCGACGGGATCACCGTCAACCAGGACTTCGAGGCCGAACGCCTGGAGACCGAGGGCGAGTTGAGCATACGGACGGCCCGGATAGGCGGCCGGCTCTCGCTCCGCGGCGCCCAGCTGCGCGCCGACCGGGACCACAACCGGACGTGCCTCAACGCCGTCCGGGTCACCGTCGGCCACACCCTCTACCTCACCGGCTCCGCCGACCGCGGCTGGGCCGGCTCCCGCGGCTACTACGGCTCCGGCTACGGCGAGAACCCGCCGCCCGACGGCCCGGTGACCCCGTTCCGCGCGTTCGGCCGGGTGCGGCTGTCCGACAGCCGCTTCGACGGCGCCTGCCTGATCTCCGGCGAGTTCCGCCTGGGGGACGACGACGAGCTCTCGCTGCGCCGCATCCACACCCCCGAACTCCGCTTCACCTGCAGGTTCCGCCCCACCGGCACCGTCTCGCTCTCCCGCGCCCGGGTCGGCAACCTGGTCGACGCGCCGGACGCCTGGCCGCTCGGCAAGCACCTGGGCCTCACCGGCTTCGTCTACGAGAACCTGCGCCCGAACCGGCCCTTCCCGCTGCACGAGCGGATCGCCTGGCTGGAGGGCTCCTCGGTCGACTTCCAGCCGGAGTCCTACGAGCAGCTGGCCGCCGCCCTGCGCCGCGACGGCGCCGACGACGACGCCCGCGAGGTGCTGTACGCCAAGCAGCGCCGCCGCCGGCGGACCCTGCCGTTGCCCTCCCGGGTCTGGGGCGCGGTCCAGGACGTCACCGTCGGCTACGGCTACCGCCCCGGCCGGGCGGGCCTGTGGCTGCTGCTCGCCTGGGTCCTCGGCAGCCTCTGGTTCGCCACCCACCCGCTGGAACCGCTCAAGGCCGACGAGCGCCCGCACTGGAACCCGGTGCTCTACACCCTCAACCAGCTGCTGCCGATCGTGGACCTCAACCAGGGCGGCTGGAACCCGGGCGGCCTCGCCCAGTGGATCTCCGCCGCCCTGGTGGTCATCGGCTGGCTGCTCGCCTCGACGGTCGTCGCCGGCGCCACCCGGATGCTCCAGCGCGGCTGACTACCACGACCGTCGTGGCCGGCGCCACCCGGACGCCCCGCCGCGGCCGGGCACCTCGACCGCGCGACAAGCGACCCGTTCGGGGAACTACGCTGTCCGCCGTGACAGAACGGCTTCCGCTCTTCCCGCTGAACACCGTGCTCTACCCGGGCCTGGTGCTGCCCCTGAACGTCTTCGAGGAGCGTTACCGCCGTCTCGTCGCCGATCTGCTCGACCAGCCCGAGGACGCCCCCCGGCGCTTCGGCGTGCTCGCGATCAAGGACGGCCGCGAGGTCGCCCCGGTCCGCGCCGAGGAGGGCCCGGCCGGGCCGCTCGACGGCCTCGGCACCGTCACCGGGGACCCGCTGGAGGCGGTCTTCCCGGTCGGCTGCGTCGCCGACGTCGCCTCCGCCCAGCACCAGCCGGACGGCCGCTACGAGCTCCTGGTCACCGGCACCACCCGGTTCCGGCTCGGCCCGGTGGACGTCACCGGTCCGTACCTGACCGGCGAGATCGAGCCGATCGAGGAGCGCCCCGGCGAGGGCTCCGGCGCCCTGGCCGCCGAGGTCGAGCGGGCGTTCCGGGTCTACCAGAAGCGCCTCGCCGGCGCCCGCGAGGCCAGCACCGTCGGCCGCCAGGACCTCCCCGACGACCCGCAGGTGCTCTCCTACCTGGTCGCCGCCGCCTCGGTGTTCGAGACCCCGGTCAAGCAGCAACTGCTGGCCTGCCCGGACACGGCCCAGCGCCTGCGCACCGAGCTCGACCTGCTGCGCCGCGAGACCGCCGTCCTGACCTGGCTGCCCTCGCTGCCCGCCGTCGACCTCACCCGCCAGTCCTTCAGCCCCAACTGACCGAGGAGCCCGGGCCCGCATGGCCAAGAAGACCAAGAAGGGCGGCCAGGGCACCCCGGCCACCGTCGCCCTGGAATCCGCCGCCGTGCCGTTCACCGTGCACGCCTACGACCACGACCCGGCCGCGGCCTCCTACGGCGGCGAGGCGGCCGAGGTCCTCGGCGTGGCCGCCGAGCGCGTCTTCAAGACCCTGGTGGCCGACGTGGACGGCACCCTCACCGTCGGCGTCGTCCCGGTCGCCGGCCTGCTCGACCTCAAGGCCCTCGCCTCGGCCGTCGGCGGCAAGCGCGCCGCCATGGCCGACCCGGCCGCCGCCGAGCGCAGCAGCGGCTACGTCCGCGGCGGCATCTCCCCCCTGGGCCAGCGCCGCCCACTGCGCACCGTCATCGACGCGAGCGCCCTCGACCACCCCACCGTCTACGTCTCGGCGGGCCGCCGGGGCCTGGAAGTGGAACTCGCCCCGGCCGACCTGATCACCCTCACCCAGGCCGTCACCGCCCCCATCGCCCGCTGACCGACCAGCCCCCCGAGCCACCCCACCCCGGAAACGCCCGCCCGAGGCCGCACAGCCTCATCCGAAAGCATCCACCTCAGGGGCCCGAGGAACCGCGCGCACCGGAAGCCCCCCGCCCCACACCCGACAACGGTCAGCGCCCGCCGCCGTCCTCCGACCCCGCACCCGGCCCGGCCGGAGGCCCCGCCGGAGGCCCCGCCGGAGCCTGCGCCGCAGGCGCCCAGTACGGCGGCGGGTCCTCCTCCCGCTTGCCGAACGCCGCCGACAGCGCGAGCAGCACCACCATCGCCGCCATCGGCCACACCAGCAGCGCCCCCATCGCCCCGAGGTCGATGCCCGCGTCGAAGTGCCCGCCGTTGCCGACCCGTCGGGCCTCCCCGATGAGGTCGCCGCTCGGCCCGAGCCACCGGCCGATCCGCCAGGCCCCCAGCGATCCGAGCAGCCCGCCGACGGCCAGCCCCACCGCGACCGCGATGCCGCCGCCGCGCCGCCGGGTCACCAGGAAGGCGCCCAGCGCGGTCAGGATCCCGGCGCCCAGGCCGATGATCGCGAACAGCGCGTCCGCCCCGGCCCGCTGCTCGCCCTCGGGGTCCAGGTAGAGGATCCGGTCCCCGTCCACCACCAGCGGCACCTTCGGCGCCAGCCACGCCCACAGCGCGGCCATCACCAGCCCGACGACCACGCAGGTGACGACGACCCCGGCCCCGATCCGCACCTCCGGCAGCAGCCGCTGCACCAACGAGGTCCCCGGCCCGTCGGACTCGACGGACTCCTCCTGCGCGGGCGCGTACGGGTCGTGTGCGTACTGGTCGGGCGCGGTGCCGGGCACGGCGTCGTCCGGCACCGCCCGCACTTCGGTGTGGGCGGGATCCGGAGGTGTGTTCGGTACGGTCACAGGCCCCATCGTTTCACGACGACCCCCGGAACGGCCCCACCACCCGGGCGGCCCCTACCGCGCGACGGCCCGCCGGTACGCCCAGGTGGCCACGCCCAGCGACAGCACGCCCACCCCGGCGCACACCCCCAGGTCCACGAGCACCATCGCCCAGTCCGGGTCCGGCGCGAAGGTCCGCGCGAAGGCCTCCACCCCGTACGTCGAGGGCAGCAGGTCCCGCAGCCACAGCACCGGCTGCGGCAGGTGGTCGACCGGCAGCACGCCGAGCAGCAGCGCCGCGGACATCCCGAGCTGCCCGAGCATGGTCGCGATCTCCTGCCGGGGTGCCAGCAGCCCGCAGGCCGCCCCCAGCCCGGACAGCGCGGCCCCGGCCAGCGGGACGACCGCCAGCAGCACCCAGAGCTGTCCGAGCGGCAGCCCGAACATGACGGCCCCGACGGCCGCCGTGGCGACCGTCCCGGGCAGCGTGAACGAGGCGTACGCGGCGGCCGTCCCCAGCACCACCGAGGCGGCCGGCACCGGCAGCGTCGCGTAGTGGTCGAGGCCGCCGGTGGCCCGCAGCTTCCCGAAGTACTGGGCGAGCAGGTTCAGCGCGACGAACGCCACCACCAGCACGCTCGACCCGGCGACCACCGACCGCGCCGCCGAGGACTGCCCGGCCTCCACGACGCCCCGCATCATCACCAGGATGCCGACGGACTGGAAGGTCGCGACGAACAGCAGCGGGATCCGCGCGACCCGCGCCCGGGCGAGCTGCGCCCGGTACACGGCGGCGAGGGCCGGCAGCAGCCGGGCCGCGGGGGCGAGCGGGGCGGGTCCGGCCGTGGTCCGGTCGGTCCGGGGCGGCGCCGAGAGCAGGGTCACTTGGCGAGTCCTCCGTGGCGGCCGCCCAGCTTGAGGTAGGCGTCCTCAAGGCTCGTGGTGGCGAGGGTGAAGTCGTCGAGCGCGGCGAAGGCCGGGCCGGTGGTGACGGCGGCGACCAGTTCGCGGGCCTGCTCGGGCGTGGTCCGGACGGTCCAGCGGCGCCCGGTGCGCTCGGCCCGTTCGCTCAGCGCGGCGACGGCGGGGACGCCGAGCGGCGCCTCGTCGCGCCAGACCAGGTCGAGCCGGACGTCGCCGTCCACGAGCGCCTTGAGCCCGCCGGGCGTGTCGCAGGCGATCACCCGGCCGTCGTCCACCACGGCGACCCGGTCGAGGACGGTCTCCGCCTCGATCACGTTGTGGGTGACCAGCAGAACGGTCGTGCCGTGCTCGGCGCGCCGCCGGTCGACGGCGCGCCACACGGCCCGCCGGGCGACGGGGTCCATGCCGGTGGTCGGCTCGTCGAGGACCAGCAGCGGCCGCTCCCCCACCAGGGCGGCCGCGAAGCAGGCGAGCCGCCGCTGCCCGCCGGACAGCTTGGCGAGCGGCCGCGCGGCGATGGCCGTCAGCCCGAGCTCGTCCAGGACGTCCGCGGCGGCGCTCCGGGCCTGCGCCCGGCCGAGCCCGCGCAGGCGTCCGGTGGTCTCGGCGGCGAGCGCGACGGTCAGCTCGTCCAGCGCGGTGGATTCCTGCCCGAGGTACCCGAGCAGCCGGGCGGCCCGCTCGGGGTGGCGGACGATGTCGTGGCCGAGGAGTTCGATCGATCCGGAGTCGGGGCGCAGCAGCCCGGTGAGCTGGCGGACCAGCGTCGACTTGCCGGCGCCGTTGGGCCCGAGCAGCCCGAAGATCTCGCCCTGCCGGACGGTGAGGCTGATGCCGTCGTTGGCCCGGACCTCGGTGGCGGCCGTGCCGCGCCCGCTGCGGTAGGTCCTGACCAGGTCGCGCACGGCGATGCACGGCGGGGTTTCCTCGGGTGCTCGCCCGGCCGTCTCAGTCACGACCGAAGACTCTACGCGCTCATGCGGGCGAACCGGACAAGGGGGCCTGATCACCGGAAACCCCGACCGTCCCGGGCCGCCTGCCGAACGCGTGCGGACCGGCTGCCGGGCGCCTGCCCGGGCCCGTCTCAGTCGTCGACGACCATCGACCCGCCCGGCACCCGCGCGGCCAGCTCCTTCCAGAATCCGGCCCGGATGGCGTAGCGGTCGTGCTCGTCGATCTGGTCGTCCTTGTGCGCGAGCAGTCCGAAGCGGGCGGCGTAGCGGAGCAGTTCGCCGTCGACGCGGTGCGGGATGCGCGGGTAGTCGGGCCACAGCACGGTGAGCCGTTCGGCGTCCCCGACCCGGTCGCTCCAGCGGCGGGCGAAGACCTGCCCGACCTCGTGGGCGTCGCCGCCGATGGTGGTGATGTCCTCCTCGCGGTCGGCCCAGCGCTGTTCGGAGGTGGTGAGCTGGGCGAGCGTGGGCAGGCTGTCGCCGGCGGTGGCGGCGGGTTCCGGGGCGGGCCGGTCGACCCAGCCCCGGTCGGAGGACCACCGCAGCACCGGCCCGGTCTGGGCGGCGGCGCCGTGCCCGTTCGCACCGTGTCCGTTCGCAGCACCGTGTCCGCTCGCCGCGTGCCCGTTCGCGCCGTGCCCGTTGGCCGCGTGCCCGACCGTCCCGTGCCCGTTCGCCGCGTGCCCGCTCGCCACCGGGGTGATCGGCGTGACGGCGGGGGCCCGCCCGGCCAGGTCCTTGGGGGTCGGGACGACCTTGAGCGCGGCCGCGGCCGGCTGCGGCCGCCCGTTGGCGGCGGGGGCGGCGGCGCCCCCCGCGGCAGCGGCCGCCGGGCGGACCACCGGCGGCACCACGCCGGGCAGGGCGGCCGGCGGAGCGGCCGGTGGGGCGGCGAGGATCTTGGCGATCTCCTGCCGGGCCCCGGGCGCCGGGAAGAGGCTGGCGCTGTCCCGCAGCGAGAACGAGGCCTCGATCCACTCCCGGTCCAGCACCCGGCGCTCGTCCGCCTCGCCGACCAGGTCCTCGGACTGGTTGAAGTCACCGTCGGCGGCCTGCAGTGCCCACAGGTGGACGGCGACGCCGTGCTCCTTGGCGGTCATCATGCCGGGCAGCAGGTCGCCGTCCCCGGTGATCAGCACGACGTCGGCGCAGGCCCGGTTGCGGGCGAGTTCGGAGAGCTCGGCGTGCATCGCGGCGTCGACGCCCTTCTGCACCCAGCGCCCCTCGGCCCGGGTGAGCGCGCCGAGCCGGACGGTGACCCGGGGCAGGACGCGCAGCCGCCGGTGCTCGGGCATCGGGCGCCGGTCGGGGGCGGCGTCGAACCAGTAGATGCGCAGCAGCGGCAGCCCGGTCTCGGCTTCGGCGCGCTCGCGCAGCGCGGCGATCAGGGCCGTGTGGTCCACGGTGACCTTGGACCGGGAGGGATCCCCCGCGAGCAGGCTGGCGGCGGCGCCCAGCAGGTATCCGGCGTCCACCAGGACGACACAGCGGTCCATCGCGCACCTCTTTTCGCTCGCCCTCGGACATCGGTCGGGTGGATCGTTCGGGGTGGGCGGTCCGCCCTCCGTCCGGGCGTGCCGAGGTGAGGGGCCCCCGTCGTCGCCCGAGCGTTGGGTCACCTTTTACCCGGGGTTCGTCTGCCGAACCTTGCCGGATGTCCCGGTACCGCAACAGCCGCCCCGGCGGAACGTGGCGAACGCGAAGGCGGGCCCCGTTCAACGACGGAGCCCGCCCGAGGTCACGCAGCGGTGTCGCCGGCCCGCGAGCGGGCCGGTGGGCCGTGGAGTCCGGCCCGTGGGCCTTGACGGCAGGCCTGGGGCCGTGGAGTCCGGCCCGGGGATCCCGGGGGATCAGCCCTTGAGCTCGGCGGCGACCAGCTCGGCCAGCTGGACGGCGTTGAGCGCGGCGCCCTTGCGCAGGTTGTCGTTCGAGACGAACAGCGACAGGCCGTTCTCCACCGTCTCGTCCGCCCGGATGCGCCCGACGTAGCTGGGGTCCCGGCCCGCGGCCTGCAGCGGGGTGGGGATGTCGGACAGCTCGACGCCGGGGGCGCCGGCGAGCAGCTCGACGGCGCGCTCGGGGCTGATCGGGCGCTCGAAGCGGGCGTTGATCTGCAGCGAGTGGCCGGAGAAGACCGGGACGCGCACGCAGGTGCCGGCGACCTTCAGTGCGGGGATGCCGAGGATCTTGCGGCTCTCGTGGCGGAGCTTCTGCTCCTCGTCGGTCTCGTTGGAGCCGTCCTCGACGATGGAGCCGGCCAGCGGCAGCACGTTGAAGGCGATCGGGCGCTTGTAGACCTTGGGCTCGGGGAACTCGACCGCGGTGCCGTCGTGGGCGAGCGCGGCGGCGCCGTCGATGACCTGGACGGCCTGGCCGTGCAGCTCGGCGACGCCGGCGACACCGCTGCCGGAGACGGCCTGGTAGGTGGAGACGACCAGGGCGGCCAGGCCGGCCTCCTCGTGCAGCGGGCGCAGCACGGGCATGGCGGCCATGGTGGTGCAGTTCGGGTTGGCGATGATGCCCTTGGGGCGGTCCGCGATGGCCTCGGGGTTGACCTCGGAGACGACCAGCGGGACCTCGGGGTCGCGGCGCCAGGCGGAGGAGTTGTCGATGACGACGGCACCGGCTGCGGCGGCCTTGGGGGCGAGGGCCTTGGAGGTGGAGCCGCCGGCCGAGAAGATCACGATGTCCAGGCCCGTGTAGTCGGCCGTGGCCGCGTCCTCGACGGTGACCTCGGTGCCCTGCCAGGGCAGGGTGCGCCCGGCCGAGCGGGCCGAGGCGAACAGCCGCAGCTGCTCCACCGGGAAGTTGCGCTCCGCCAGGATCTCGCGGACCACGCCGCCGACCTGGCCGGTGGCACCGACAATGCCGATCTTCATTCCGACTACTCCTCTGAATGGTGCTGTTCACAGCCGCACTCTGCCCATCATGCCTTGTCACGCGGGCTGGGCGACCTGGTATTCCACGGTGTGAGAGGGCCCCGGACGCGCCCGGGGCAGACCTCCCGACGGACCCTAGTGGTCCAGACCATTCACCAGCGCCAGCGCGGCGTCCACCTCGGCCGCCCCGGCCGGCAGCAGCGGCAGCCGCACGTCCGGGGTCGGGATCCGCCCCAGGGCGTGCAGCACGCCCTTGGTGACCGCCGGGTTCGGCGCCGCGAAGGCGGCCACCGCCAGCCCGGTCAGCCGGTGCCCGAGCGCCCGCGCCCGCTCGACGTCCCCGGCCTCCCAGGCCTGCGCCAGCTCCACGAACCGGCCGGTGGCCAGGTGCGCGGAGGCGAGGATGCCCCCGGCCGCGCCGAGCGCCAGCATCGGCGCCAGGAAGGCGTCCTCCCCGGTGAGGAACGCGAACCCCTCCGGGGTGTCCGCGAGCAGTTCGGCGGCCGTCTGGTCCAGCCCGCCGGTCGCGTACTTCACGCCCACCACGCCGTCGATCGCGGCGAGTTCGCGCAGCGCGGCGGCCGACAGCTGCTGCCCGGTGCGGTAGGGGATGTGGTAGACGACCAGCGGCAGCGGGCTGCTCACGGCCAGCGCCCGGAAGTGCGCGACCGTCCCCGCCTCGCCCGGCCGGACGAACGACGGGACGGTGACCAGCGCGGCCGCCGCCTGCGGCACCCGCGCACCGAGCGCGGCCAGCGACTCGGCGGTCGCCCGGGTGTCCCCGCCGTGCGCGCCGACGATCAGCCGCGCCCCGCGCGCGGCGCAGGCGGCCGCGGCGATGTCCACCACGGCGTCCCGCTCCGCGGCGGTCAGCGCGGCCGGCTCGCCGGTGGTGCCGAGCGCGACCAGCCCGGCCGCACCGGCGTCGAGCAGCTCGTGCGCGAGCTTCTCCAGCGCGTCCAGGGCGACCGAACCGTCGGCGGCGAAGGGGGTGACGAGAGGGACGTGGATGCCCTTGAGTTCCATGCCCACGATCCTGCGGCCGCCGTCACCGCAGGTCCAGTTCACATTTCCGACGCTTCTCGTAAGCTGAGCCGATGCTCGACGTCCGACGCCTGCGCCTGCTGCGCGAACTCGCCCACCTCGGCACCATCGCGGCCGTCGCCGAGGCGCTGTCCTTCAGCCCTTCGGCGGTGTCCCAGCAGCTGTCCGTACTGGAGAAGGAGGCGGGCGTCCCGCTGCTGGAGCGCACCGGCCGGCGGGTCACCCTCACCCCGGCCGGGCGCAACCTGGTCCGGCACGCCGAGTCGGTGCTCGCCCTGCTGGAGCAAGCGGGCGCCGAACTCGCCCACGCCAGGCGGGGGTTGGCCGGTCCACTGCGGATCGGCACCTACCCCTCGGCGGCCCGCGCGATCATCCCCGCGGTGCTCGCCGAACTGGCCGCCTGGCACCCGGGGCTGGAGCCGATGGTGACCGAGGTCGACCCGGTGGCCGTCGGCGCGGCCCTGCGCGCGGGCGAACTGGACGTGGCCCTGGTGCACGAGTACGACCTCGTCCCGGCCGACCCGGAGCCCGGCCTCGCGGCGACCCGCCCGGTCTTCACCGAGCCCATGTACCTGGCCGCCCGCACCCCGGGCACGATCGCCGAACAGCGCGGCGCGCCGTGGATCATGTCCCCGCCCGGCACCCTCTGCCACACCATGGCCGTCCGCGCCTGCGAGTCCGCGGGCTTCGCCCCGCGGATCCGCCACCAGATCGACGACTTCACCACCGTCCTCGCCCTGGTCGCCGCCGGCCAGGGCGTCGCCCTCGTCCCCCACCTCGGCGCCGCCCAGCCCCCGCCCGGCGTCGTCCTCACCCGCCTCCCGATGTACCGCCGCACCCGCGCCGCGTTCCGCGCCGGCGCCGGCTCCCACCCGGCCATCTCCGCCTTCGTCTCCGCCCTCCACACCGCCGTCCCCCCGGGCCTCGGCAGCGGCTCCTGACCCCCGCCCCGCTCCCTTCCTCCCCCGAACGGAAGTTCCCCGCGCCCGGGAGGGGCACGGGGAACTGCGCGCGGCGGAAGGTCACCCCCGCACTCGGGCATCGGCAGTCGCCCGCCTCACACCGCCAGACAGCTCGGCCCGAGCAACTGCTTCAGGTCCCCGAACAGCGCCGGGTCCGACTTCACCCGGTGCCGGTCCAGCCGCAGCACGGTCGTCTTGTTGCGCCCCTCCAGCCGCACCCGCACCTCGGTCGTGCCCTTGTGGTGGGTCAGCACCTCGCTGAGCCGGGCGATCAGCGGCGGCGTGACCTTCCCGCTCGGGATGTTGATGGTGATCGGCGCCTCGGCGTGCGCGTTCGACAGGTCGGGGACGGACAGCTCCATCCCCATCAGCCGCGGCACGTCCTCCCGCTTGTCGAGCTTGCCCCGCACGAACACCACGGCGTCCTCGACCAGTTGCGAGGACACCAGCTGGTAGCTGGCCGGGAAGAACATGCAGTCGATCGAGCCGGCCAGGTCCTCGACGGTGGCGATGGCCCAGGCGTTGCCCTGCTTGGTCATCTTCCGCTGGAGGCCCGAGATGATGCCGCCGATGGTGACGATCGTCCCGTCCGGCCGTTCCGCGAGGTCGGCGACCGCGCAGTCGGACTTGTCGGCGAGGACGTGCTCGATGCCGTGCAGCGGGTGCGAGGAGACGTACAGGCCGAGCATCTCCCGCTCCTGGGTGAGCAGGAAGGACTTCTCCCACTCCTCCTCGGAGAAGACCACGTCGAGCCCGAAGCTCGGTTCGTCCGCCTCGGCGTCGCCGCCGAACAGGTCGAACTGCCCCTCGGCCTCCTTCCGCTTCACGCCGACGACGTTGTCGATCATCGGCTCGAACTGGGCGCTGAGGCCCTTGCGGGTGTGGCCGAGCGAGTCGAAGGCGCCGGCCTTGATCAGCGATTCGACGGTCCGCTTGTTGCAGACCACCGACTCCACCTTGTCCAGGAAGTCGGGGAAGGAGGAGAACTTCCCCTTGGTCTTCCGGGTCCGGATCATCGACTCGACCACCGGCCCGCCGACGTTGCGGATGGCGGTGAGGCCGAACCGAACGGTGTCGTCACCGTGCGGGGTGAAGTCCGAGTCCGACTCGTTGACGTCCGGCGGAAGGACGTTGATGCCCATCTTGCGGCACTCGTTGAGGTAGACCGCCGACTTGTCCTTGTCGTCCTTGACGGACGTGAGCAGGCCGGACATGTACTCGGCCGGGTAGTTGGCCTTGAGGTAGGCGGTCCAGTACGAGACCAGCCCGTAGCCGGCGGTGTGCGCCTTGTTGAACGCGTAGCCGGAGAAGGGGACGAGGACGTCCCACACCGCCTGGATGGCCGCGTCGGAGTAGCCGCGCTCGCGGCAGCCCTTCTGGAAGGGGACGAACTCCGCCTC
Organism: Kitasatospora sp. NPDC086791; assembly: GCF_040685975.1. Lineage (NCBI taxonomy): Bacteria > Bacillati > Actinomycetota > Actinomycetes > Kitasatosporales > Streptomycetaceae > Kitasatospora > Kitasatospora sp. NPDC086791. Next base: position 195,206 of record NZ_JBFBOC010000004.1, on the reverse strand, counting down.
CAGGATCTCCTTCTTCTTCTTGCCCATCGCGCGGCGCAGCAGGTCGGCCTGGCCGAGCGAGTAGCCGGCGAGGATCTGCGCGGCCTTCTGCACCTGCTCCTGGTAGACGATCAGGCCGTACGTCGGCCGGAGCACCTCCTCCAGGGGCTTCTCCAGCTCCGGGTGGATCGGGGTGATCTCCTGCTGGCCGTTCTTGCGCAGGGCGTAGTTGGTGTGGGAGTTGACGCCCATAGGGCCCGGCCGGTACAGCGCCAGTACGGCCGAGATGTCCTCGAAGTTGTCGGGCTTCATCAGGCGCAGCAGCGAGCGCATGGGGCCGCCGTCGAGCTGGAAGACGCCGAGGGTGTCACCGCGGGCGAGGAGTTCGTAGGTCGGCTTGTCGTCGAGCGGCAGCTTGAGCAGCTCGATCTTCTCGCCCTTGTTCTTCTCGATCGCCTTGACGGCGTCGTCCATGATCGTCAGGTTGCGCAGGCCGAGGAAGTCCATCTTGAGGAGGCCGAGGCCTTCGCAAGTCGGGTAGTCGAACTGCGTGATGGTGACGCCGTCGGTGTGCCGGGTCCAGACCGGGATGTGGTCGGTCAGCGGCTCGGCGGACATGATGACGCCGGCGGCGTGCACGCCGGGCTGGCGGATCAGGCCCTCGATGCCGCGCGCGGTGTCGATGACCTTCCTGACGTCCGGGTCGGTCTCGTAGAGGCCGCGGATCTCGCCGGCCTCGCCGTAGCGCGGGTGGCTGGGGTCGGTGATGCCGGACAGCGGGATGCCCTTGCCCATGACGTCCGGCGGCATCGCCTTGGTGATCCGGTCGCCCATCGCGTAGGGGTAGCCGAGGACTCGCGAGGAGTCCTTGATGGCGGCCTTCGCCTTGATGGTGCCGTACGTGACGATCATGGCGACCTTGTCGGATCCCCACTTCTCGGTCACGTAGCGGATCACGTCGCCGCGCCGGCGCTCGTCGAAGTCGATGTCGACATCGGGCATGGAGATGCGCTCGGGGTTGAGGAAGCGCTCGAAGATCAGGCCGTGCGGGATGGGGTCGAGGTCGGTGATGCCCATCGCGTACGCGACCAGCGAACCGGCCGCCGAGCCACGGCCGGGGCCCACCGCGATGCCCTGGCTCTTGGCCCACATGATGAAGTCTGCGACCACGAGGAAGTACGCCGGGAACCCCATCTGGATGATGGTGTCCATCTCGTACTCGGCGAGCTTCTTGTGCTCCTCGTCGTACCCGTCCGGGAAGCGCCAGTCCATGCCCTCCCAGACCTTGGACTTGAAGAAGTCCGCCTCGGACTCGAAGCCCTCCGGGATCGGGAAGCGGGGCATGAGGTTCTTGAACGTGAACATGCCCTCGGTGTCGACGCGGGAGGCGACGAGGAGCTGGCTGTTGCGGCAGCCCTCCTGCCAGGCGTCCGAGGAGTCCAGCGCGTACATCTCGGCGGCGGACTTGATGTAGTAGCCGGTGCCGTCGAAGCGGAAGCGGTCCGGGTCGGAGAGGTTCTTGCCGGTCTGGACGCAGAGCAGCAGGTCGTGCGCGCCGGCGTCGGCCTCGGTGGTGTAGTGCGAGTCGTTGGTGACGACCGGAGGGATGTTCAGCTTCTTGCTGATCTCCAGCAGCCCGTCGCGGACCCGCTTCTCGATGTCGAGGCCGTGGTCCATCAGCTCCAGGAAGTAGTTCTCCTTGCCGAAGATGTCCTGGTAGTCGGCGGCGGACTTGACGGCCTCGTCGAACTGGCCGAGGCGCAGGCGGGTCTGCACCTCGCCGGAGGGGCAGCCGGTGGTGGCCATCAGGCCGCCGGCCAGGTCGGAGATCAGCTCCTTGTCCATCCGGGGCCACTTCACGAGCCAGCCCTCGGCGTAGGAGCGCGAGGTCAGCTTGAAGAGGTTGTGCAGGCCCTCCTTGTTCCGGGCCCAGATGGTCTTGTGGGTGTACGCGCCGGACGCGGAGACGTCGTCCCGCTTCTGGTGCGGCTGGCCCCACAGGATGCGCTTGGTGTTGGAGCGGGACTCGGGGGCGACGTACGCCTCGATGCCGATGACGGGGGTGATGCCGGCGGCGGTGGCCTGCTTGTGGAACTCGGCGGCACCGTACATGTTGCCGTGGTCGGTCATCGCGACGTGGGTCTGACCGAGGCGCTCCACCTCCTTGAACATCTGCTTCAGCCGGGCGGCACCGTCCAGCATCGAGTACTCGGTGTGGACGTGCAGATGCGCGAACGGCTGGTCGCTCAAGGCGGGGCCTCCGGAGGCTCTGGTGCTGGTCTGGTGGGCCGGCGAACGCGCGGGTCACAGGGAGGACGGGAAAACGCCCTGGAAATGGATGTGGCCCGGATCACCTCGCGGGGTCCGGACCATCACTCACACGTTCACGCGTCCACTCTAGCTCCCTCGAACGGCTTTGCCGCTCGGCCGGACGAGGCGCCCCGGTCCGGCCCGGCGAGTCGCGCCGCGGCGGCTTCGCGGACCTCGGGTTCCTCCAGCGGGTCGTCGCGGAGGTCGGCGAGCCTGCGCCGCACGGACGGCCGGTCGGGGGCACTCCCGACGCCGAGCAGGCGGGCGCCCGCCTCGCAGTCCCACAGCGACTCGGCGAACGCCTCCGCGGTGCCCGGAGCCCCGATCGCGGCCAGCGCCTCCAGGTAGGCGGGGCGCTCGTGGGAGTGCGGGGTGTAGAGCCAGAAGCGGCGCAGCAGCGAGGCCGCGCCGACGGCCGCGGGCCCGAACCGGGCCAGGCCGCGCGCGAGCGTGCCGGGGCCGCACCAGGACGTGTCCACCCACTGCCGCTCCAGGGCGGCGACCAGGGCCGGCACGTCGCTCTCGCCCCCGTGCGCGGCCAGGACCGCGAGGCCCGTCCGGCCGGGGCACGCCGGTGCCGAGGCCGGATGGTCCTCCGGCTTCGAGGGGCTGCGGGTGGTCGGCGCGTTCCGTTCCGGGCGGAACTCCGGGAGCGCCTGCCGGGCTTCCGCCGAGCCGGCGAGCACCAGCAGTTCCAGGACGCCGGTGGCCCGGTCGCGGGTGTCCTCGTCCCCGGCCAGGAGGTCCACCACCGGACCGATCGGCAGCTGCAGGTCCCGGATCAGCCGGGCGAGGTAGCGGGACCGGTCGTCGACCTGGGGGTCCCAGCGCCACTCCCAGCGGATGCAGCCGTGGACCAGGGCGGCGGCCGAAGCCGGGTCCTCGGCGGCGAGCAGCGCGCCCTGCCCGCGCCCGCGTTGCAGGAGGCCGGGGAGGGTGGCCGGCGGTGCGTAGCGGTCGTCTCTCTGGGGTGGCATGGGGTCCATCGTGCCGCAGCCCCCGGCGCGGGGGCGGCGGGGGCCGACGGGGGCCGCCCTGGCCGGCCGGGGCAGGCGAGGCGGTCAGGCGCCCGCCCCGGCGCGGGGGCGCAGCCGTAGTCCGATCGGGTGAACACCACCCGACCCCAACTCCCTTGCCCCGCCCGCCCCATACATCTGTCATGCACTCCGCCGCACACGGAAGGACCGACAGCCGCCATGCCGCCGCCGGCTCCTGCCTCCACGTCATCAGCGTCGGCACCGCCCTCACCGGCCGTGCTCCCCGCCCGCGCACGGGTCCAACTCCCCATCCCTCCAGGGCCGGTCAGGCCTACGACACGCCGCGCCCGGAGCAACATCGTGTCCGCCCCGACCGGCCGCTGCCAGTCTGTGCCCCTGGCTGCTCCGCCATCGGGAGCCGAGGGCAGCCGGGCGAGAAGTGGAGGCAGTGCCTTGGAGTACGGCGTCCTGCAGTTGCCGTCCGTCCTGGCCAGCATCGCGGCCGCCGAGGAGTTCGTCTGCCGCCTGGCCGACGAACTCGGCCTGGACGAGGACGGCCGCGACCGGCTCGGCCTGGCCGTTCACGAGGCCGTGGCGAACGCCGTGATCCACGGCAACCGCTTCTCGCCGGACAAGCAGGTCCGCCTGTCCGCCCGCCACGACGCCACCCGACTCACCGTGACCGTCAGCGACGAAGGGCCGGGCTTCACCCCCGGACCCCAGCCGACCGGGGCCCTGAACCTCACCCCCTCGGGCCGGGGGCTGACGCTCATCGAGCACTGCGTCGACGGCCTCCACGTCACCCGGCGTAGCGGCCCGCCCTCAGGATGCGACGTCGTCCTGGTGAAACACCTCAGGAAGGACACCCCCATGCCAGCCCTCTCCGTCTCCGAGCGCGAAGTAGGCGATGTCACCGTCATCGACCTGAAGGGCAGGATCACGATCGGCGAAGGCAACGTGACCCTGCGCGAGGCCGTCGCCCGCGCGCTCGACTCCGGCCGCCGCAACCTCCTGCTCGACCTCTCCGAAGTGACGTACGCCGACAGCGCCGGCATCGGCGAACTGCTCGCCTGCCACACCACCACCGAGAAGCGGAACGGCCGGCTCAAACTCCTCAACGCCTCCAAGCAGGTCCAGGACCTCATGATGATCACCAAGCTGCTCACCCACTTCGAGGTCTACGACACCGAGAAGGAGGCACTCGCCAGCTTCACGTGACCTCACGGCGCGCCCCGCACGGGAAGGGCCTGCGCGAGAAGTCGGCCCGTCCGACTTCCCGTTCAGGCCCTTCGCAGCCGCCGTCAGCCGATCCGCTCGACCGGCTGGCGCACCACCGTTTTCAGCTTCTCGGGCGCCGTCCTCCGCGGATCACCGAGGTAGACCTCGTGGTGCAGGCCCGAGAGCCGCAGCCCGTTCGCCTCCAGGAAGACCCCATGCAGTTCCTCCAGCACCGGCGCCTCGTCGTCGTACGGGCCGACGTGCAGCACCTGCGCGCTCAACCCCTCCGCCAGGACCAGCCGCCGCACCTCCCCCACCGTCGGAAGCTTCTTCTTCGCCAGCGCCGTCCGCTTCGCCTCCTCGATCGCCTCCGGCGTGATCCACTCGGGCAGGCTGATGAGCATGGTCCAGTTCCAGGCGTCCTTCTCCCGCGTGGTGAAGACCTCCGGCCGGTCCGACCACCACAGGCCCTCCAGCGGGCCGACGACGAAGTCGCCTCCGCCCGTCCCCTTGCTCGCGAACTTCAGGGTGTACGCCACCGAGTAGAGCGCCTCGACCGCGGCCGCGTACGCGGGTGCGGTGTTCGGGTTCCCGTGGCCGTCGACCCCGATGAACTGCTGCTCGGGCACGTCCACCAGGTTCCACGCGGTGTTCCTGGGAGCGTAGAACTCCTTCCGCTCCCGCTTCACGTCGTACGGTGCCACTGCCGTGCTCCTCCCCGGTCGGCGGGCGCCGTCGAGCGACGCCCGGTAACTGGCCAACCAGGCCTGCTCGGCTGCCAGTTGGCCCATGCTGTAGTCGAAGATCGCGCGCACGAACCCAGGGCCGTCCGAAGCCTCCGCCGCCCGGCGCACCTCTTCGGCGCGGTCGGCCAGCGCCCGCGACCGCCGGTCGAGGGCGGCGAGCAGTTCCTCGTGCTCGACGGCCGGCTGGTTGGCCAGCCCCACCAGCACGCGCGGGAAGAGCGGATGCGGTTCCGCGATCGCTTCGACGGCGGCCGCCGCGCACGCGGCGCGCCCCTCCGGCGTCGCCGCGTACACCTTGCGCGCCTTGCCGCCCCCGGCCGGCGATTCCGCGGTCCGGTCGATCAGTCCGCGCTGCCGGAGCTTGGTGAGCAGGTAGTAGATCGAGCTGAACCCGATCTCCGTCCACTCCCGCATCCCGCGCTCGGCGATCACCCTCTCCAGCTCGTACCCGTGCCGGGGCTGCTCCACGAGGAGCCCCAGCAGCGTCAGTTCGGCAGCGGTCAGCCCTGAGTCCATGTCATTATCCTAGCGCTAGAATAGCAACCCGCATCACGCCCGCCCTCCACGCCCCGCGGCCGCTCGGCGGCGGCCCACCGCCACGGCGGCGTGTCGAGTGGCGAATCACCGTCCGCGACGAAATCGTGACCGGCAGCAAACCCCACCGGAAAGGGTCACAATGCCCGAGGTCACCACTCCCTACCCGACCGGCACCCCCTGCTGGGTCGACCTGATGGCGAAGGACCAGCAGGCCGCACTGGACTTCTACCGCGACCTCCTCGGCTGGCAGGGCCTGCCCGGCCCCGCCGAGTTCGGCGGTTACGCGGTCTGCGAGCTCAACGGCCGGGCCGTGGCCGGCATCGGCCCGGCGATGGCCCCCGAGGGGATGCCCGAGCCGCCCACCGTCTGGAACAGCTACCTGGCCACCACCGACGCCCAGGCCACCCAGGACGCGATCGTCGCCGCCGGCGGCACCCTGATCGTCCCGGTCGCGGACGTCGGCCCCCTCGGCCGGATGCTGATCGCCGCCGACCCGCAGGGCGCGGTGTTCGGCGTCTGGCAGCCCGGCGAGTTCTCCGGCGCCCAGGTGGTCAACGAGGCCGGCGCGCTGACCTGGAACGAGCTGCACACCAGCGACATCCCGGCCGCCACCGCCTTCTACGGCGAGGCGTTCGGCATCGAGATCGAGCCCATGGAGGGCGCGGACTCCTACTGGGAACTGCGCATCGGCGGCCGGGCGGTCGGCGGCGCCACCCTCCTCGCCAACGACCCGCCCGGCACCCCGGCGCACTGGCTGACCTACTTCGCCGTCGACGACGTCGACTCCACCGTGGACGCCCTGGTCAAGCGCAACGGCACCGTCCTCGCCCCGGCCTTCGACATGGTGGCCGGCCGGATGGCCGTCGTCGCCGACCCCCAGGGCGCCCCCTTCGCCATCATCAAGCCCGTCCCGATGTAACCCCCCGGACCACCCACGAGCCCGCCCGCCCGGACCCTCCGGGCGGGCGGTCCCGTTCCGGCCCCGGCCTCCGCAGCGGCGCCCGCGACCCTGACGCGTCTCACAAATCCCTTTGCCCCGGGGCCCGTTCGGCCGGACACTCACCCCATGCTCGGATTCACCCGGACCGACGACGAAGCCCTGGTCTCCTGCCTGGGCGACCCACAACGCACCGTGGCGGCCTACCGTGAGCTGCTGCACCGCGCGGCGGACGCGCTCGACGCCATCCGCGCGGGCCTCTCCCACCCCGACCCGGCGGTCCGGGAGGGCTGCTGCCGCCTCCTCGACCACCTGGTCGACACCGACTCGATGGACCGGCTCGTCGCCATGGCCGACGACCCCGACGCCCGCGTGCGGATCGCCGCCTTCCACGCCCTGGCCTGCGACCGGTGCAAGGGCGACACCTGCGCCCCGGGCGCGGACCGGGTGCTCGATCCCGGCCTGCGGCACCTGGCGGACGACCCCGACCCGCAGGTCCGCATGCGGGCCGCCGAACTGGTCGGCAAGTTCGTCCACACCGATCACCGGGCCCGCGCCGCCCTGGAGGCCTCCCGCGCCGGGGACCCGAGCCCGGCGGTCCGCAAGAAGTCCGGGTGGTACGCCCCGGGAGGCCCGATCCACCGCCGCACCGCCCGCTCGGCGCTCGGCTGAGCCCCACGCCCCTCGCCCGCGCCCACGGCCGTGCGCAGGAAGTCGGCCCGTCCGACTTCCTGCGCACCCGCGCACCAACGAACCCGACCGCGCCGCGACCGCAGCGCCTGCCTACCGCCGAGCGGCCCGCAGCCACACCGCGAGCCCGAGGCAGAGCAGGCACGCCCCGGCCAGCACCAGCGGGATCACCGTCGCCCCGCCCGACCCGCCGAGCGCCCCGACCACCGCCGGCACGACGGCGTTGCCGAGCATGCAGCAGAGGGTGAGCACGGAGGTCGCCTGCTGCGGCACCTCCGCCACGCCGGAGACCCAGGCGATCAGCGTCGGCAGCACCGGCGCCAGCGCCAGCCCGGCCAGCGGGTAGGCGACCACCGCGAGGTGCGGCACGGCCGCCAGCGCCAACGCGCCGAGCCCGGCCGCCAGGTAGGCCGGCAGGGTGGTCCGGCCCGGAATCCGCCTGGTCAACTGCGGGACGACCAGGCGCCCGACGGCCATCCCGGCCCAGAACCCCGCGGCCGCCGTCGTGGCGGCCTGGGTGCTCCAGCCGTCGCGGACCAGCTGGGTCGACTGCCAGGTGCCGATGCTGGTCTCCATGCCCGCGTACACCAGGCCCACCAGCAGGAACGGGAGCAGCTCCAGCCCGATCCGCGCGCGTCGGCCGTCCCGTGGGCCCGCGTCGGCCTTCGCCGGTGCGGCCGCGAGCACCGCCCCGGCCCGTCCGACCAGGAAACACGGCAGCGCGCACACCGCCGCCGCCAGGGCCAGCAGCCGGATGTCGGTGTGCCCGACGGCCCCCGCGGCCAGCGGGCCCAGCATCGCGCCGATCCCGAAGACCGCGTTCAGCCGGTTGACCATCACCACGCTGTTCCCGGCGAACCCGCGCGCGAACGCGGTGTTGAGGGTGAGCGCCAGCCCGCCGTACCCGATGCCGGTGACGGCCGCGCAGCCGAGGTAGGCGGTCCAGCCGGGGCTGGCCGCCATCCCGGCCGCGCCCGCCGCGAAGACCGCGAGCAGGACGGGCGGAGCCGCCCGGACGTTCAGCCGCCGCCCGAGCAGCCCGATGCCGACGGTGGCCGCGAGCGCGCCGAGGTTGTACGCGGAGACCACCCGCCCGACCTCGTGCTCCGCGCCGAACCGCTCCCGCAGGAAGGGGAGCGAGGCGCCGAGCGAGGCGGTGAGCACGCCCAGGACGAGGAAGACGCCGAACGCCGACACCGCCGCCGACCGAACCATCACCGGCCCCTCCGGCGCGGCCTCCGGTCCTGTCGTCGCCGCCGGCGCAGCCGACGCCGTCGACGCCTCCGGCCCGGGCTCGACCAGCGCAGGTTCGGACGCGGCCCGGCCCGCCTCAGCCACCGACGGGCCCGAGCGCGAGCGCCACGGTGACCCGCCCGTCCGGGTCGGTCAGCGTGATCACCCCGGCACCGCCGGCCGTCCCGCCCACCACCAGCGCCGTGAAGTCCGGCACCGCGACCACCGCGCCGGCCTCGACCAGGGCGGGCCCGCCGATCCCGACGCACACCGCCCCCGCGGTGACCGCCGAGCGCACCCCGCTGACCGAGTCCTCGAACACCAGCGCGCGCTGCGGCCGGATGCCGAGGCCCCGGCAGGCCGCCAGGTACGGGTCCGGGTGCGGCTTGCCGCGCTCGACGTCGTCCCGGGTGACCCGCACCCGGAAGACGTCGAGCAGGTCGAGCCCGCCCAGCGCGTTGTCGATCTTCCGGGTCCAGCTGCTGGTGGCCAGGCCGATCGGCACGCCCGCGCGCCAGAGCCGGGTGGCGAGGCCGTCCGCGCCCGGAACGGCCCGGTACGGGGCCTCCTCCTCGACGGTGTCCACCTCGGCCCAGATCGCCTTCCGGTCGGCGTCCGAGTGGTCCGGGAAGATCAGCCGCACCGTCTGGTCACCGGTCCGCCCGTGGACGTACTCCTCGACCTCCGGGTCGGCCAGCACCCGGCCGTGGCGCCGGGCCACCGACCGCCACGCCTCCTCGATCACGGGCCTGGAGTCGATCAGGACCCCGTCCATGTCGAAGACGACGGCCTCGACCTCGTACCGCGTTCCCGCTTGCGGCTGCATCGGTCTCCTCACTCGGCGCTTACGCCATACGTTCTGACGATATTTCAAATCAGATCGGCCGGGCGGTCAACTGGACTAGACCTCACCAACGGACCGCCCGACCGGACAACCGGCCTAGCCGGCCTGCCGCGCCATGTAGCCGTCGGCGGAGTCCTTCCAGACCAGGTACACGTCGTCGACCAGGAGCAGGTCGATCACCTCGTCGGCCAGCGGGTCCAGCGCGTCGCGGTGCGACCCGACGATCGGCTCCTCGTGCTTGTTGAAGGAGGTGTTCACCAGCGCCGCCTGCCCGCTGCGGTCGTACCAGGCCATCAGCAGGCCGTGCAGGAACGGGTCGTCCTGGGCCCGGACGATCTGCGGCCGCGCGGTGTTGTCGACGTGCACGACCGCCGGGCAGGCCTTGGCGAACGCTTCGTGGCAGTCGTAGGTGATGGTCATGAACAGCGCCGACGGCTGCTCCGGCTCCCAGCCCACGTAGCACTCGGCCGCCAGGTCCTCGGCGGTGATCGGCGCGAAGGGCATGAACTCGGTACGGTTCAGGCGCTTGTTGAGCCAGTCGTTCATGGTCACGTCGGCGGTGCCGTAGATGACGCTGCGCCGGCCGAGCGCGCGCGGGCCGAACTCCATCCGGCCCCGGTAGGTGCCGATGACCTGGTCCGCCTCCAGCGCGCCGAGCAGGACCTCCCGCATGTCCTCGCCGATCCGCCGGAAGCGCAGGTCGGGGTAGTCCCGCAGGATCTCCTCCAGCCGGCCCTCGGAGATCGCGGCGTCCGGCCCGAGCGCCATCGAGGGCACCCGCGGGCGCTCGCCGGTCTCCCGGTGGGCCACGATCACGGCGGTCTGCAGCGGCAGCCCGCCGTCGCCCATCGGCGGCAGCACGTAGATGTTCCGCACGCCCGCGGTCTCGAAGATCCGCTGGTTGAGCTTGACGTTGGCGAACACGCCGCCGGACAGGCAGACGTTGCCGCTGGTCACCCGGCCGATGTGCCGCGCCACCACGGCGGTCAGCAGGTCCTCCACGTGCCGCTGGGCCGCCGCCGCGACGTCGGCGGGCTCGTGGGTGGCGATCTCGGCCAGCAGCTCCTCGGAGTAGCCCTCGTAGGACGGCTGGTACCAGTCGCCGCAGCGGGCGCGGACCGCGCCGTTCTCCTCGACGTCGATCATCCGCCGCATCAGCGGGAGGAGCTTCTCCGGGTCGCCGTTGGCGGCCAGGCCGGTGATCTTGCCCTCGTGGCGGTTGGGGCGGAAGCCGAGCAGCTTGGTGATCCGGCCGTAGAAGTAGCCCAGGCTGTCGATCGAGGTCTCGCGCTGGAGCACCTCCTCGCCGCCGGGGAAGTAGTGCGTGACGGTCAGGGACTGGAAGTCCCCGCGGCCGTCGCAGGTGACCACGAGGGCGTCGTCGAACGGGGAGCAGAGGAAGGCACCCAGGCCGTGCGACTCGTGGTGGTCGACGTGAACCACCTTGCCGCGCAATCCGTTCTCTTCGATGAAGGCATCGAACTCACCGCGCTTCGCACGGTCGTTCTCTATTTCGTCGGATATCCGCTTGCGGAGGTGCGGAAGCGCCTCGGGGCGCAGTCGGGCCTCCTCCGAAATGCGGTCCACGTAGAGCAGCAGGTGCTTTTCGGCGCTGAATCCCGCCTGCCACCCGTAGGCCACCCGGTCGACCTCGGAAAGAGTGATCCCGGCTTCCTTCAGAACGTAGTCGATCGACTGCTCCGGCCAGGTCTTGTGGTCCTTGACCCGGGAGAATCGTTCCTCGCTGACGGCCGCGACGACCGTTCCGTCCTGAACCAGGCAGGCGCCGGCCAGGTCGTTGTTGGTGATTCCGAGAACAAGCATGTGCCGCTCCGATGCTTGAGTCGCGGGAAATTGCCCGACGGCATTTCCACGGATTTGAACAGCTGGGAGATCGGGGTGCGCTGCGACTCTATGGAGAGGTTTCCCGGGAGATCAACGACCCCGTGGGGAATCCGGTCAACCTGGCGGCAGGTCTCACCGTGACGCCGGGACGGCCGCCCGGTTAACAACAGTTCGTAGTTCGATCATCCCTGCTGGCAGGGTGGCACATGCCCGACAAGAGGTCTGGACCACTACCTCGTTGATCACTGAGGGTAGCTGTCCGGAAACAGTCCTTCCGGCCCACGACCGGCACCCGACCGGCACTTCCGCCGCCGCCCGGCCGTCCCCCTGATGCCTCGTCACACCGGCACCGCCGGCCGTCTTCCGCCCCATCGGTCACACCCGGCCGCGGCGGCACCGGGCCCCGGAAACGCCGAAGGCCGGACCAGGGCTTCCGCCCCGACCCGGCCTTCCCGACCACCGACCGGCCGGTCAGTCCTCCTGCCCGTCCAACTCCGCCAGGAAGTCCAGCGACGCCGCCCAGGCCCGCTCCGCCGCCTCCGCGTCGTGGTCCGGCAGCTCCGGGTCGGTGAACAGGTGCCCGGCGCCGCGGTAGCGGTGCACCTCCACCTCGGCCCCGGCCCGCCGCATCCGCAGGTACCAGGCGTTCAGCCAGTCCTCCGGCTCGAACGGGTCCGGCTCCGCGATGTGCAGCTGGACCGGGATCGAGGTGGCGGCGTCCTCCCGCAGGTCCGAGGTGCCGTGCAGGAGCAGCAGCCCGCGCGCCTTCTCGTCGGCCAGCGCCAGGTTCTGCGCGATCGCGCCGCCGAGCGAGAAGCCCGCGTACACCAGCCCGCCCTCGGACAGCGGCGCGGCCGCCGTCACCGCCCGGCGCAGCAGTTCCTCGCTGCCCCCGGCGGCCTCCTGGTACGCCTGCCCGTCCTCGATCGAGTCGAAGGTCCGCCCCTCGAACAGGTCCGGCGTGTGCACGGTGTGCCCGGCGGCGCGCAGCCGCTCGGCGGCGTCGCGCACCGCGGGGCGCAGCCCGTAGGCGGAGTGGAAGAGGACGATCTGGGCCACGGTTCGGGTCCTTCACCTGCGGAGGTCAGCTACCCACCCATGATCCCCCATGCCCGGCCGGCCCCCACGACGACCCACGCCACCACCACGGCGCACCGCGGCGACCACCACCGCGCCGCTACGACACCACGTCCTTGCGCGCGAACCCCCGGAACGCCAGCGCCAGCAGCACCGCCGCGTACGAGAGCGACAGCGAGACGCCCTGCACCATCCCGCCCCACTCCAGGTGCGGCTGCAGCGCGTCCGCCCAGGCGTACTGCCAGTGCGCGGGCAGCCACTCCCGCAGGTCGCCGAGCGCGGTGACGGCGTCCAGCACCCCGGTGATGATCGACACGAACACCGCGCCGCCCACCGCGCCCAGCGGCGCGTCCGTCGCCGTGGACAGCCAGAAGGCGAGGGCCGCGATCACGATCTCGCTCAGCAGGACGAAGGCCACCGCGATCGCGATCCGGGGCAGTGCCTCCCCGGCCGGCAGGCTGACCCCGGCGGGCAGCTTGAGGTCGCCCCACCCGTAGGCGGTCGTGCCGACGAGCAGTCCGATCGCGGGCAGCATGATCACCGCGACCGCCGAGAAGGCCAGCCCGACCGCGAACTTGCGCGCCAGCAGCCGGGCCCGGGATACCGGCGCGGCCAGCAGGTACCGCAGCGAGGACCAGCTGGCCTCCGAGGCGACGGTGTCCCCGCAGAACAGCGCGACCGGGATCACCAGCATGAAGCCGGTGCCGACGAACAGCATGGTGACCGCGAAGTTGGCCCCCGAGGCGGTGGCCAACTCGATGAAGGTGGTCCGGTCCGGACGGCCCGGGGTGCCACCGATCTGGAACGCGGCCAGGATCACGAACGGCATGGCGGCCAGCACCCCGCCGATCACCAGGGTGCGGCGGCGGCGCAGCTGCCGCATCGCCTCCACCCGCAGCGGCAGCGTCCGGCTCGCCCGGTAGCCCTCCGCGTGGTCCGCCGAAACTGCGGAGACCTCAGAGACCGAACTCACCCCGCACCACCTCCGATCAACGACAGGAACGCGTCCTCCAACCGCCGCTGCGGCCCGGCGCTCTCCACCGGCACCCCCAGCCGCACCAGCTCGGCGAGCAGTTCGCTCGCCGCCAGCCCGTCCAGCCGCACCAGCAGCCCGCCCGGAACGGCTTCGGCCGAGCCGACCCCGGCCAGCGCGGCCACCTTCCCGGCCGCCGCCTCCGGGTCGTACGACCCGGCGACGCCGATCATCAGCAGCTCGCCGGCGCCGACGATCTCGCCGACCGGGCCCGCCGTCACCAGCTGCCCGCGGTCCATCACGACCAGGTCCGTGCAGCTCTGCTCGACCTCGGAGAGCAGGTGGCTCGACACGATCACCGTCCGCCCGCCCGCCGCGTACCGGATCATCACCTCACGCATCTCCCGGATCTGCGGCGGGTCCAGCCCGTTGGTCGGCTCGTCCAGGATCAGCAGGTCCGGCATCCCGAGCATGGCCTGCGCGATCGCCAGCCGCTGCCGCATGCCCTGCGAGTACGTCCGCACCGCGCGGTCCAGCGCCTCCCCGAGCCCCGCGATGGCCAGCGCCTCGTCGAAGCACGCGTCGGCCTCCGGCCGCCCGGTCGCCTGCCAGTACAGCCGCAGGTTGGCCCGCCCGGTGAGGTGCGGCAGGAAGCCCGCGCCCTCCACGAACGCCCCGACCCGCGACAGCACCGGCGCACCGGGCCGCACCAGGTGCCCGAAGATCCGGATCTCCCCGGCGTCCGGCCGGATCAGTCCCATCAGCATCCGCAGCGTGGTGGTCTTGCCCGCGCCGTTCGGCCCGAGCAGTCCGAGCACCTGGCCCTGCTCCACCCGGAAGCCCAACTCCCGTACTGCGTAACGGTCCTGGGAGCCCTTGTAGCGCTTGCTCAGCCCGCTGATCCGCAGCGGCACGGCGGCCAGCTCCGGATCGAAGTCCGGTCCGCCGGCCGCCCGTCGGCGCCGCAGCCGCGGCACCAGCACCAGACCCGCGGCCACCACCACGGCGCCCAGCGGCAGCAGCCAGGTCCGCGCGGGCAGCGGCGCCGCCTCGGTGACCAGCTCCTCGACGGTCGGCACGGTGATCGGCCCCGCCGGTGCGACCCGATAGGTGGCCGGCTCGACGGGCGAGGCGTACGCGAGGTCGGTGGCGGCCAGCACCAGCCGCACCCGGTGTCCGGCCGGGAAGGTGTGGTCGACCGTCGGCAGCGCCACCGTGACGGTCCGTCCCGCGTCCGCGCCGGTGACCCGCAGCGGCGCGGCGAGCTGCTGCGGCAGCACCGACGTACCGTCCGGCCCGACGTCGTACAGCTTCGCGAACAACACCGCGTCCGGCCGGTCCGCCGTCACCCGCACCGGCACGGTCGGCTGCCCGGTCAGGTGCAGCGGCGCGTCCAGCGGCACCGAGTCGAAGGCGGCGTTCTGCCCGGGGAAGTCGAGTGACAGCCCGGCGCCCAGCGAGGCCGCCTGGCTGAGCGCGCCGATGCCCGGCAGCGTCGAGATCCCCGGCGGCGCCCCGCCGGGCGGATTGGCGAGGGTCTTCTCCCCGCCCGCCACCGGCACGGCCCGCGAGCCCGTCCCGCCGATCCCCGGGTACCGCCCGGCGGTGGCCCCGCGCAGCACGGCCTGGAAGCCGGTCGAGTCCACCCCGCCGGTCCGGGTCACCCGGAACGCCGCCCCGGTGTCGTTCCCGCGTCCCCGCAGGTAGTGGTCGAACCAGGCCGTCACCCGGTCGTCGACCCGTGCGCTGGTGTCCGTCCCGCCGTCGTGACCGCCCGCGAACCAGTCCACGGCCACCGGTGCGCCGTTCGCCGCGACCGCCTGCGCGATCCGGTCGCCCTGGTCGAGCGGGAACAGCGAGTCCTGCTGCCCCTGCACCACCAGCGTGGGCGCCTTCAGCTGCGCGGCCACCGAGGACGGGCTGGAGCGGTCCAGCAGCGCGACGGCCTCCGGGTCGGCGTGCCCGGCGGTCGCGACCCGGTCGTACATCTGGCAGAGCGACTCCAGGAACCGCCCGCACCCGACCTGCCCGTCCGCCACCGGCTTCGGCTCGCCGCCCTCGCGCGGCGCGCCGCCGGACGGCCCGAGACCGCCCGCCGAACCGGGGGCGGCCGAACCGGTGGTGAAGAAGATCCCGGCCCACAGCTTCTTGAACACGCCGTCCGCCGCGCCCGAGCCCTGCACCCCCTGCGGGAACAGCGCGTCCGCCAGGTTCCACCAGGTGATCTGGGTCGCCACCGCGTCGATCCGGTGGTCGTACGCGGAGGCCAGCAGCGAGATCGCCCCGCCGTACGAGGCGCCGGTGATGCCGACCTTCGGGTCGCCGGGCGCGTCGAGCTGCACCTCGGGCCGCTGGGCCAGCCAGTCCACCAGGTGCCGGACGTCCTCGACCTCGCGGTCCGGCGCGTTGAGGCCGATCTTGCCGCCCGAGCGCCCGAACCCGCGGGCCGACCAGGTCAGCACCGCGTACCCCTGCCGGGCGAGCTGCTGGGCGCGCTCGCGCTCGCCCTCCTTGGACCCGCCGAAGCCGTGCGCGAGCAGCACCGCCGGCCGCGGCCCGCTGCCGGCGGTGAAGAACGAGGTGTCCAGCTGGACCTGCTGCGCGCTGCCGGGCGTCTCCGGCATGCTGAGGAAACGGTCCTCCTCGCGGACCGCCTGCTCACCGCCGGACGCCGCCACCGCGGTACCGACCCCGGCCACCGCGACCAGCGCCACCGCACCGGCCAGCACCCTGCGTCCGATCGTCGTACTCCGGCTGCGCCAACGACGCCATGCCCCACCGAACTCCATGGCCGCTGATCGTATCCGCCGTCCGGGTAGGCGCCCGATAAGGCCACCCCAGGAGCCACCGCACCGCTTCGCCCGGTACGCCCGGTTCGCCCCACTGTGCCCGACTGCCGTCCGGCCCGTGCCCCGCCCGCCGGCCTCCGCCGACCGCCGCCGCAGCGCTCCGCCTCGACCGTTCGTCCAGGCCGCCACGACCGCCCCGCCCGCCCCACCGGCACCCGGCACCCGGCACCCGGCACCCGGCACCCGGCACCCGGCACCACCCGATCCGGCCCGACGAAAAGGCTCCCCGCACCCCGAGCGGGGCACGGGGAGCCCCCCCCCCCGCGAAACAGACCTACAGCACCCGCGTCATCGTCCGGTGCGGAATCCCGGCGTCGTCGTACACCGGCCCCTGCGCCACGTACCCCAGCCGCTCGTAGAACCCGAGCGCCTGCACCTGCGCGTGCAGCTCCACCTCCGTGGCCCCGCGCTCCGCCGCCGCGGCCTCGATCGCCCGCACGAGCTCCGCTCCCAGCCCGGTCCCCCGGGCCGCCGACAGCACCGCGAGCCGCCCGAGCAGCGCCCGCCCCTCGACGCCCCCGGTCAGCTCCCGGGCCTGGTCGCCGTGGATCAGCCGCCCGGTCCCGAGCGCGGCCCCGTCGGCACCCACCGCCAGCAGGTGCACCGAGGTCCGGTCGTACTCGTCGTACTCCAGCTCCTCCGGCACGTTCTGCTCGACGACGAAGACCTCCCACCGGACGGCCCGCACCAGCGCCAGCTCGGCATCGCCCTCGGCGACCCGGACCACGACGCCCGAGCCGACACCCGAACCGGCGCCCACCTCAGCTCTCCGCCGCGATGACGTCCAGCGCCTTCTGCAGGTCCGCCGGGTACTCGCTGGAGAACTCGACCCACTGCCCGTCCGCCGGGTGCTCGAACCCGAGCGACACCGCGTGCAGCCACTGCCGGGTCAGCCCGAGCCGCTTGGCCAGCGTCGGGTCGGCGCCGTACGTCAGGTCGCCCACGCACGGGTGCCGCAGCGCGGACATGTGGACGCGGATCTGGTGGGTGCGCCCGGTCTCCAGCTTGATCGCCAGCAGCGACGCGGCCCGGTACGCCTCGATCAGGTCGTAGTGCGTGACGGACGGCTTGCCGTCCCGGGTCACCGCCCACTTCCAGTCCGAGCTGGGGTGCCGCCCGATCGGCGCGTCCACCGTGCCGCTCATCGGGTCCGGGTGGCCCTGCACCAGCGTGTGGTACCGCTTGTCGGTGACCCGGTCGTGGAACTGCCGCTTGAGGTCGGTGTAGGCGCGCTCGGACTTGGCGACGACCATCAGGCCCGAGGTGCCGACGTCCAGCCGGTGCACGATGCCCTGCCGCTCGGCCGCGCCGGAGGTGGAGATCCGGTACCCGGCCGCGGCGAGCCCGCCGATCACGGTGGGGCCGGTCCAGCCGGGGCTCGGGTGCGCGGCGACGCCGACCGGCTTGTCGACCAGCACGATGTCCTCGTCGTCGTGGACGATCCGCATGCCCTCGACGTGTTCGGCGACGATCTGCACCGGGGCGGCCGGGGCGGGGATCTCGACCTCCAGCCAGGAGCCGGCGGTCACCCGGTCCGACTTGCCGGCCGCGGCGCCGTCGAGCGTCACCTTGCCGTCGGCGGCCAGTTCGGCGGCCTTGGTCCGGGAGAAGCCGAACATCCGGGACAGGGCGGCGTCGAGGCGTTCGCCCTCCAGGCCGTCGGGAACGGGGAGGCTGCGGATCTGCGCTGCGGTACTCACCCGTACGAGTATGCCGGAAACACGGCCCGCTCCCGCGCGCCGCGTTCCCCGCCCGCCGGGACTACTCCCCCTTGGCGCCCTGCTGGTGCACGGTCCCGTCCGGGTTGCTGCCCCGGAACGAGAGCAGCACGACCAGGATCCCGCCGCAGACGATCGCCGAGTCGGCGAGGTTGAAGACCGCGAAGTGCTGGACCGAGATGAAGTCCACGACGTGCCCGCGGAAGACGCCCGGCGCGCGGAACAGCCGGTCGGTGAGGTTGCCGAGCGCCCCACCGAGCAGCAGTCCGAGCGCGATCGCCCACGGCAGGCTGTACAGCCTGCGGGCGATCCGCCAGATCACCACGATCACGGCGGAGGCGATCATCGTGAAGACGACGGTCAGCGCCTGCCCCATCCCGAAGGCCGCGCCGGAGTTGCGGATCACCTGGAAGGTGACGACGTCCCCGATCACCTTGATCGCCGCGTGGTTCTCCAGCCTCGCGACCACCAGCAGCTTGCTGCCGAGGTCGATCAGGAACGCCAGCAGCGCGATGACCAGCAGCACCCCGATCCGCCGCGGACCCCTGGGCTTCTCCGCCACCGCCGGTTCGTCCACGGATGCCGCCCCGGACGGCTCGGCCACGGGCACCTCCACGGCATCGGCGGGGGACGGGACGGCGTCGTCCCGGGTCTGGGGGGAACCTTGCGTACTGATGATCCGCTCCGCTGCCGATGGAGCTCCCCCGGCCGTAGGAGGGGGAGGGTGGTGGGCCGGTGACGACCTGGACGCGTCCACAGGCGTTGCGGACGCGTCAGGCGACGTTACGGAGTCGAGCGTACGGCAAGCCCGACCCCCCGCGTCGCTCCGGCCGCCCGGTTCGGCGGCCGGGCCGGCGGCGGTTCAGCGGCGTTCCTGCTTGGCCTTGCACTGCACGCAGAGCGTCGCCCGCGGGAAAGCCTGCATCCGGGCCTTGCCGATGGCCTGCCCGCAGGACTCGCAGGTGCCGAAGCCGACGCCCTCCAGCCGGTCCAGGGCGCGCTGGGTCTGGGCGAGGCTGTCGCGCGCGTTGTTGGCCAGTGCCAGTTCGCTCTCCCGCGAGATGTTCTTCGTCCCGGCGTCCACCTGGTCGTCGCCGGCCCCGTCGTTGGAGTCGCGCATCAGGCCGGAGATGGCCGCCTCGGCGGCGTCGATCTCGTTCTGCAGCCGCTCCAGCTCGCTGATCAGCTCGTTGTGCAGCTCGTGGACCTCCTCGGTGGTCCACGCGTCCTCGCCGGGCCGGACCGGCAGCGTGGCCGGGTCCACCGACTCGGCCCCGCGCGGCGTGACGGTGTCGGTGCTGGTCTTCGGTGCGGTAGTGGTCACGGTCCCCTCCCCTGGATCGACCGCCACGGCCTTGCGTGCCCGCTTGGTGGCGGTACCCGCGCCGGTTCCCTTCTCAGCCATGGCTTCGACCCCATCTACGAACGAATCGAGCCGCCGGTTCCCGGCGGCTCCCAGTGCCGGAACGATAATCCCGATCAAAACCGGTCACAACATGACATACCGACGCCTCACGACGATCCCACCCAGGCAGCCGCCCCAACCGCCACGCCCCGCGCGCTGACAGGGTTGTGCCCACCTCACCCCGGCCTAACCACCCCCCGGCGACCGCTCTGACCAGCCCCGCCGCCCCTCCCGGGCGCCGCCCTCCCGAAACGGTTTGGACAAACCGACTTGCCCGGCCGATACACTGACCCTGCAAGGCGCAGATGGGACGAGTACCGACGTACGCAGCCACCAGCGATCCGGGGACGGTGCGAGCCCGGGGGTGTGCACGACGGGAAGATCACCCCGGAGCCGCCGGAAGAACGGCCGCCGCGAAGCCCGCAGCGGCCCACTAGACCCGGCAGCAAGCCCAAACAAGAGGGCCGCAACGCAGCACCGCGGCCAAGGAGGGTGGTACCGCGGGGCGGCCGGGCCGTCTCGTCCCTCCGGAGGATCCAGTCCCAGCATCCGCCGGAGGTAGACGCCCGCGATGAGCTCCCAACCCGTCCCCCACCACCACCCTTCCGACGACGCCCTGCGCGCGGCCCCGCTGTACCACCCCGTCCCCGCGCAGGTGGACCTGCCCGCCCTGGAGCACCGGATCCTGTCGTTCTGGCAGGACAACAAGATCTTCCAGCGCAGCCTGGAGCAGTCCGAGGGCCGCCCCGAGTGGGTCTTCTACGAGGGCCCGCCGACCGCCAACGGCATGCCCGGCGCCCACCACATCGAGGCCCGCGTCTTCAAGGACGTCTTCCCCCGCTACCGGACCATGAAGGGCTACCACGTCGCCCGCAAGGCCGGCTGGGACTGCCACGGCCTCCCGGTGGAGCTGGCCGTCGAGAAGGAGCTGGGCTTCTCCGGCAAGCAGGACATCGAGGCGTACGGCATCGCCGAGTTCAACGCCAAGTGCCGCGACTCGGTGACCCGCCACACCGACGCCTTCGCCGAGCTGACCACCCGCATGGGGTACTGGGTCGACCTGGACGAGGCCTACCGGACGATGGACCCGTCGTACGTCCAGTCCGTCTGGTGGTCGCTCAAGCAGATCTTCGACAAGGGCCTGCTGGTCCAGGACCACCGGGTCGCCCCCTGGTGCCCGCGCTGCGGCACCGGCCTGTCCGACCACGAGCTGGCCCAGGGCTACGAGACCGTGGTCGACCCGTCGGTCTTCGTCCGCTTCCCGCTGACCAGCGGCCCGCTGGCCGACCGGGCCGCCCTGCTGGTCTGGACCACCACCCCGTGGACCCTGGTCTCCAACACCGCCGCCGCCGTCCACCCCGGGGTCACCTACGTGGTGGCCACCGACGGCGACGAGCAGCTGGTCGTCGCCGAGCCGCTGCTCGCCAAGGCGCTCGGCGAGGGCTGGGAGGCCACCGGCGAGTCCTTCACCGGCGCCGAGATGGAGCGCTGGGCCTACCGCCGCCCCTTCGACCTGGTCGAGATCGAGAACGCGCACTACGTCCTCAACGCCGACTACGTCACCACCGAGGACGGCACCGGCATCGTCCACCAGTCCCCCGCCTTCGGCGCGGACGACCTCGCGACCTGCCGCAAGTACGGCCTGCCGGTGGTCAACCCGGTGCTCGCCGACGGCACCTTCGCCCCCGAGGTCCCGCTGGTCGGCGGCCAGTTCTTCAAGAAGGCCGACGAGGCCCTGGTCGCGGATCTCAAGGAGCGCGGCCTGCTCTTCCGCCACCTGCCGTACGAGCACAGCTACCCGCACTGCTGGCGCTGCCACACCGCGCTGCTCTACTACGCGCAGCCGTCCTGGTACATCCGGACCACCGCCGTCAAGGACGCGCTGATCCGCGAGAACGAGGCCACCAACTGGTTCCCCGAGACGGTCAAGCACGGCCGCTTCGGCGACTGGCTGAACAACAACATCGACTGGGCGCTCAGCCGCAACCGCTACTGGGGCACCCCGCTGCCGATCTGGCGCTGCGAGGAGAACCACCTCACCTGCGTCGGCTCGCTGGCCGAGCTCACCGAGCTCACCGGCACCGACCAGAGTGGCCTCGACCCGCACCGCCCGTACATCGACGACGTGACCTTCGCCTGCCGCGAGTGCGGCGGCACCTCCACCCGGGTGCCCGAGGTCATCGACGCCTGGTACGACTCGGGCTCGATGCCCTTCGCCCAGTACGGCTACCCGTACCGGAACAAGGAGCTGTTCGAGAAGCGCTACCCGGCGCAGTTCATCTCCGAGGCGATCGACCAGACCCGCGGCTGGTTCTACACGCTGATGGCCGTCGGCACCCTGGTGTTCGACAAGAACAGCTACGAGAACGTGGTCTGCCTGGGCCACATCCTGGCCGAGGACGGCCGCAAGATGTCCAAGCACCTGGGCAACATCCTGCAGCCGATCCCGCTGATGGACCAGCACGGCGCCGACGCCGTCCGCTGGTTCATGGCGGCCGGCGGCTCGCCCTGGTCGGCCCGCCGGGTCGGCCACGGCACCATCCAGGAGGTGGTCCGCAAGACCCTCCTCACCTACTGGAACACCGTCGCCTTCCAGGCCCTGTACGCCCGCACCTCGAACTGGGCGCCGTCCGCGAACGACCCGGCCCCGGCCGACCGCCCGCAGCTGGACCGCTGGGTGCTCTCCGAGCTGAACACTCTGGTCCGCGAGGTCGACGCGGCCTTCGAGGCGTACGACACCCAGCGCGCCGGCAAGCTGCTCTCCGGCTTCGTCGACGACCTGTCCAACTGGTACGTCCGCCGCGGCCGCCGCCGCTTCTGGCAGGGCGACGCCGCCGCGCTGGCCACCCTGCACGAGGCGCTGGAGACGGTCACCCGGCTGATGGCCCCGCTCACCCCGTTCATCACCGAGCGGGTCTGGCAGGACCTGATCGTCCCGGTCGTCCCGGACGCCCCGGCCTCGGTCCACCTGGCCGGCTGGCCGCAGGCGGACGAGTCGCTGATCGACGCCGACCTCTCCCGGCACATGGCGCTGGTCCGCCGCCTGGTCGAGCTCGGCCGGGCCACCCGCGCCGAGTCCGGGATGAAGACCCGTCAGCCGCTCTCCCGCGCGCTGGTCGCCGCCCAGGGCTGGGAGGAGCTGCCCGCCGACCTGCGCGCGCAGATCGCCGAGGAACTCAACGTCTCCACCCTGGAGTCGCTCACGGCGTCGTCCCCATCCGGGGCGGGCGGCAGTTCACTGGTCGACACCAGCGCCAAGGCCAACTTCCGCGCGCTGGGCAAGCGCTTCGGCAAGGGCGTGCAGGACGTCGCCAAGGCGGTCGCCGCCACCGACGCCGCCCGCCTGGCCGCCGAGCTGCGCGCCGACGGCGAGACCTCCGTCGAGCTCGACGGCGAGCGGATCACCCTCTCTCCGGACGAGGTGATCATCACCGAGACCCCGCGCGAGGGCTGGGCCGTCGCCAACGAGTCCGGTGCCACCGTCGCCCTCGACCTGGCCATCACTCCGGAGCTCAAGCGCCTCGGCGTCGCCCGCGACGCCATCCGCCAGATCCAGGAGGCCCGCAAGAACTCCGGCCTGGACGTCGCCGACCGCATCGTCCTCCGCTGGCGCGCCACCACCGAGGAGACCGCCGAGGCCATCGCCGAGCACGGCCCCCTCGTCGCCGAGGAGGTCCTCGCCACCGACTTCGCCGCCGGCGCGGCCGACTGGGAGTCCGAGACCTTCACCGACGAATCCCTGGGCCTCGCCTTCCAGCTCCGGAAGGCCTGACCCCCGCCGAAGCCGCCGTCACCCCCGAGGTGACGGCGGCTTCGCCGTACCCACCCCCGCGCCCGATCCGGCCCTCCCCTGTTCCCCTCCCCACCCCCACCAACGCGAAAAGGCGTCCCCTCCCCGACCCGGAGGTCGAAGAGGGGACGCCCTCAAAAGGCTCTGCTACAACCTCAGTTGTCGCCGTCCTCGTCGATCAGGAAGCCCCGCATCGGCGCCGGAGCCTGCTGCATCGGCTGCGGCGGCTGCGGCCGGACGGCCGCCATCGGCTGGGTCATCCCGGCCGGCTGCATCTGCGGAGCCCCGCTGTTGCCGCCGGTCGACTGCCCGCCGAAGCTCGGCGCCGAGGAGCTGCCACCGAAGGAGCTGTTCCCGCCGAAGGACGGCGAGCTGCCCCCGAAGGACGGCTGGTTGCCACCGAAGCTCGGCGCACTGCCCATCCCACCGGCACCGGCCGGCGTCATCGACGAGGCCGCCGGCGGCAGCGACGCGGTGGCGGGGATCCGCGGCGGGGCGAGCGAGTCGTCGGCCTGCGACTCCAGCTGACGCAGCTGGGTCTCCAGGTACGACTTCAGACGCGTGCGGTACTCACGCTCGAACGCCCGCAGGTCCTCGACCTTGCGCTCCAGCGTGGCCCGCGCGGACTCCAGCGAGCCCATCGCGACGCGGTGCTTCTCCTGCGCGTCCCGCTCCAGGGCGTCGGCCTTGGCACGGGCGTCGCGCTCCAGACCCTCGGCCCGGCTGCGCGCCTCGCCGACGATCTTGTTGGCCTCGGAGCGGGCCTCGGAGATCGCCTGGTCGGCGGTCTGCTGGGCGAGCGCGAGCACACGGGCGGCGCTGTCGCCACCGGGGCCCTGCTGCTGCATCGGGGCGCCCATGGGGCCACCCATCTGCTGCGGGCCACCCATCTGCTGGCCGCCGGGGCCCATCTGCTGCGGACCGCCCATGGGGCCGCCCATCTGCTGCATCTGCTGCTGACCCATGCCCTGGCCCATACCCTGGCCCATGCCCTGGCCCATCGGGTTGCCCATCTGCTGCGGGCCACCGGGGCCGCCCATGGGCTGGAGCATCTGACCGCCCATCGGCTGCACCAGCTGCTGCTGGCCGCCCATGGTCTGGTTCATCTGCTGCGGACCACCGGCCGGCGGGAGCTGCGGCGCGGAGCCGGCGGGCAGGCCGAGCGGCTGGTTGCCCATCTGCTGCTGGGGGCCACCGGGGCCCATCTGCTGCGGACCACCCGGACCCATCTGCTGCGGACCGCCGGGGCCCATCTGCTGCGGGCCGCCCGGGCCCTGCTGGCCGGGGACCGGCGGGCCGGATATGGCGGCCGGCACCGGGGCGCCACCCTGGCGGGGGGCGTCCTGCGCCGGCTCCTTGCGCAGGTTGGCCTGGTTCTGCGCGGCGGCACGAGTCGCGGCGGCCAGCTTGGCGCGCAGGTCCTCGTTCTCCCGGAGGAGGCGGGTCAGCTCCGCCTCGACCTCGTCGAGGAAGGCATCGACCTCGTCCTCGTCATAGCCTTCACGCAGGCGGACGGTCGTGAACTGCTTGTTCCGAACGTCCTCGGGGGTCAATGGCATCTCTTCACCTCAACGTGATCGTCGGCACACCGGCATCCTGTCGCATCGCTCACCTACGACTAGGGGTGCACAAGCGAGATCAGGACATACACAATGATCATCAGTACGAAGAAGGACAGGTCGAGCGCCACGCCCCCGAAACGCAACGGCGGAATGAGCCGCCGAAGAAGCTTGAGCGGCGGATCCGTGACAGTGTACGTGGCCTCCAGGACCAGGACCATGGCCTTGCCGGGCCGCCACGAACGCGCGAACTGGAAGACCCAGTCCATGACCAGCCGCACGAGCAGGAACACCAGGAAGACGGTCAGGGCGTAGTAGAGCACCGCCCACACGATGTCCATCGCGTTTTCCCTCTCCCCGGTCCCGAGCCCTCGGGCCCGCCGCTCGTCACCTGTCGCTAACCCACTGTTGATCAGATCCACACGTAAAGTCGTGGCCGGGTCAGCTCTGGTTGAAGAACCCACCCTCGGCGATCCGAGCCTTGTCCTCCGCCGTGACATCGACGTTAGCAGGCGACAGCAGGAACACCTTCTGTGTCACGCGCTCGATACTGCCGTGCAGACCGAAGACCAGTCCAGCCGCGAAGTCTACGAGCCGCTTCGCGTCCGTGTCGTCCATCTCCGTCAGATTCATGATCACAGGAGTGCCGCCGCGGAACTGTTCCCCGATGGTACGGGCCTCGTTGTAGGTCCGCGGGTGCAGCGTGGTGATGCGGTAGGGCTCTCGTTCGTTCACTACCTTGGGCATGATCACCGGGGCGCTCTTCTCCAGGTTGTGGCGGCGTTCGGGTGTGATGGACGACACGGGGGCCATCCTCGGGGTCTCCTGCCGGATCGGCACCGCCGCCGGCACCGGCTGCGGGGTGATCGAGGAGACCGGGGCGGGCGTGGCGGCAGCCGCGGCGGCCGGCCGGGGGATGTCCTCGGTCCGCTGTCCCGTCCGGATCGGCTCGGGGTCCGCGTCGTAGTCGTCGTCGGGGTCGTACCCCTGGCCGTCGTACGTCTCGTCCTCCACGAGGCCGAGGTAGACCGCCATCTTGCGCATTGCGCCGGCCATGCTCCTGTCTCCTCCGCTCATGGCCACCTCGCTGACGCTCGGCGGCTGCCTCGCGAAGCCGCGCCCCTTCCGATGGTCGCTCGCTTCGCTCACTCCGTGGGACCGGCTCCGTCTCCCGGCGGCCCGGGGCCGACGGCCCGGCCCACGGATTCCGCGGTACCTCCACGACGGCGCGTCAGGCCGACGGCCTGTCAGGGTTCGTGGAGTGGGGGCCGCGGAGCTGCGATCCACGGTTCGCTAGCGCTCCGGGGAGCTGCTAGATTCTGTCCTATTTTGTCCTGCAGTCTGATCTACTTACTCGGTGACGTTACCTGAGGGGTGACCTCACTCCGAGTACCGCCGTTCCGACGCGCACATGTGTCGCCCCGGCGGCAATCGCCTGCTCAAGGTCACCGCTCATCCCTGCGGAGACCATGGTGGCAGCCGGATGGGCCGTCCGTACTGCGGTTGCGATTTCCGTCAGCCGATCGAAGGCCCGGGCCGGATCCGCGGCCAGCGGACCGGCCAGCGGAGCGACGGTCATCACACCCTCGAGCCGCAGCCCGGGCGTGTCCGCGATCGCGTCGGCCAGTAGCGCGACGTCCTCCGGCGCGACCCCGGCCCGGTGCGCGCCCTCCCCGTGCTCCTTGTCGAGCGCCACCTGCACCAGGCAACCCAGGTCGGGGCGCTCCGACTTGAGCACGGCCGCGGAGAGCGACTCGACCAGCCGCAGCCGGTCGACCGAGTGCACGTGGTTCGCGTACCCGACGACCGAGCGGACCTTGTTGGTCTGCAGCTGTCCGACGAAGTGCCAGTCAAGAGGAAGGTTTCTGCACTGTTCCGCCTTGGGTGCGGCGTCCTGGTCGCGGTTCTCCGCGACGTCCGTCACACCCAGCCCGGCCAGCAGCGCGGTGTCCTCCGCGGGGTAGGTCTTGGTGACGACGATCAGGGTGACCTCGTCCCGCGCCCGCCCGGCCGCCGCGCAGGCGGCCGCGATCCGGCGCTCGACCACCTCGAGATTGGTCCCGAGTTCCTCGTACCGGCCCCGCTGGCCCTCGGTCAGCCCCGCGAGGAAGTCGGGACTGCCCGGGAACGGTCCGTAGATGTCGTTCGTCATCAGTGATCAGAGCCCAACCAGACGTAGCTCGCGAGCCGGCCCGTGCGCTGCTCGCGGCGGTAGGAGTAGTGATCGGCGGATTCGAGGGTGCAGACCGGTGATCGCACCGGTTCGCCGACCCCCAGCGCGGCCAGCTGGGCCGCCACCCCCGCCGGCACGTCCAGGGCCGGGGTCCCCCAGGAGGTCTCGGCGAAGGCCTCCGGCACCGCGGCGGCGACCTCGGCCCGCAGCCCGGCCGGCACCTCGTAGCAGCGACCGCAGACCGCGGGGCCGATGGAGGCGGTGATCCGCCCCGGCTCGGCCCCCAGTCCGAGCATCGCCCGGACCACCGCGGGCACCACTCCGGCCGCCAGTCCGGGCCGGCCCGCGTGGGCCGCGCCCACGACGCCCGCCACCGGGTCGGCCAGCAGCACCGGCGTGCAGTCGGCGGTCAGCACCGCCAGCACGAGCGGCCGGTCGGTGACCACCGCGTCCACCGTCGGGGCCTCCCCGGACGGCTGGCGCTCCGTCACCACGGCGACCTCGGCGCCGTGCACCTGGTTCATCCAGACCACGTCGGCCGGTTCGATCCCCAGCTCCCGGGCGGCCAGCGCCCGGTTCTCCCGGACGGCCTCCGGGTCGTCCCCCACCGCGCCGCCGAGGTTGAGCTCCCCGTACGGCGAAGTGCTCACCCCGCCCCACCGGTCGGTGAAGGCGAAGTGAGCACCCGCGTGGACCGCGTGATCGATCACTTAAGGAAATCCGGGACGTCGAGCTCCTCGGCCGGGCTCTCCACGTAGGGCTGCCGGACCGGCTGCACCTGCGGCGGCACCGGGGCGGCGGTCGTGGTGGCCGGGGTCTCCGCCGACCGGGTCGACGCGGCCGGGGCCTCCTCCGAGCGGGACGTCACCGAGCCGATGCTCCCGTACGACGGCCGGCCGGCCGGGCGCTCCGGGGCGGCCGGCGGCGTGGCCGGGCGCTCCGGGGCGGTGGACTTGACCACCGGGTCGCGGACGATCGCCGGCGGCTGTCCGCCGTCGAAGCCGGCCGCGATGACGGTGACCCGCACCTCGTCGCCGAGCGCGTCGTCGATCACCGCACCGAAGATGATGTTGGCCTCGGGGTGGGCGGCCTCGCTGACCAGCTGGGCCGACTCGTTGATCTCGAACAGACCGAGGTCGGAGCCGCCCGAGATGGACAGCAGCACGCCGCGGGCGCCGTCGATCGAGGCCTCCAGCAGCGGCGAGGAGATCGCCATCACCGCGGCGGCCTTGGCGCGGTCCTCGCCGCGGGCCGAGCCGATGCCCATGAGCGCCGAACCGGCCTCCGACATGACGGACTTGACGTCCGCGAAGTCGAGGTTGATCAGACCCGGGGTGGTGATCAGGTCGGTGATGCCCTGGACGCCGGAGAGCAGGACCTGGTCGGCCGAGCGGAACGCGTCGAGCACGCTGACCTGGCGGTCCGAGATGGACAGCAGCCGGTCGTTGGGGATCACGATGAGGGTGTCGACCTCTTCGCGCAGGCTCGCGATGCCGTCCTCGGCCTGGTTCGCCCGGCGCCGGCCCTCGAAGGTGAAGGGGCGGGTGACCACACCGATGGTCAGGGCGCCCAGCGAGCGCGCGATGTTGGCGACGACGGGCGCGCCGCCCGTGCCCGTGCCACCGCCCTCACCGGCGGTCACGAAGACCATGTCGGCCCCCTTGAGGACCTCCTCGATCTCCTCGCGGTGGTCCTCGGCCGCCTTGCGGCCGACCTCGGGGTTGGCGCCGGCGCCGAGGCCCCGGGTGAGTTCACGGCCCACATCGAGCTTGACGTCGGCGTCGCTCATGAGGAGGGCCTGCGCATCGGTGTTGATCGCGATGAACTCGACGCCCTTGAGACCGACCTCGATCATCCGGTTGATGGCGTTGACACCACCGCCGCCGATACCGACGACCTTGATGACTGCGAGGTAGTTCTGCGGTGCTGCCACGTCGAAGGCCTCTCGCCTCGAATTTCCGGGTCGGCCCGGCCCGGCGAGGGTCCGTTCCGACGGATGTCGATGGGTAGGGAGCCTGGTTTCTGACTGAATGTCCGAAATGCCGACCGCCGACCCCAACCCTAAACTTGACCTTTAGGGTTAGTCCTGTGTCTCCGTCACATCACCAACTGACACAGTCTGGTGACACAGGACACTAGGTCGCCCCGGGCACGTGTTTCAACGAACACGCCGAGCTTCCCTTTTTCTTTTGAGCCTATGTGATCATCAGCCGGCTTAGGAAACCGGGGTGACCACCAAGGGTCGGGCCGACACTTCGAGGCGTCAACCCCTCCCTCAGGCACAGAACCTACCGGATCATCCGGACACCGCCGGCGCCTCCGGCGCCGTCACGTCGAAGTTCGTACCCTTCTGATTCATCAGTGCCACCAGCACCCGGGCTTTTCGGTCAATTTGCTCCGGGCTCCCCCAACGCACCGTCGCACCCCCGGTGAGCTGCAACTCGATGTCGTCGTACGAGTGCACCAGCACCGCCCCGGCCCGCTTGGCGACCTCCGGCGGCAGCCCGGCGGCCACCGCCACCGCACCCTGGACCAACTGCGGGCGGGAGATCACGCCGTCCACGTCGTTCGCCTGCTGACTGAGCCGCAGCTCCACCACCGGCACACCCTCCGGCGGGGCCGCCTCGGTGGCGAAGCTCACGCCGGCGGCATCCACCTGGGTGAACCGGCCGTCCTCCCCCTTGACGGCGGCCACCGCCGTGCGCTGGACGACCTTCACCTGCAGCGTGTGCGGCCAGCCCCGCCACACCTCGGCCTTGGCCACCCGGGGGATCGCCTCCACCCGGTGTCTGACGTCGTCCAGGTCCACCCGGGCCAGCGGGCCGTCGCCGAGCCCGCCGATCGCGCCGCGGACCTGGACCGCCGTCAGTCTGTCGTCGGTCGTGCCCTGGACGGCGACGCTGCGCACGTCCAGCACGGACGAGTAGAACACCAGCCAGGCCAGCCCGCCCAGCACCACGGCGCCGAGCACGCTCAGCACCACGACGCCCCGCCGGGAGAGCCGGAGGCGAGGAGCGGACTCCTCGTCCTCCAGCTCCGCTTCGAGCGGGTCGGCGGGCCGGCCGTCAGCCACGGCGGCGACCGCCGCGATGGGCCTGGATGGCCTCGTAGACCATGCCGACCAGCAGGTCGTCGGCGTCGCGACGGCCGAATTCGGCCGCGGCCCGGCTCATGTCCCACAGCCGCTGCGGGTCGGTGAGCACCGGCAGCACGTTCTGCAGCACCCAGTCCGAGGTCAGCTCGGCGTCGTCCACCAGCAGGCCGCCGCCGGCCTTGACCATCGGCTGGGCGTTCAGCCGCTGCTCGCCGTTGCCGATCGGCAGCGGGACGAAGGCGGCGGGCAGGCCGACGGCCGCCAGCTCCGCCACCGTCATGGCGCCGGCCCGGCAGAGCATCATGTCGGCCGCCGCGTAGGCGAGGTCCATCCGGTCCAGGTACGGCACCGGGCGGTACGGCGGCATCCCGGGGACGTCCGCGACCTGCGGCAGCTCGTTCTTCGGGCCGACCGCGTGCAGGATCTGCACGCCGTACTGCTGCAGCCGCGGGGCGATCGCGGTGACCACCTCGTTGAGCCGGCGGGCGCCCTGGGAGCCGCCGGAGACCAGCAGGGTGGGCAGCCGCTGGTCCAGGCCGAAGTACTGCCGGGCCTCCGGGCGGGCCGCGTTGCGGTCCAGGGTGGCGATGGTCCGGCGCAGCGGGATGCCGATGTACCGGGAGTCGCGCAGCTTGCTGTCGGGCGTGGAGACGGCCACGAAGTCGCTGTAGCGGGCGCCGATCTTGTTGGCCAGGCCCGGGCGGGCGTTCGCCTCGTGCACCACGATCGGCACACCGGCCCGCTTGGCGGCCAGGTAGGCGGGCATCGCGACGTAGCCGCCGAAGCCGACCACGGCGTCCGCGTTGACCCGCTCGATGATCTCCTGGGCGGCCCGCACGGTGCCGCGCAGCCGGCCGGGGACGGTGATCAGCTCCGGGGTGGGCTTGCGGGGCAGCGGGACGGCCGGGATGAGCTCCAGCTGGTAGCCGCGCTCGGGTACCAGCCGGGTCTCCAGACCGCGCTCGGTGCCCAGGGCGGTGATCCCGATGGACGGGTCGTGCCTGCGGAGGGCGTCCGCGAGGGCCATGGCCGGTTCGATGTGACCGGCGGTCCCCCCGCCGGCGAGTACGACATGCACCGAAATTCACCGCTCCCTGCGTGCCGGCCCTGGGGCCGGGCGCGCTGTGGTTCGTCGTCGTGGCAGCACCCGGGCCAGTCGCTTCCTGATCCGGGAGTTCTTGCTCCGGGCGGCCAGGGCCGCCTTCGCGCCGGAGGTGCTCCGTGCCAGGCACAGCAGCACACCGATCGCGGACATGGCCGACAGCATGGCGGAACCGCCGTAGGAGAACAGCGGGAGCGGGACGCCCGCAATGGGCAGCAGTCCCAGCGCCGACCCCAGGTTGATCATGGCCTGCGCCATGATCCAGGTGGTGGCGGCTCCCGCGGCGTACCTGACGAAGGGATCCTTCGTGCCGATGGCCACACGGATACCCGCGTAGCCTAGTGCCGCGAAGAGTCCGATCACCGACAGCGTCCCCACCAGTCCGAGTTCCTCACCGGTCGCGGCGAAGATGAAGTCGGTGTGTGCCTCGGGCAACTGGCCCCATTTCTCCACGCCGGCGCCGAGGCCGGTGCCGAAGCCGCCGCCGTTCGCGAACGCGAAGACGCCGTGCAGGGCCTGGAAGCAGGCGCCCTCGGGGTCGAGCTTGGTGACGCCGATGCAGCCCAGGCGCTCCGCCCGGTGCGGGACGGTGACGACCAGGGCGGTGCAGACCACCACGGCCACCCCGACGGTGGCCACGAACAGCCGCAGCGGCGCCCCGACCATCCACAGCAGGGCGAACACCATCGCCACCAGGATCATCGAGGTGCCCATGTCGCCGCCGAACATGATCAGCGCGAGCAGCAGCAGGGCCCCCGGCACCAGCGGCACCAGCAGGTGCTTCCACGAGTTCAGGGTGCCGGCCTTCTGCTTCCGGGCGAGCAGGTCGGCGCCCCAGAGCACCAGCGCGAGCTTGGCGAACTCGGACGGCTGGAACTGGAAGAAGCCGAAATCCAGCCAGTTCTGGTTGCCGTTGATCCGCACCCCGATGCCGGGCACGGCGACCAGCGTGAGCGCGCCGATCACCCCGAACATCACCGGGTAGACGATCACCCGCAGCACCGCCACCGGGACGGAGGCGAAGCCGATCAGCAGGACGAGGCCGAGGATGGCCGCGATCAGTTGCTTGAGGAAGTAGTACTGGGCCGAGTGGTGCTGGTTCAGGGCGAGGATCTGCGAGGCCGAGAAGACCATCATCAGACCAAGCACGACCAGCAGCAGCGTGCTGCCGACGACCAGCAGGTACGGCGTGAGCGGCCGGTCCAGCCAGTACCGCACCCGGGCCCGGAGGGCCTGGACGCGGGCCAGCGGACCGGCCGACTTGTACTTGGTCGTGGTGGCGGAGATCACTCGCCACGGCTCGGCGGCGTCCTGCTTGCCAACGCCGGAATCCGCCCTGCCCTGCCCCGCCACCGCTCCCCGCTCACTCTCTCCGTACGACGCGTACGGCGCGTACGGCACGCACGACGTCGGCGCGCCGCCCGCTACTCGCTCGCCAGCTCCCGGACGGCCGCCGCGAACAGGTCGCCGCGCTCGCCGTAGTTGGTGAACATGTCCATCGAGGCGCAGGCCGGGGCCAGCAGCACCGTGTCACCCGATCGGGCGAGCGACGCGGCCGTGCGGACGACCTCGGCCATCGCCACCGCGCCAGTCTGGCCCTCGGCCGCCTCGATCACCGGTACATCCGGAGCGTGTCGCTCCAGCGCCTCCCGGATCAGCGCCCGGTCCTGGCCGATCAGCACCACCGCGCGCAGCCGCTCGGCCGCGCCCTGCACCAGGTCGTCGAAGGTCGCGCCCTTGGCGAGGCCCCCGGCGATCCAGACGATCGGACGGTAGGCGGCCAGCGAGGCGGCCGCGGCGTGGGTGTTGGTGGCCTTGGAGTCGTCGATGTACGTGACCTCGCGGACCACGCCGACCTCGGCGATCCGGTGGGCGTCCGGGCGGAAGGCCCGCAGGCCCTCCCGGACGGCCTTCGGCTCGACGCCGTACGCCCGGGCCAGCGCCGCCGCGGCGAGCGCGTTGGCGATGTTGTGCGGGGCCGGCGGGTTGACGTCCTCGACGGAGCCCAGCTCGGCCGCGTTCTTGGTCCGGTCCTCGATGAAGGCCCGGTCCACCAGCAGCCCGTCCACCACGCCGAAGTTCGACGGGCTCGGCGCGCCGAGGCCGAAACCGATCGCCCGGCAGCCCTCCTCGACGTCGGCCTCGCGGACCAGCGCCTCGGTGGCCGGGTCGGCCAGGTTGTACACGCACGCGACGACGTTGCCCTCGTAGATCCGGCCCTTGTCGGCGGCGTACGCCTCCATCGAGCCGTGCCAGTCGAGGTGGTCGGGCGCCAGGTTGAGCACGGCCGCCGAGTACGGGCGCAGCGAAGGCGCCCAGTGCAGCTGGTAGCTGGAGAGCTCGACGGCGAGCACGTCGTACGGCTCCTCGGCGAGCACCGCGTCCAGCACCGAGACCCCGACGTTGCCGACGGCGGCGGTGCGCTTGCCGGCGGCGGCCAGGATCGAGGCGAGCATCTGGACGGTCGTGGTCTTGCCGTTGGTGCCGGTGACGGCCAGCCAGGGGGCGGGCTCGCCGGTGCCCGGCAGCGGCTTGCGCAGCCGCCAGGCGAGCTCGACGTCGCCCCAGACCGGCACCGCGGCCGCCGCGGCGGCGGCGAACAGCGGGCTGTCCGGCGCCCAGCCGGGCGAGGTGACGATCAGCTCGGTGCCCTCGGGCAGGCTCGCGCCGTCGCCGAGGCGCACGGTGATGCCCTGCGCCTCCAGCTCGGCGGCCCGGGCGGCCAGGCCCGGCCCGCTGCCACCGTCCACGACGGTGACGCGGGCGCCGAGGCCGTGCAGGACGCGCGCGGCGCTGATGCCCGAGACGCCGAGTCCGGCGACGACGACGGGCAGGTCGGAGAAGTGCGGATCGGTCAACTGGGGGTTCGTCATCCGGTTCGGTATCCCGCGTAGAAGAGGCCGAGGCCGACGGCCACGCAGAGGCCCTGGATGATCCAGAAGCGGACCACGACCAGGACTTCGCTCCAGCCCTTGAGTTCGAAGTGGTGCTGCAGTGGTGCCATCTTGAAGACGCGCTTGCCGGTCATCCGGAAGGAGCCGACCTGGATGATCACCGACAGGGTGATGATCATGAACAGGCCGCCGAGCAGGATGAGCAGCAGCTCGGTGCGGGAGCAGATCGCCAGACCGGCCAGGGCGCCGCCGAGGGCGAGCGAGCCGGTGTCACCCATGAAGATCTTGGCGGGCGAGGTGTTCCACCACAGGAAGCCGAAGCAGGAGCCCATCAGGGCGGCCGCGACCACCGCGAGGTCCAGCGGGTCGCGGACGTCGTAGCAGGCGTTGGTGGCGGAGAGGAAGTAGGCGCAGCTCTGGCCGTACTCCCAGACGCCGATGAAGGTGTAGGCGCCGAAGGCCATCACCGAGGCGCCGGTGGCGAGGCCGTCCAGACCGTCCGTCAGGTTCACGCCGTTGGAGGTCGCCGCGATCATGAAGTACGCGAAGATGACGAACAGCACGGGGCCGATCGACCACTTGAAGTCGCGCACGAAGGACAGCGACTGCGAGGCCGGGCTGAGCCCCCGGTCGTCGTGGAACTGCAGTGCCAGGACCGCGAAGACGAGTCCGATGATGGACTGTCCGGCCAGCTTCGCCTTGGCCCGCAGGCCCAGCGAGCGGCGCTTGACCACCTTGATGTAGTCGTCCAGGAAGCCGACCAGGCCGAGGCCCGCGGTCAGGAAGAGCACCAGCAGCCCGGAGGCGGTCGGGGGCTCGCCCGTTATCGCCTTGGTGCCGAAGTACGCGATCAGGGTCGCCAGGATGAAGGCGATGCCGCCCATGGTGGGCGTGCCCTTCTTGCTGTGGTGCGCCTTGGGGCCGTCGTCGCGGATGTACTGGCCGTAGCCCTGCCGGGCGAGCAGCTTGATCAGGGCGGGCGTGCCGACCAGCGAGAGGATCAGGCCGATCATCCCGGAGATGAGGATCTGCTTCATCATCGGGCGGCACCGTCCGCCAGGAGGGCCGCGGCCACCTTCTCCAGCCCCACCGAACGGGACGCCTTCACCAGGACCACATCCCCCGGTCGCAGCTGACTGCGCAGCAGCTCGACCGCCGCGTCCGCGTCGGACACCAGCACCGACTCCTCACCCCACGAACCTTCGTTCCTCGCGCCGAGTTCCATGCAGGCCGCCTCGCGTCCGCCGACCGCCACCAGCTTGGTGACGTCCAGCCGGACGGCGAGCCGTCCGATGGCGTCGTGCTCGGCCAGGCTGTCCTCGCCGAGCTCCCGCATCTCGCCGAGCACCGCCCAGGTGCGGCGGCGCTCCGGGCCGCGCCCCCCGATCGAGACCAGCGCCCGCAGCGCGGCCCGCATCGAGTCGGGGTTCGCGTTGTAGGCGTCGTTGACGACGGTGACACCATCGGCCCGGTCGACGACCTCCATGCGCCAGCGGGACAGCGCACCCGCCTCGCCCAGGGCCGCGGCGGTGTCGTCGACGGACATCCCGAGCTCCACCGCCACCGCGGCGGCGGCGAGGGCGTTCGAGACGTGGTGCTCACCGTACAGGCGCAGCTGCACGGGCGCGGAACCGGCCGGGGTGGTGAGCGTGAAGGATGGCCGTCCGGTGGCGTCCAGGCGAACGTCCGTCGCCCGGACGTGGGCGTCCGGGGACTCCCCGAACAGGACCACCTTCGCCTTCGTGCGGGAGGCCATGGCGCGCACCAGCCGGTCGTCCGCGTTGAGGATCGCGGCGCCGTCCGCGGGCAGCGCCTCGACCAGCTCGCCCTTGGCCTCGGCGATCGCCTCCTTGGAGCCGAACTCGCCGACGTGGGCGGTGCCGACGTTCAGCACCACGCCGACCCGGGGCGGGGTGACCGAGGTGAGGTACTCGATGTCGCCCTTGTGCCGGGCGCCCATCTCCATCACCAGGTGCCGGGTGCCGGCCTCGACCCGCAGCGCGGTCATCGGGTGGCCGATCTCGTTGTTGAGCGAGCCGGGCGGGTAGACGGTCTCGCCGTGGTGCTGGAGCAGCTGGGCGATCAGGTCCTTGGTGCTGGTCTTGCCGGCCGAGCCGGTCAGCGCGACCACGACGGTGCCCTCGGCGCGGGCGACCACGGTACGGGCCAGCCGGCCGAGCGCCTCCACCACACTGTCGACCAGGACGGCGGGCACGCCGACCGGCCGGGAGGCCAGCACCGCGACGGCGCCGGCCGCGACCGCCGTGGCCGCGTAGTCGTGGCCGTCGACGTGCTCGCCGACGAAGGCCGCGAACAGGCCGCCGGGGCTCACCTTCCGCGAGTCGACCTCGACCGGGCCGGTGACCAGGGCGTCCGGGTCCGCGCCGTCCAGGGTGCCTCCGACTGCGGCGGCCACCTCGGCGAGGGTCAGTGCGATCACTGCTGCTCTACTCCTCGGTCGCCCCGCACGGCCGTGGTCCGCGCGATGGACTCGCGCAGCACCTCCCGGTCGTCGAAGGGGCGGATCTCGTCTCGTACGTACTGGCCGAGCTCGTGGCCCTTGCCGGCCACCAACACGGTGTCCCCGGCCTGGGCGCGGGCGACCGCGAGCCGGATCGCCTCGGCCCGGTCGGGGACGACCAGGACGGCCCCGCGCTCGGCCTCGGGCACCGCGGCGGCGCCGGTCAGCATAGTGGCGAGGATCGTCAGCGGGTCCTCGCTGCGCGGGTTGTCGCTGGTCAGCAGGGCGGTGTCGGCGAGGCGGGCGGCGATGGCGCCCATCGGGCCGCGCTTGTGCGGGTCGCGGTCGCCGCCGCAGCCGACGACGACGTGCAGCCGGCCCTTGGTGACCTCGCGCAGCGAGGCGAGGACGGCCCGCAGGGCGTCCGGCTTGTGCGCGTAGTCCACGACGGCCACGAACGGCTGGCCCGCGTCCACCCGCTCCAGCCGGCCGGGCACGCCCGGGACGGCGGCGACGCCGGCCACGACCCGCTCCAGCGGCAGCCCGGCGGCGACCAGCAGGGTGATCGCGGCGAGCGCGTTGGCGACGTTGAACGGGCCGGGCAGCGGGACGGCGGCATCGGCCTCGGCGCCGTCCGGGCCGAGCACCCGGAAGGTGGAGCCGACCGGGCCGAGCTGGACGTCCACGGCCCGCCAGTCGGCCTCCGGGGCGCCGGTGGCGGAGAAGGTGGTCACCGGGATCTTGGCCTCGGCGGCGAGCCTGCGGCCGTACTCGTCGTCCAGGTTGACCACGCCGTGGCGGGACTTGCCGGGCTGGAAGAGCCGGGCCTTCGCCTGGAAGTAGTCCTCCATGTCCGGGTGGAAGTCGAGGTGCTCGGGCGTGAGGTTGTTGAACAGCGCGACGTCGTACGCGACGCCGTCGGTGCGGCCGAAGACCAGGGCGTGGCTGGAGACCTCCATGGTCACCGCGTCGGCGCCGCGCTCGGCCATCACGCCGAGGATCGCGTGCAGGTCGGTGGCCTCGGGGGTGGTGCGCTCGCTCTTGATCCGCTCGTCGCCGACCCGCATCTCGACGGTCCCGATCACGCCCGGGGTCCGCCCGGCGCCGCGCAGGCCGCCCTCGACCAGGTAGGAGGTGGTGGTCTTGCCGTTAGTACCGGTCAGCCCGATCATCAGCAGCCGCTCGGAGGGGCGGCCGTAGACGATCGCGGCGAGCTCGCCCATGACGGCCCGCGGACGGTCCACGACCAGCAGCGGCAGACCGGTGTCGGCCGCCAGCTCGGCACCGGCCCGGTCGGTGAGCACGGCCACCGCACCGGACTCGGCGGCCTTGGCCGTGAAGGCCGCGCCGTGGTGGTTGGCGCCCGGGAAGGCCACGTACACATCGCCCGGGCGGACCGCGCGGGAGTCGTGGGTGACGCCGGTGACGGCACCGCCCTCGACGGGCGCGAGACCCAGGCGGGTGGCCAGTTCGGCGAGCGGCAGAGCGGCGGTCCCGGTCGGGCGGGGCGGACTCACGGTGGTTTGATCGGGTTTCGGCACGGCGGGAAGGCTATCCGCCGAAGGGTGTCCAGGGCCAAACCGGCCCTGCGCCGCGCCGTCGTCCAGCCCGGCCCGCTCGTTGCTCATGCTCGCTCACGGCTTCCACTCGACGGGCAGGTTCGGTGCCTGGCTGCCGCTCGGCGGGACCTGCAGGGTCTTCAGGGTGAACTCCATCACCTGCTTGAACACCGGGCCGCACAGCTGGCCGCCGAAGTGGCCGTTGACCGGGCCCTGGAGGGTGCAGGAGACGGTGACCCGGGGGGCGTCGGCGGGGGCGAAGCCGATGAAGGAGGCGGTGTAGCCGTCGTAGCCGACGCCGTTGGCGGCCCCGCGGTCGGCCGTGCCGGTCTTGCCCGCGACCCGGTAGCCGGGGATCGCGGCCTTGCCGCCGGTGCCCTGCTCGTCGTCGACGACCGACTCCAGCATCGAGGTGAGGGTCTTGGCGGTCTCCGGGCTGACCACCCGGGTCTGCTCCCCCGGCGGCGTCGCGGTGTACTTGCCGTCCGGGCCGGTGATGCCCTGGACGATGCTGGGCGCGACCCGCACCCCGCCGTTGGCGATGGTCGAGTAGACCGAGGTCGCCTGCAGCGCGTTCATCTGCAGCGGGCCCTGGCCGAAGGAGATGTTGTACTTCTCCGAGGCGACCAGGTCCTCCGGCTTCTTGAGCATCCCGGTGGCCTCCCCGGGGAAGTTCAGACCGGTCGGCTGGGCGACGCCGAACTTGCGCAGGTAGCCGTCCAGCACCTTGTTGGCCTGGAGCTGGTCCCCGCCGCCGAGGGTCTCGATCGCCTCGATGGTGCCGATGTTGGAGGACTTGGCCAGCACCCCGGCCAAGGTCAGGTACCAGGGGTCGTGGTTGACGTCGTCCTTGAACTGCTGCCCGGCCCGGACCAGCCGGTTGGGCACGGTGACCTTGGTGTCCCAGGTCGCCTTGCCGGAGTCCAGGACGGCGGCCAGGCTCATCAGCTTGGCGGTGCTGCCCGGCTCGTACGCGTCGACCAGGGCGGGGTTGCCCAGCTGGGCCTGCTTGGACAGGCTCAGGTCGTTCGGGTTGAAGCCGGGCGCGGTGGCCATCGCGAGGACCTGCCCGGTCTTCACGTCCTGGACCACCACGTAGCCCTTCTCCGCGCCGGAGTTGGCCACCTGGTCGGTGATCGCCCGCTGGGCGGCCCACTGAATGTCCCGGTTGATCGTCAGCTTCACGTCGCTGCCGGGCACGGCCGGGTCCAACGAGCCGCCGGCGGTGGGCACCAGCCGCCCGCCCGACTGGGCGTAGCTGCTGTGGCCGTCCTTGCCCGCCAGCTGCTGCTGGTACTGCAGCTCCAGGCCGCCCGCGCCGGTGCCCTCGCCGTTGACGAAGCCGACCAGGTTGGCGGCCAGGCCGTCGGCGGGGTAGACGCGCTTCTGGGTCTCCCGGTTGAACACCCCGGCCAGCGGGTTGGCGCACTCGTTGTCCACCCGGGTGCGCCCGCCCTGGTCGGCGGGCTTGCCGAGCAGCTTCTTCTGGGCCTGGCAGGCGCGCGAACCGGCCTGCTTCTCCAGGCTCGACTTGAGGTCGCTGATCTGGTTCTTGGCGGCCGGGGTCTGCTGGGCGGCGAGCCGCTTGTAGCGGGTTTTCGGGGTGTGCAGGTCCGCGGCGATCCTCTCCTTGGACACGCCGAGGATCGGCGACAGCAGCGCGGCCGCCTGCTCCGGCGCGTCCGGGATGCCGGTCGCCCCCGGGGTGAACATCGCCGGGTCGGCGGTGATGTCGTACGCGTCGACGGTGGCGGCCAGCGCCACCCCGTCGGCGGACGTTATCGAGCCGCGCTCGGCGGTGATCGGGATGTTCAGGTAGCGGTTGGTGTTGGCGTCGGCGGCCAGCGCGTCCGAGTCGACCAGCTGGAGCTGGATCAGACGGCCCGCGAAGACCGAGAACACCAGCGACATCACGATGGTGATCACCCGCAGCCGGCGCTTCGGCTCGGCCAGCCGGAGCGCCTTGGGGCGCTGCGGCGGCCGGCTCTTCGGGCGCGGC
The DNA here is from genome assembly GCF_040685975.1 of Kitasatospora sp. NPDC086791. NCBI lineage: Bacteria > Bacillati > Actinomycetota > Actinomycetes > Kitasatosporales > Streptomycetaceae > Kitasatospora > Kitasatospora sp. NPDC086791. The sequence goes on along the minus strand of NZ_JBFBOC010000004.1, from coordinate 155,237 downwards.
CGCACCGCGGCCTGGCTGCGGGCCGGCGGGCGGCTCTCGGGGCGGCGCTGCTGCGGCGTCCGCGGGGTCGTCCGGGCGGCGGCGTCCCGGCCGGGCTGCGCCTTGGCGGGCTGGACCTTCGCGGGCTGCGCCTTCGCGGACTGGCCGCGGGCGGGCTGGCCCTTGGCCGGCTGTGCCTTCGCCGGCTGGCCCTTGACGGGCTGTCCCTTGACGGGCTGCGCCTTGGCGGACGGCGGACGGCCGGTGGCGGACTGGCCGCGCGGCGCGGCGCCCCTGGGTACCGGGCGGCGGCCGTTGCCGGAGCCGGACCCGGAGCCCCCGGAGGGCTGACGGGGCGTGGTCATCGACCGGCACCCCCGCTCGGCTTCGCGGGCGCGGCCGGGTTGAGCTGGATGACCGAGTCACCGGCCGAGGCCGCCGTCGTCGGGGTGGCGGGCGCGGCCGGCGGGACCGACGGCTGGGCGGCCGGCGACTGCCCGGCGCCCGGCTGACCGGCCGTGGGCTGGGCGCCGTTCGGCAGCGGCTTGGTCGGCCAGGGTTCGGCCGTCGAGCGCTTGACCGGCGGGGTGTCCTGCGCCGGGCCGGGCGTGCCGATCACCTTGCCTCCGTTCGGGACGTCCAGGAACGCCATCCCGCCGGCCGGGACCATGCCCAGCTCGGCGGCCCGCCTGGCCAGCGCGTCCGGGGCCGAGCTCTGGTCGATCTGGTGCTGCAGGCTCTGCTGCTCGTCGGTCGCCACGGTGGTCTGCTTCTGCAGCCGGGACAGCTCGAAGGAGCCCTCGTTGAGCGCGGTGTTCAGCGCCAGCAGCCCGAGCAGCCCCGCCGCCAGCAGCACCACGACGAGTACCGCGAACGGCGTGCGCCCCCGGACCGGGCGCTTCCCCGGCCGGACCGTGATGCGTGCCCTGCCCTGTCCGGGGAGTCCTCCCCGCCCCGCCCGGACCTCACCGGCCACCGGCCCCACTGCCTTCCTCCGCCCTTCGGACCCCGCCGGGCCCGCTTCGTCAGCCCCGCTTGCTTCGGTCCCTGATCCTCTCCGCCACCCGCAGCCGTACGGGCGCGGCGCGCCGGTTCTCCTCGATCTCCTCCTCGGTGGCCAGCTCGGCACCGCGGGTGATCAGTCTGAGCCAGGGCTGGTGCTCCTCCGGGATGAACGGCAGCCCCGGCGGAGCGGTGTTGGTCGCCCCGGCGGCGAGGTACTGCTTCACCAGGCGGTCCTCCAGCGACTGGTAGGACATCACGACGATCCGACCGCCGATCGTCAGGGCCTCCAGCGCCCCCGGGATCGCCCGGTCCAGGACCTCCAGCTCGCCGTTGACCTCGATCCGCAGCGCCTGGAACGTCCGCTTGGCCGGGTTCCCACCGGTGCGGCGGGTCGCCGCCGGAATGGCGTTGCGCACCAAATCGACCAGACGCGCGCTGGTGCTGAACGGTTCCTTCGCCCGCTCCCGCACGATCACCGAGGCGATCTTCCCGGCGAACCGCTCCTCGCCGTAGAACTTGAGGATCCGGGCCAGCTCACCGTGGCTGTAGGTGTTCAGCACCTCCGCCGCGCTGATTCCCCGGGTCTGGTCCATCCGCATGTCCAGCGGCGCGTCCTGCGCGTACGCGAAGCCGCGGTCCGCCTCGTCCAGCTGCATCGAGGAGACGCCGAGGTCGAACAGGACGCCGTCCACCCGGTCGATGCCCAGGCGCTCCAGCACCTCGGGGATCTCGTCGTAGACGGCGTGCACCAGGGTCGCCCGGTCGCCGAACGGGGCCAGCCGCTCGGCGGAGAGCTTCAGCGCCTGCGGATCGCGGTCCACGGCGACCAGCCGGACCTCGGGGAACTGGGTGAGCAGCGCCTCGCTGTGCCCGCCGAGGCCGAGGGTGGCGTCCACCACCACGGCACCGGGGCGCGAGATGGCCGGCGCCAGGGCGTCCATGCACCGCTGCAGCATCACCGGAACGTGCTTGGGGCCCGGTTCGTTGGTGGTCATGCGCGGTGGCGCCCTTCCTCGGTGCGGAGCAGCCCGACGTCCGGGAGCTGCGACCATTCTCGCCCACCGCCCACCGGCACGACGAAGCGGCCCGTGGTCCCCGCCCGCTCGAAGGGGAAGATCGTGACCGCCCGGCGCCGGGGAAGGTGCGCCAGGTGGGCACGGAGCGGGTGGAGGCCACGGGCCGCGTCGACCGGCCGCACCGGCCGGGAAGGCCCGGTTGACGGGCTCCGGCGGGTGTGCTCCACTGCGCCGCAAACTCTATCGCGCGGGTCCTTGCAGTCAATGGTCCGCTCCGGCGCACCACCCGGGCGGCGGTACGGATCACCGCAGGTCGCGGCCGTCGGGGTGGCCCTGCGGCGGCCCGATCCGGGGGCCCTCGGAAACCGTCGCGCGCCCCCACCCCGCGACCGCGTACGACCCGTCCCCGACCGGCCCGGACGGACCGTCCGGTTGTGGCGATGCGCTCGCTCACGGCCGCGGGTTCTGTAGCTTCCCGACCCCACCGCGGACGCCGGATCCGCACTAACGTCGCCCGCATGACAGTGACTCCCGACCGGCCCACGCCGACCGCCGCTGCCGAACCCGCCCGACCCACCGTCATCGACCGCTTCGTCTCCGCCAACCGCGAGTACGCGGTGACCTTCCGGGACGGCGGCATGGACGCCCGCCCGGTGCAGAAGATCGCCGTGGTGGCCTGCATGGACGCCCGCCTCGACCTGTTCGCGGCCCTCGGCCTCGAACTCGGCGACGCGCACGTCATCCGCAACGCCGGCGGCGTCGTCACCGACGACACCATCCGCTCCCTGACCATCAGCCAGCGCGCCCTCGGCACCCGCTCGATCGCGCTCATCCACCACACCGGCTGCGGTCTGCTCGGGCTCACCGAGGACTTCCGCCGCGAGCTGGAGCTGGAGGTCGGCCAGCGCCCGCAGTGGGCGGTGGAGGCCTTCGTCGACCTGGACGGCGACGTCCGCCAGTCCATGCAGCGCGTCCGCACCTCGCCCTTCCTGCTGCACACCGACGACGTCCGCGGCTTCGTCTTCGACGTCCACACCGGCCTGCTCCGCGAGATCCACTAGCCCCGGTCCGCCCCGGCCCGGCCGGGCCCCGTGCCCCCTCCGGCCCCCTCGGGCCCCCTCGGGGCTCCTTCGTGTCCCGCCGGACCTCCCCGCACCGCCTCCGGGCCGACCGGGCCCGGGCATTCGGGCTCGGCCGAATGGTGACTTCTGGCCACCTCACAGGGGAGAATGCGCCTGCCGGTCGGACCCCGAACCACCTGGGGCGGCCGGGCCGCAGGCCGCCTCCCCGACGCCGGATCCGCCATCGGAACCGTCCCCGGGACGGCCGCGTCAAGCATGGGGTGGGGTCCGGCCTCGGGACGGGGCGGGCACAGGGTGCCAGGGAGCGTAAACGGGTGACGAGCTACAACGATCAGGCCGGTCTCGGCGGTCCTGCGGGGGGCGAGCAGAGGACGAACGGGTACCGGCAGGTCGGGCTCCCCGAACTCGCCGCGGTGGTGGACCGGGTCCGCGCCAACATCGAGAGCGTGATCGAGGGCAAGCCGGAGGCCGTCCGGATCGCCCTGACCGTCCTCCTCGCCGAGGGCCACCTGCTGCTGGAGGACGTGCCCGGCGTCGGCAAGACCATGCTGGCCAAGGCGCTCGCCCGCTCGGTCGACTGCACGGTGCGCCGCATCCAGTTCACGCCCGACCTGCTGCCCTCGGACGTCACCGGCACCACCATCTACGACCAGCAGCAGCACGACTTCGAGTTCCGCCCGGGCGCGATCTTCGCCCAGATCGTGGTCGGCGACGAGATCAACCGCGCCTCGCCCAAGACCCAGTCCGCGCTGCTGGAGTCCATGGAGGAGCGCCAGGTCACCATCGACGGCACCAGCTACGAGCTGCCCTCGCCGTTCATGGTCGTGGCCACCCAGAACCCGGTCGAGATGGAGGGCACCTACGCCCTCCCGGAGGCCCAGCGCGACCGCTTCATGGCCCGGATCTCGATCGGCTACCCCAGCCCCGAGGCCGAGCTCGCGATGCTGGACGTGCACGCCGGCGCCAGCCCGCTGGAGGACCTCCAGCCGGTCGCGCACGCCTCCGACCTCCTCAAGCTGATCGACCTGGTCCGCACCGTGCACATCGCCGACCCGGTCCGCCGCTACGCCGTCGACCTGGTCGGCGCCACCCGCACCAGCCACGAGCTGCGGCTGGGAGCCTCGCCGCGCGCCACCCTGCACCTGGTCCGGGCCGCCCGCGCCGCCGCCGCGCTGGACGGGCGCGACTACGTCACCCCGGACGACATCCAGCGGCTCGCCGTCCCGGTGCTCGCGCACCGGCTGATGCCGACCGCCGAGACCCAGCTCAGCCGCCGCACCTCGGAGCAGATCGTGACCGACCTGGTCGCCCGGCTGCCGCTGCCGCGCCCGCAGGGCGGCCCGGCCGTCCGGAGGGGCTGAGGTGGCCCAGTCCGACACGGCGTCGGGGCTGCGGGCCGGGTTCCGCGGCCTCACCACCCGGGGCCGGTCCTTCCTCGCCGCCGGGCTCACCGCGGTGGTCTGCTCCTACCTGCTCGACCAGGACGCCCTGCTGCGCGTCGGCGTGCTGCTCGCCGCGCTCCCGCTGGTCGCCGTGGCGGTCGTCGCCAACACCCGCTACCGGGTGGCCAGCGGCCGCCGGCTGAGCCCGCGCCGGGCGGTCGCCGGCCAGGAGGCGCGGGTCCACCTGCGGCTCGACAACGTCTCCCGGGTGCCCACCGGCCTGCTGCTCCTGGAGGACAAGGTCCCGTACGTGCTCGGGCCGCGCCCGCGCTTCGTGCTGGACCGGGTCGAGCCGCGCGGCCACCGCGAGGTGTCCTACCGGGTCCGCTCCGACCTGCGCGGACGCTACCCGCTCGGGCCGCTGCAGCTGCGGCTGTCCGACCCGTTCGGAATGTGCGAGGTGACCCGCGCCTTCACCGCCGCCGACGTCCTCACCGTCGTCCCCCTGGTCCAGGCCCTGCCGGCGATCCGGCTCAGCGGCGAATGGCCCGGCCAGGGCGAGAGCCACAGCCGCACCCTCGCGCTGGCCGGCGACGACGACGTGATCCTGCGCGAGTACCGGCCCGGCGACGACCTGCGCCGGGTGCACTGGCGCTCCAGCGCCAAGTACGGCGAGTTGATGGTGCGCCGCGAGGAGCAGCCGCAGCGGGCCCGGGCCACCGTCCTGCTGGACACCCGCGAGATCGGCCACCGGGGCAGCGGCCCCGCCTCCTCCTTCGAGTGGTCGGTCAGCTGCGCCGCCTCGGTCGCCGCGCACCTGCTGGAGCGCGGCTACCAGACCCAGCTGCTCACCGACACCGGCCTCGCGGTGCCCGGGCCCGGCGCGGGCGGCCACCACCACGCCGCCGACACCACCGGGCTGATCCTGGACGCCCTCGCGATCGCCGAGCTGTCCGACGGCGGCACCCTCTCGCGCGCCGAGGAGCCGCTGCGCACCGGCGGCGAGGGCCTGCTGGTCGCCGTCCTCGGCGAGCTGGACGACACGCAGACCGCCCGGCTGGGTCGGCTGCGCAGCCGCACCGGCGGGGCGATCGCCTTCCTGCTGGACACCGGCACCTGGGCCGGCCTGCGGATGCTCGCCCCGGACACCGGCGGCGAGGAGTTCCGGGCCCGGGCCCGGAAGCTGCGCGAGGCCGGCTGGACGGTCATCACGGTGCGCGCCGGCGATTCCGTGCCGGACCTGTGGCGGGCCGCCGAAGGTGCCAGGACGACCGCCCCCAACCGAGAAGAGGCCGGCGCGTGACCACCCGGGCCAAACTGACCGTCTACGCGGCGCTGGCCACCGCCCTCGCCTCGCTCTGCATGATCCCGCTGCTCACCACGCGCAGCTGGCTGACCCATGCCGTCCTGGTGGTCGCCGTCCTCGCCGCGGTCGGCGCCGGCCTGCGCCGCTCCCCGCTGTACCGCTGGACGGTGCCGGTCGGACAGCTGCTGGTGCTGTTCCTGCTGCTCCTCATCGGCTTCGCCGGAGCCGGCGGGCTGCTCGGCGGCGTGCTGCCCGGGCCGTCCTCGATGCGGGTCCTGGACCAGGTCTTCGCCGCCGGCCTGGACGACATCCAGCAGTACGCGATCCCGGCGCCGCCCACCGCCGGCCTGCGGCTGATCCTGGTCTCCGCGGTCGGCCTGATCGCCGTCGCGGTGGACACCGTCGCGGTGACCTACCGCCGCTCGGCGCTGGCCGGGCTGCCGCTGCTGGCGCTCTACTCGATCGGCAACGGCCTGGCCGGGGACCACGGCAGCTGGTTCTGGTTCGCGGTCGCCGCGGCCGGCTACCTGCTGCTGCTCTTCGCCGAGGGCCAGGACCGGGTCTCCCGCTGGGGCCGGGTCTTCCGCGGCACCGCCCGTGGCACCGTGGGCTCCGGCACGGTCAGCCCGGGCGGTCAGCAGGTCGGCATCCTGGCCCTGGCCGTCGCGATGCTGCTCCCGGCCGTGCTGCCGCACTGGAGCTCCGGGCTGCTGCACTCCGACTCCACCGGGAGCGTCGGCAAGGGCGCCGGCGGGAGCGTGGCGACCAGCCTCGACCCGATGGTCAGCCTGGAGGCCGCGATCACCAGGCCCACCGACGCCGAGCTGCTCAGCTACACCCTGGACAGCGAGCAGGCCGACCAGACCTACCTGCGGACCGGCTCGCTGGACCAGTTCGACGGCACCAACTGGCGGCTCAGCAGCACCACGTTCAACGACCTCCCGGAGTCGCTGCCCAACCCCGAGGGCCTGCGCAACGCCGACGTCCCGCGCATCGAGGGCGACTTCCAGGTCGGCGACGGGCTGGCGAAGAGCTGGCTGCCGATGCCCTACCCGGCCGCCTCCGTGCGGGTCCCCAACCGCAACGACTGGAAGCTCGACCCGCTGACCCGCACCGTCGTGCCGGTCACCGACAAGGCGATCCGCGGCCTGCACTACCACGTCAGCGCCCTGGACCTGCGGCCCACCGCCAACGAGCTGCGCCTGGCACCCGCCGCGCCGCAGGACGTCCGGGACCGCTACACCGCCGTCCCGGCCGACCTGCCGGGCGTGGTCGCCGAGAAGGCCCGGCAGGTCACCGGCGGCGCGCAGAACGACTACGACCGGGCGATGGCCCTGGTGAGCTGGTTCAACGGCCCGGACTTCACGTACGACACCACGGTCGCCGCCGGCACCGGCAGCAACGCCATCGCGGTCTTCCTGCGCGACCGCCGGGGCTTCTGCGTGCACTTCGCCTCCACCATGGCGGCGATGGCCCGATCGCTGAAGATCCCGGCCCGGGTCGCCGTCGGCTTCACCCCCGGCGACAACAAGGGCGGCAACGTCTACTCGGTGAGCGGCCGGATGTACCACGCCTGGCCCGAGCTCTACTTCGCGGGCTACGGCTGGATGCGCTTCGAGCCGACCCCCAGCCGCGGCGTCCCGACCCACTACACCGAGGCAGCCAACGCCCCGACCACCGCGCCGACCCAGCACCCGACCACCGCGCCGCAGACCACGTCGGCCGCCCCGGCGCCGTCCGCGAGCTCCGCCTGTGACGCCAAGCAGCGCCAGCTGGGTGAGTGCGGCCCGAAGGGCAAGGCCGCGGCCCACGCCGCCGAGGAGTCCTGGCTGCTGTCCGGGCAGGTGCTCGGCACCCTCGCCGTGGTGCTGGCACTGATCGCGCTGCTGCTCGCCCCGATGTTCTGGCGCACGGCCGTCCGCCGTCGCCGGCTCGGCGGCGGCGGACGCCGTCGCCCCGGCGGGCCCGGCCCCGGCGAGCTGACCGACGCCCAGGTGCTGGCCGCCTGGGACGAGCTGGTCGACTCCGCTTGGGACCTCGGAATCCCCCCGGACGAGTCGCGCACCCCGCGTGCGGCCGCGCGACGGATCGCCGAGACGGCGGAGCTGGACGCGGACTCGGCGGCCGCCGCCGGCCGGCTGGCGCTGGCCACCGAGCGGGTGCTGTACGCCCCGCCCGGCCAGGTCACCACGGCGCCGCTGGCCGCCGACGTCCACACCGCCCGGCGTGGCCTGCGGGCGAGCGCCGGCCGGGCCGGGCGGACCAGGGCGCTGCTGCTGCCGCCGTCCTCGGCGCAGCTGTGGTGGCGGATGTCCGACGCGGTGCGGGCGGCCCAGGCGGCCGTCGGCAGCAGGACGGCCCGGGCCGGCGAGGCGGTCGCCGCCCCGGTCCGGCGGCTCTCCGCTCCGGTCCGACGGGTCTTCACCCGGCGGCCCGGGCCGGACGCCCCCGGGTCGGATGCCCCCGGGTCGGGCGGCGCGGAGTCCTGAGCTCCGGGCCGGACACGGCAGACGCCGGGGGCGGGCAGTCGGTCGACTGCCCGCCCCCGGCGTCTTCGGTCGGTGTCCCGGCCGTCCGGCCCGGGCCGGTGGCTCAGAAGCCCCCGGTCTGCTCGTCCCGGCGGCGCTGCCAGCGCTGCTCGACCCGGTCCATCATCCCGGCCTTGCGGCGCGGGGCGGCGGCCTGGCGGGGCCCGGAGCCCTGGCTCGCGGGCCCGCGGCGCCAGCCGGTCACGGCGAACACCGCGCACCCGAGCATCACCAGGAAGCCCACGATGCTGACCCAGATCTGGTTCGGGACGACCATGCCACCCATCAAGAGGCCGATCCCCACCACGAATCCGGCGACGGCCAGGTAGACCCGCCGACGGGTGTAGGTGCGCAGCCCGGTTCCCTCGAGCGCCGACGCGAATTTGGGATCTTCGGCATACAGCGCTCGCTCCATCTGGTCGAGCAGTTGCTGCTCGTGCTCCGAGAGCGGCACGGAGTCCTCCTACTCGTCGGTCGCGGGTGCGACCGGTCCGCCCACCCCGGTCGGGGAGGCAAGTCCAATCAGCCGTGGGGCACACGGTCGGACGCCCGTGCGGGGGACCCGGCCCGTGTCGTCCATATGCCCCACGCATCCGGCTGTCATGCTTTCCGGCTTTACCCAGATCATACGGTCCGTGGGCCCGTTACGGGGTGGTCTGCGCCGCGTGGGCCGGGCCACTTCGACCGGGCACGGCCGCACCGGTGTCAACGCGCCACGCCCCGGACAAGTGCCCGATCCGATGGAATCGGTCCGGAGCTGGGGAGCTTCGCCGCAGGAGAACGGAAACCGACCGCCCGGCCGGGGCGGGGAACGGGCGGAGCCGGGGCGGGGAACGGGCGGAGCCGGGGCGGGGAACGGGCGGAGCCGGGGCGGGGAACGGGCGGGCGTCCGGGACGCGAACCGCCGCCGTACGGTGTGCGAACCGTACGACGGCGAAGGTATCGCGAAGGCTTCGCGAAGGCCCGGCTCCGGCCGGGCTCAGCTCGGGCTCAGCTCGGGCTCAGGCGAGGGTGGCCAGCAGGTGCAGCTGGGTCGCCACGGCGTGGAAGGCGGGCTGCTCGGCGGCGGCCTCCTCCAGCTTCAGCAGCGCCTCCAGCGCGCCCGGCTCGGTGTCCACCAGCACCCCGGGGACCAGGTCGGCGAAGACGCGCACCCCGTGCACCGACTCCACCCGCAGGCCCGCGTCCGCGGCGAGCCGGCCCAGCTCCTCGCCGGTGAAGCGGCGCGGCATCGGGTCCTGCTCGCCCCAACGCCCGTCGGTGGCGGAGAGCACCGTCCGGGCCTCGTTGAAGTGTCCGGCCAGCGCGCGGGCCAGTACGGCGCCGTTGCGGTTGGCGGCCAGCAGGCTGACCAGGCCGCCCTTGCGCAGGGTGCCGGCCAGGCTGCCGAGCGCCTCCGCCGGGTCGTCCACGACCTCCAGCACGCCGTGGCAGAGCACCGCGTCCACGGTGCCGGGGGCGATCAGCTCGGGCAGCGTCTGGGTGTCGCCCTGGACGGCGCGGACCAGGTCCGTCACCCCGGCCTCGGCGGCCCGCCGCTCCAGGGCGAACAGCGCGTCCGGACTCGGGTCGACCACGGTCACCCGGTGGCCGAGCTTGGCCACCGGCACGGCGAAGTTGCCCGTGCCGCCGCCGGTGTCGACCACGTCGAGCACCGGCTGGTCCAGCTCGGCCGCCCGCTTCTCCAGGGCTGCCCGCACCACCTCCCACACCACGGCGGTACGCAGGGCACTGCGGGGACGCGTCGGGTACACGGTGGGGCTCCTTGGCACGTGCAGTTCGATCAGGATGCCTCCACCTTAAGCCTGGCGGGTGGCCGGGTCGCTCGCGCCCGGCGGCTGCTCGTCGTCCAGCGGCAGCCGCGGCGCGGGCGGGACCGCCCGCAGGCCCAGCAGCCGCTCGACCAGGCGCAGGAACAGGGCGGAGTTGCGGATCAGGTCATCGGCGTCGCGGGCCGACGCGGCGCCCCGGATCCCGGCCTCGGCGGCGGCCCGGCGGCGGGCGCCGGCGCCGTAGTAGAGCGCCCACTCGGCGAGCTCCGGGGCCACCTCGGGCAGCACCTCCCAGGCGCTGCGGATGGCCTTGCGCCGCCGCGGGTTCTTCTCCGGGCGGCCGCGCACCGCCAGGACGGCCGCCACCGTGCGCAGCGCGGCGAGGTGCGCGGTGGCGTACCGCTCCAGCGGGTCCTCCAGGGCGCGGGCGCGGACGAGGGTGCGGTGGGCGTCGGCGAGCAGGTCGAGGGCGGCCGGCGGCGCGGCGGTCCGGCGCAGCACGGGGTGGACGTCCCGGCCGGCGGGGCGGCCGCCCGACGCGTCCGGGGTGTGCGGGAGGGCGGCGGAGTGGAGGCGGGCGGTGACGGGCTCAGGACGGCTGATGGTCATGGTCTCCCCCGTTCCGAGGCAGCGCGCGGACCGGGTGGTCCGTGCCCCTCCATCGTGACCGGCAGCACTGACAATCCGTCCGCTCCGGACCGGAGGCCCCGGCCCCGACAGCCCGGGAAGCAGATCGGCGGCGGGCGCGGACCCTCCCCCGGTCCGCGCCGCCGCCGTATGCCGTCGCTCCCGCCGTTCCCCCCACGGACGACGGTCGCGAACCTCCCCCGTGGCCGGTCTCCCCCCGGCCCGCTCCGCCGCCCCGTGCCGGCGGTGCGGGGACCGTGACCAGCCCCGTCGCGGATCTTCCGCCGCCGCCCCCGGCCTGTGCGGCCGGAGGGGCGGAGGGATCCGCCACCCGGGTGAACCGGCGCCCGACGCGCCGTTCCTCCCGGGTGCCACCACTCTCCCGTCTCCGCAGGTCGGAGGCCATCCGCTGACGTACTCAACCGGGGAACTGAGTATCCGTACTCAGTCCCCGCGCCGGAACCGGCGAGGGCCCGCACGGCGTCCCGCTCCGGGTACGGTACGGCGGGGCCGGGCGGAACCGGCCGGGTCCTCGCGAGGAGGGGGAGGCCATGACGATCCTGCCGCTGATCTTCACCAGCGGACTGGCCAGCGGCATCAACGCCTACGCGGTGGTGCTGCTGCTCGGGCTGCTGGGCCGGTTCGCCGGCGCGGAAACGGTGCCGCACGCGCTGGAGCGCACGGACGTGCTGATCGCGGCCGCCGTGCTGTTCGCGGTGGAGGCGGTGGCCGACAAAATCCCGTACCTGGACAGCGTCTGGGACGTCGTGCACACCGTGATCCGGCCGATCGCCGGCGCCACCGTGGCCGTGCTGATCGCGGGCAACGACCCCGGTTCGCTCAACGAGGTCGTGGCCGGCGCGATGGGCGGCACCACGGCGCTGGTCAGCCACCTGGTGAAGGCCTCGCTGCGGATGGCCGTCAACACCTCCCCCGAGCCGGCCAGCACCATCGTGGTCAGCCTGGCCGAGGACCTCTCGGTGGCCGGCCTGGTCACCCTGGCGATCTTCCACCCGTGGGTGGCCGCCTCGATCGCCGCGGTGGTCCTGGCCGCCGGGCTGCTGCTGGTCCGGCTGGTGATCGGCAGGATCCGCGCCTTCCGGGCCCGCCGCCGCGAGCGCAGGGCCGCCCGGACCGCCGCCGGCGCGTACGCCGGACAGCCGGGGGCCTGACGGCGGGCGGCCCGGCAGCGGGGCAGCCGGACAGCCGGGGCCTGACGGCCGCCGCCGGGGACCTAGGATCAGTTCCCATGGCACGGATCGTCATCATCGGCGCAGGAATGAGCGGGCTCGCGGCGGCCTCCCGGCTGGCGACGCTCGGCCACCGGGTGACGGTCTGCGAGGCGGGCGGCACGTACGGGGGCATGGTCGGCCGCCACGAGCGGGACGGCTTCGCCTTCGACACCGGGCCCGGGCTGCTCGCCCTCCCCGCCGTCTACCGCGACCTCGCGCTGAAGACCGGCAAGGAGCCGCTGGAGCAGCTGGTCGAGCTGGCACCGGTCGATCCGGAGAGCCGGCACCTCTTCGCCGACGGCACCGCCGTCACGCTGCCCAACGCCTCCCGCGGCGGCGTCGGCCAGGCCCTGGACGCGGCCTTCGGGGCCGGCTCGGGAGCCCGCTGGAGCGCGGTGATGAACCACGGCCGGACGGTCTGGGAGGCCACCCGCCGCCCGCTGCTGGAGGAGCCGCTCCCGACGGACCGGGCCTTCCTGGGCACCGACCCGTACCCCGTCCCGCCGCGCACCGGCCTGGCCCGGCTGCGCCGCGCCGTCCCGTGGACCCTGCACGACGTGGCGGCGCGCCAACTGGACGGCCACCCGGGCCTGACCGCGCTGCTGTTCGAGTCCGCGGTCCGCTACGGCTTCGCCCCGGGCCGGGCCCCCGCCGGGGCCACCGTGCTGCCGTACATGGAGCAGTCCTTCGGCGTCTGGTACGTCCGGGGCGGCCTGCGCGCCCTGGCGGCGGCGGTGTTCCGGCGCTGCGAGCTGCGCGGGGCCGAGTTCCGCTTCGACACGCCCGTCACCCGGGTCGTCGTGGAGGACGGCCGGGCGCGCGGCGTCGAGACGTCGGACGGCCGGATCGACGCCGACCTGGTGCTCTCGGCGATGGACGCCGGCGCGTTGTTCGGCGGCGGCCTGGCGCCGTGGCCGGGGAAGCCGGCCGAGGCGTGGCGCCCGTCGGGGGCGCCCGGCCGGTTCAGCGTGCTGCTCGCCCTGCGCGGCCCCCGGCCGGAGGGCACCGCGCACCGCACGGTGGTGCACGCGCCCGACCTCGCCGCCGAGGAGCGGGCGCTGACCGGTGCGGGCCCGCTCTGCGAGCGCCCCACCGTGCAGGTGCTGCGCCCGGACGACCCGGCGCTGCGACCCGACGACGCGCACGAGAGCGTGGTGCTGACCGCGACCGTCCCGGCCCAGGGCGAGGTCGACTGGACCGCCCCCGGCGCCGCCGACCGCTACGCCGACCTGCTGCTCGCCCACGTCGACGCGGCCGGCCTGGGCCTGCGCGAGCGGCTGCTGTGGCGGGTCGTGCGCACCCCGGAGGACACCCGCCGGGAGACCGGCGCCCCGGGCGGCTCGGTCGCCCTGCCCGTCCTCGCCGGAGCCGACGGCGACTGGCTGAAAGCCGCCAACGAGACCCCCGTCCCCGGCCTCTACCTCATCGGCGGCACCGCCCACCCCGGCGGCGGACTCGCCCGCGTCGGCATGTCGGCCTGCATCACCGCCGGCCTGGTCGGCCCGGCCTAGGCCGCCGGCCGGGCGCCCGGGCGGGCGTCAGCCCTGGTGCCAGGTGTTCTGCTGCTGGTAGCCGTAGGTCTGGTCGTACCCCGGCTGCTGCGGGATGCCCTGGGCCTGCGGGTCGGGCTGGGGCTGCCACTGCTCCTGGGGCTGCTGCTGGTAGCCCTGGGCGTTCGGGTCCCAGGGCTGCTGGTGCTGCTGGTAGCCCGCGTACTGGTCCTGCTGCTGGGCCTGCTGCTGGTAGCCGCCGTACGGGTCCTGCTGCTGGTCCTGCTGCTGCGGGTAGGTGCCGTAGGACTGGTCGTAGGCGTAGGCGGGCTGCTGCTGGGTCTGCCACTGCTGCTGGTCGTAGCCGCCCTGGTAGGCGGCGGCGTACGGGTCCTGGGGCTGCTGCTGCGGCTGCTGTTCGTAGTACGAGGGGGCGTAGACGCCGTCCTGGGTGAGCTCCTGCATCTCGAAGGCGGCGGTCTGCTCGACCTCCGGCACCTCCTCCGACACCGCTGCCGCCACCGGCACGGACGGCGGCGTCGGCAGCGCCGCGGGGGCCTCCTCGACGGCGCTGACCTCGCCGATCCGCTCCTCGGCGACCGCGACGGCCGCCACCGCGGCCGCGCCGCCGGTGAGGGCGCCGAGCAGCGGCACCTTGGCGAGCGGGCCCGGCAGGCTGCCGTCGGCGTTCCGCAGGGACCAGCCGGTGCGGTAGCCGCGCTTGACCGAGAGCGTGACGAAGGTCTGGCCGACGGCGAACAGCGCCGCACCGGCCCCGATCACCACGATCGACCCGAGGCTCATCCCGGCGGCCACGCCCAGGAAGCCGACCAGGGCCAGGACCCGCCAGTGCAGCGGCGCCCGGTTCTGCAGCAACACCTCGGCGATCAGCCAGAGCGCCACCACCGCCAACGCGGCGTACAGCAGCAGGTATCCGATGCCCATCCGCCCGCTACCTCCAGTCGCGTGCCCGCGCGTCCACGCCGCGCGTGTCCGGCGACTGTACCGGTTCAACGGCCGGGGCACCGCATCGCGTTCCCGCCGCACCCGACACCGGCCGCACACGACCGAGCCCGTCACCGTCGGTGCGGTGACGGACTCGTGAACACCCGGCGTCAGCACGGCGATCGGCAGGACCACTCGTCGGCCGGACACCCCTCCGACCTGAACGCCGACCGGAGCGCCCACCGGCGCGACCCGCCCCCGCGCCTGCTCAGCGCTGGTGCAGTCCCAGGTTCTGGTAGATCTCCAGCGTCGCCGTCGAGTGGTTCAGCGTGATGAAGTGCAGACCGGGCACGCCCTCGGCGAGGAGGCGTTCGGCCATCGTCGTGGCGTGCTCCATGCCGATGGCGCGCAGCGCCGCCGGGTCGGCGACGGCGGCTCGCAGGCGGGCCTCCAGGTCGGCGGGGAAGGCCGAGCCGCTGAGCTGCGGGAAGCGCTCCAGCTGCTTGGCGTTGGTGACCGGCATGATCTCCGGGATGATCGGCGTCTCGCAGCCGGAGGCCGTCACCCGGTCGCGCAGCCGCAGGTAGTCGTCCACCTCGAAGAACATCTGGGTGATCGCGTAGTCGGCACCCGAGCGGATCTTCGCCACGAAGTGCCGGATGTCGTCGTCCCAGTCCGTGGAGCGCGGGTGCATGTTCGGCGAGGCGGCGACGCCGACGCAGAAGTCGCCGATGCCCTTGATCAGCTCCACCAGCTCGTAGGCGTAGGTGACGCCCTCGGGGTGGCTGACCCACTCGCCCATCGGGTCGCCGGGCGGGTCGCCCCGGACGGCGAGGACGTTGCGCACGCCCTGGTCCGCGTACTGGCCGATGATGTTGCGCAGCTCCGCGATCGAGTGGTCGACGGCGGTCAGGTGGGCGACCGGGGTCAGCGTGGTCTCGGTGGCGATCCGGCCGACCATGTTGACCGTGCGCTCGCGCGAGGAGCCGCCGGCGCCGTACGTCATGCAGACGAAGTTCGGGTCGAGCGGCTCCAGCCGACGGATGGCGTCCCAGAGCTTCTGCTCGCCGACTTCGGTGCGCGGCGGCATGAACTCGAAGGAGAAGGAACGCTTGCCGGCCGCCAGGAGCTCGCGCACCGTGAGTGCGCGATCCGTTCTCGTGGAAGCGATGCCCAGTGCCATGTTTGCAGGCTATCGGGCCTTCGCGGAGGCTGGACAACCCGGTTCCACAGATTGAGACAAGCGGTGGACGGCATTCCGCTTGGCCCCGCGCGACTCCCCACAACGCCCGGACGACTCCCCCGGCGACTCCGCGGCGCCCGCGGGCCACCCCCGAGGGGCCGCTCGCACGCCCGTTCCCAGCCGCCCCGCTACGCTTGCTGCACCCCAGAGAACCAGCGGAGCCCCATCGTGATCTCGTCCAGCACCCGGCCGGCCAACCCCATTGACGTGGAGGACGTCCGCATACGCGTCAACGCCGCGCTCGCCGCGTTCATGGACGGCCAGTCCGCGCTGCTCGGCACGATCTCGCCCCAGTTGGTCCCCGCCGCCGACGCGCTGCGCGACTTCCTGCTGGACGGCGGAAAGCGGCTGCGTCCGGCCTTCTGCTACTGGGGCTGGCGCGCCGCCGGCGGCCCGGTCGGCGGCGAGGGGATCGCCAACGCGGCCGCCGCCCTGGAACTGCTCCAGGCGAGCGCCCTGGTGCACGACGACCTGATGGACCGCAGCGACACCCGCCGCGGTCTGCCCTCGGTCCACCGCCGCTTCGAGGCGCTGCACCGCGACAACGGCTGGCGCGGCGACCGCGAGCAGTACGGCGCCTCGGCCGCCGTGCTGCTCGGCGACCTGCTGCTGATCTGGTGCGACGAGCTGTTCCTGCGCTCGGGCCTCGAGCCGGCCGCCGTCCTGGCCGCCAAGCCGGTGTTCGACCTGATGCGCACCGAGGTCATGCTCGGCCAGTACCTGGACGTGCTGGAGCCGGTGGCCGGCGACTCGACGGACGAGGGCGCGCTGGACCGGGCGCGGACCGTGCTGCACTACAAGTCCGCGAAGTACACGATCGAGCGACCCCTGCAGGTCGGCGCCCTGCTGGCCGGGGCCGGGCCGGAGCTGGTCGAGGCCCTCGGGGCGTTCGGACTGCCGCTGGGCGAGGCCTTCCAGCTGCGGGACGACCTGCTCGGCGTCTTCGGGGATCCGGCCGTCACCGGCAAGCCGGCCGGCGACGACCTGCGCGAGGGCAAGCGCACCCTGCTGGTCGCGCACGCGATGCGCGGCCTGCCCGCCGCCGACGCCCGGCACCTGGACGAGCGGCTCGGCGCACCGGACCTGGCGCCCGAGGAGGTCGCCGGGCTGCGCGAGCTGGTCGCCCGCAGCGGTGCGCCCGAGCTGGTGGAGCACCGGATCGAGGAGCTGATGCGGCAGTCGCTGGGCGCGCTGGCGGCAGCGCCGCTGGTGGACGAGCGGGCCCGCGGGGTGCTGCTGGCGCTGGCCGAGGCCGCCACCGTCCGCAAGTACTGAGCACTGACGGACGACGGCGGCCCCGGGAACCAGGGCGCTGGATCAGCGGCTCCCGGAACCAGGCCCCGGGATCAGCTGGAACGCACCCGGCGGGACAGCTCGGCGGCCGCCGCCCCCGGGTCGGCCGCGGCCGTGACGGCCCGGACCACGACGATCCGGCGGGCCCCGGCGGCCAGCACCTCGTCCAGGTTGCCGAGGTCGATCCCGCCGATGGCGAACCACGGCCGGTCCCCGGCCCGCTCCGCCGCGTACGAGACCAGGCCGAGGCCCGGCGCCGGGCGGCCCGGCTTGGTCGGGGTCGGCCAGACCGGTCCGGTGCAGAAGTAGTCCACTCCGGGCTCGACGGCCGCCGCGTCCACCTCGGACTCGGCGTGGCAGGACCGGCCGATCAGGACGTCCTCGCCGAGGATCGCCCGGGCGGCCGGCACCGGCAGGTCGTCCTGGCCGAGGTGCAGCACGTCCGGCCGGGCCGCGTGCGCGACGTCGGCGCGGTCGTTGACGGCCAGCAGCTTGCCGTGCCGGCGGCAGGCGTCGGCGAAGACCTCCAGGGCCGCCAGCTCCTGCTTGGCCTCCAGTCCCTTGTCGCGCAGCTGGACGATGTCCACCCCACCCGCCAGCGCCGCGTCGAGGAACTCGGCGAGGTCGCCCTGTTCGCGACGGGCGTCGGTGCACAGGTAGAGGCGGGCGTCCGCGAGGCGGGCGCGCAGCGGGTCCGCCGCCATCAGATCAGCATCGCCTGGGCACGCCGCTTGACCTCGGTGCCGCGGTTCTCCCGCAGTGCCTGGATCGGGCTGCCGGGCAGCGACGGGTCCTCGGTGAAGAGCCACTCCAGGATCTCCACGTCGTTGTACCCGCAGTCGCGCAGCACGGTCAGGGTGCCGGAGAGGTGCTTGACCAGCCCGGTGCCGTCGATGAACGCCGCAGGGACCTGCAGCGACTTGTTCGGGCCCCGGCGGACGGCGATCAGCTCGCCGTTGCGGACCAGGTCACGCACCTCGGTGACCCGCACCCCCCACTGCTCCGAGATGTCGGGGAGGTACATCCACTCGGGGACCAGGGCTTCAATCTTGCTTTCGATCTCACTCACGCCACCAGACTGCCACCTCCGCGGCCCGTCGCGCACCAGCCGCTACCCCGCGACCGCCGACTTCAGCGGCACCGCCGGGTCCGCCGCGCGGGCCGGGTCCAGCGCCGTGCCGTGCTCGATCAGCTTCCGTCCCTGGGTGAGGTCGCGCGGCCGGTCCACGGTCAGCAGCGCGCTCGGCACCCCGTCGCGCAGCCAGAGCACCGTCCACGAGGCGTCCCGCGGGCCGCCGCGCCAGAGCACCTCGTCGCCCTCGGCGTGCCGGCCGGCGTACTGGACCATCCGCCCGAACTGCTCCGACCAGAAGTACGGCACCGGGTCGTACGGCGGCTCGTCCGCGCCGAGGACGGCGGCGGCCGCCGCCTCGCCGGACCGCAGCGCGTGGTCCCAGTGCTGGACGGCCAGCCGGGCGCCGGCCCGGGCCGAGGGGTAGCTGACGCAGTCGCCGGCCGCGAGGACGCCGGGCAGCGAGGTGCGCAGCCGCGCGTCCACCACGACGGCGCCGGCACCGTCCAGCTCGATCCCGGAGCCGGCCAGCCAGCCGGTCGCGGGCCGGGCCCCGACCCCGACCACCACCTCGTCGGCGGGCAGGTGCGAGCCGTCGGCCAGCAGCACCGCGCCGGGCTCGACGGCGGCCACCCCGACCCCGCAGCGCAGGTCGACGCCGGCCTCGGCGTACCAGGCGGCCATCGCCGAGCCGATCGCGGTCGGCAGCGCGCCGGGCAGCGGCGCCGGGCCCGCCTCGACCACGGTCACCTCGCAGCCCGCCGCGCGGGCCGCGGTGGACACCTCGGCGCCGATCCAGCCCGCCCCGACCAGCACCAGCCGCAGGCCGGGGCGCAGCAGCGCGCGCAGCGCCAGGGCGTCGTCCAGGGTGTGCAGCAGGTGCGCCCGCTCGGCGCCGGGCAGGACGCGCGGGACGGCGCCGGTGGCGATCACCAGCGTGCCGTAGGGGAGGTCGCCGCCGTCGGTGTGCAGGACGCCGGGGGTCAGGCCGGTGGCCCGGCGGCCGGTGAGCAGCTCGATGTCGAGGTCCGCGAAGTCGATGTCCAGGGTGGTGCTGTCGCTCTTGCCGAGCAGCACGTCCTTGGAGAGCGGCGGCCGGTCGTACGGCACGTGCGGCTCCTCGCCGACCAGGGTGATCCGCCCCTGCCGGCCGCCCTGCCGCAGCTTGAGGGCGCATTGCGCCCCGGCCAGCCCGGCCCCGACGACGACCACCCGATCCGTTCCGCTCAGCTCTGCCACGCCCGTCACTGTACTCAGCGCCGCCCGGCCGTTCCCGGGCCGTCCGCCCCTCCCCGGCCGGGGCCCGGGGCCGGGCGGCCCCTTCGGCCGGGCCGGGCCCCGGCGTTATGGTGGGGGCACCATCGCGGGAGCCCGGCGAACCGGGCTGAGAGGCGGGCTGACACGGCCCGCGACCGTCCGAACCTGATCCGGGTCATACCGGCGAAGGGAGAGGAGCAGCTTTGACACGCGTGCCATCGGGCGCCCACGCCGACGTCCTGGTGATCGGCGGGGGCATCATCGGCCTCGCCGTCGCCTGGCGGGCGACGCAGCGCGGCTTGCGGACCGTCGTGGTCGACCCCTCACCGGGCGGCGGGGCGGCCACGGTCGCGGCCGGGATGCTCGCCCCGGTCACCGAGCTCCAGTACGGCGAGGAGCCGTTGCTGCGCCTCGGTCTGGCCTCCAACGAACGCTACGCGGACTTCGCCGCCGAGCTCACCGAGGCGAGCGGCGGCCAGGACACCGGCTACCGCGCCTGCGGCACGATCGCCGTCGCGCTGGACTCCGACGACCGCGAGGAACTGCGCGAACTGCACGCCTTCCACCAGCGGCTGGGCCTGGACTCGACCTGGCTGACCGGCCGGGAGGCCCGCAAGCTGGAGCCGATGCTCGCCCCCGGTGTGCGCGGCGGCCTGCACGTCGCGGACGACCACCAGGTGGACGGCCGGCGGATGCTGACCGCGCTGTGCTCGGCCGGGGAGCGCGCGGGCGTCGTCGTCCGGCGCGCCGAGGCGGTGGAGCTGCTGGTCGAGGGCGGCCGCGCGGTCGGCGCCCGGCTGGGCACCGGGGAGGGCGTGACCGCCGACCGGGTCGTGCTCGCCGCCGGCCCGCACAGCCACCGGCTGGCCGGCCTGCCCGAGGGCGTGCTGCCCGCGATCCGCCCGGTGAAGGGGCAGGTGCTGCGCCTTCACATCCCCGCCGCCTACCGGCCGTTCCTCTCCCGCAACGTCCGCGCCGTGGTGCGCGGCGGGCACCTCTACCTGGTGCCCCGGGCGAACGGCGAGCTGGTGATCGGCGCGACCACCGAGGAACAGGGCTACGACACCACCGTCACCGCCGGTGGGGTGTACGAACTCCTGCGCGACGCCCACGAATTGGTCCCGGGCATCACCGAACTCCCGCTGGTGGAGACCTCCGCGGGCCTGCGCCCCGGCTCGCCCGACAACGCGCCGCTGCTCGGCCCGACCGCACTGCCCGGGCTGGTCGCCGCCACCGGCCACCACCGCAACGGCGTGCTGCTCGCCCCGGTGACCGCCGACCTGCTCGCCGAGTACCTGGCGACCGGCGAACTCCCGGCGCTGGCGCAGCCGTTCACCCCGACCCGGTTCTCCCCCGACCGCTCCACCACGAAGGCCCTGGCATGACCGAGACCACACCGACCGAGACCACGCCGACCGGAGCCCCGCGGGCCGAAGCCTCCCGGGCCGAAGCCACGCCGGCCGAGATCGCGCTGACCGTCAACGGCGAACCCCGCGCGGTGGCCCCCACGACCACCCTCGCCGAGCTGGTCGCCACCGTGAGCCGGGCCAACACCGGCGTCGCCGCCGCCCTCAACGAGGCCGTGGTCCCGCGCAGTTCGTGGTCCGGGACGCCGCTCGGCGCGGGCGACCGGATCGAGATCCTCACCGCCGTCCAGGGAGGCTGAGATGGCCGACGACCTGCTGACCATCGCCGGGACGACCTTCTCCTCCCGACTGATCATGGGCACCGGCGGCGCGCCGAGCCTGGAGGTCCTGGAGCGCGCGCTGCTCGCCTCCGGCACCGAGCTGACCACCGTCGCGATGCGCCGGGTCGACGCCGGCACCCAGGGCTCCGTCCTGGACGTGCTGACCCGCAACGGCATCCGCGTCCTGCCCAACACGGCCGGCTGCTTCACCGCCGGCGAGGCCGTGCTGACCGCCCGGCTGGCCCGCGAGGCGCTCGGCACCGACTGGGTGAAGCTGGAGGTGATCGCCGACGAGCGGACCCTCCTGCCGGACCCGATCGAGCTGCTGGACGCCGCCGAGACCCTGGTCGACGACGGCTTCACGGTGCTGCCGTACACCAACGACGACCCGGTGCTGGCCCGCAAGTTGGAGGGCGTCGGCTGCGCCGCGATCATGCCGCTCGGCTCGCCGATCGGCTCCGGCCTCGGCATCCGCAACCCGCACAACTTCCAGCTGATCGTGGAGAGCGCGGGCGTCCCGGTGATCCTGGACGCGGGCGCCGGCACCGCCTCCGACGTCGCGCTGGCAATGGAACTCGGCTGCTCCGCCGTGATGCTGGCCTCCGCGGTGACCCGGGCTCAGGAGCCGGTGCTGATGGCCGAGGCGATGCGGCACGCCGCCGAGGCGGGCCGACTCGCCCACCGGGCCGGCCGCATCCCGCGCCGCTTCCACGCCGAGGCCTCCTCCGCGATGGCCGGCCGGGCCGACCTGGACACCCGGGAGCGGCCCGCGTTCTAGCGCCGGGCCCCCGGCGTGTCACAAGCCGGGCACAGCCGGGCCCGGGGGCGGTGTCCTCCGGGTCCGGCCGACGGGCCCGGCACTAGAATCGCCCGAGTGGACATGGCACTGCACGACCCCCTGATCGGCACCCTGCTCGACAACCGGTACCGGGTCGGGCAGCGCATCGCCACCGGCGGGATGTCCACCGTCTACCAGGGCACCGACACCCGGCTGGACCGGGTGGTCGCCCTCAAGGTGATGCACCCCGCGCTGGCCGGGGACGAGGGCTTCACCTCCCGCTTCATCCGCGAGGCCAAGGCGGTCGCCAAGCTCACCCACCCCAATGTGGTCAACGTCTTCGACCAGGGCGCGGACGGCGGGCACGTCTTCCTCGCCATGGAGTACGTCCCCGGCCGTACCCTGCGCGACCTGCTGCGCGACCGCGGCGCGCTCTCCGTCCGGGCCGCCCTGGACGTCCTGGAGCCGGTGCTCGCCGCCCTCGGCGCCGCCCACCGGGCCGGGCTGGTCCACCGCGACGTCAAGCCGGAGAACGTGCTGATCACCGAGGGCGGCCTGGTCAAGGTCGCCGACTTCGGCCTGGTCCGGGTGCTCGGCACCGCCGACGGTGCGCCCACCTCGACCAGCACCGCCACCGGCGGCACGGTCCTGGGCACCGTCTCCTACCTCGCCCCCGAGCAGATCCTCCCGGACGCCCCCACCGACCAGCGGGTCGACGTCTACGCGGCCGGCATCCTGCTGTACGAGATGCTCACCGGCCGCCGCCCGCACACCGGCGACAATCCCGTCCAGGTCATGTACAAGCACCTGCACGAGGACGTCCCCGCCCCGTCCCTGATCGCCCCCGCGGTCGGCCCCGAGTTGGACGCCCTCGTGGCCGGCGCCTGCGCCCGGGCCGCCGACGCCCGCCCGTACGACGCGGTCGAACTGCTCGCCGCGGTCCAGCGGGTCCGCCGCACCCTCACCCCGGCCGAGCTGGACGCCGAGCCGCCGGCCTCCACCCGGCCCGGCCCGCGCTACCCGACCAGCGAGCCGACCTCGGTGATCCAGCCGCTGCCGCGGCCCGCCGACGCCCCGCCGACGGAGCGCACCAGCGTGCTGGACGTGCCACCGGAGCTGATGGACCAGCTACTCACCGAGCCGCGCCCGTACGACGAGCCGACCCCGGTGCGCGAGCGCCGGCCCGGCCTGCTGCGCAGGGTCCCCCGCAGGGCGCTGATCTGGGCCGCCGCGCTGACCGCGCTGGTCCTGGCGGTCGGCGGCGCGACCTACGGCCTGTCCGAGGGGCTGTACGGCGCGGTGCCCGGGGTGCTCGGCAAGGACCGGGCCGAGGCGCAGCGGATCCTGGACAAGGAGGGCCTGCACGGCAGGTTCGTCGAGGCGTTCAGCGAGTCCGTGCCGACCGGGCAGGTGATCTCCACCGATCCCGGGGTGGGCGCGCGCACCCGCCGGAGCGACTCCATCACCATCACCGTGTCCAAGGGCCCCAAGCGGACCGCGGTGCCGGACCTCGTCGGCAGGAGCGCCGCCGACGCCGCCGCGGCCCTGGCCGGTGCCCAGCTGACCAGGGGCAGCGTGACCGAGACCTACGACGACACCGTCCCGGAGGGTTCGGTGATCAGCAGCTCGCCGCCGGCCGGGCAGCAGCTGCAGGAGAACGCCGCGGTCTCGCTGGTGGTCAGCAAGGGCATGGTGCCGGTCCCGAACGTCACCGGGATGACCAAGGACGACGCGCAGAAGGCCCTGCAGGCGGCGGGCTTCACCATGCAGACCACCGGCTGGGACGTGTTCGGCGCGGTCAAGGTGAACGGCCAGTCCCCGGCGGCCGGCGAGCGGCGGCCGCAGCACAGCGCGGTGACGGTCAGGTTCTCGCTGTTCTAGCCGTTCCGGCTCCGGCCCCCGCCCCCTCCGGCCGGGCTCAGCGCAGCGGGCCCTCGCCCGGCTCCTCCTGGTAGGAGTAGCGCTGCTCGCGCCAGGGGTCGGCGAGGTTGTGGTAGCCGCGCTCCTCCCAGAAGCCGCGCCGGTCGGCCCGCATGTACTCCACCGCGCGGACCCACTTGGGGCCCTTCCAGGCGTACAGCTGCGGCACCACCAGCCGGACCGGGAAGCCGTGCTCGGCGGTCAGCGCCTCGCCGTTGCGGTGGGTGGCCAGCAGGGTGCGCGGGTCGGCGAAGTCGGCCAGCCGCAGGTTGGCGCTGTAGCCGTACTCCGCCCAGACCATCACGTGGGTGACGCCGGGCGCCGGGGGCACCAGGTCGAGCACGGCGGCGGCCGACACGCCCGTCCACTCGTTGCCGAGCACGGAGAACTTGGTCACGCAGTGCAGGTCCGCGACGACGGTGGCGCGCGGCAGGGCGCTGAAGGCCTCGAAGTCCCAGCTGTGCTTCTCCGCCGAGGCGGTGGCCCCGAACACCTGGAGGTCCCAGGTCAGCGGCTTGAAGCGGGGCACCGGGCCGTAGTGCAGGGCGGGCCAGCCGCGCTGCACGCGCTGGCCCGGGGGGAGCCTCGGGTCAGACGGCGGCAGCGGTTCGTGATTGGACTGACCCATGGATCCATGGTGACAGACGGCGGACGGGCCTCGACGCGCGCCCCTTGGGGCGGGTTCACGCCCCGCTCGTACGGGCCAACAGTCGAACGCCCGCCGAGCGGATTCCCCCCGAATCGGATATTCCGCCACATGTCACAGTGAGTGTGAACTTACTGGAATTCCGTCCCTTTCCGGTGCCAGGATGCCCAGCGCAGGACCCACCCCAGGACGAGCGCAGGAGGCACCGCCATGCAGGGCGATCCCGAGGTCATCGAGTTCCTCAACGAGCAGCTCACCGCCGAGCTGACCGCGATCAACCAGTACTTCCTGCACGCCAAGATGCAGGAGAACTTCGGCTGGACGAAGCTCGCCACGTACACCCGGCACGAGTCCTTCGACGAGATGAAGCACGCCGAGACGCTCACCGACCGGATCCTGTTCCTGGAGGGGTTGCCCAACTACCAGCGGCTGTTCCACGTCCGGATCGGCCAGACGGTCAAGGAGATGTTCGAGGCCGACCGCCAGGTCGAGGTCGAGGCGATCGACCGGCTCAAGCGCGGGATCGTGGTGATGCGGGCCAAGAACGACATCACCTCGGCGAACATCTTCGAGGACATCCTGGCCGACGAGGAGCACCACATCGACTACCTGGACACCCAGCTGGAACTCCTGGAGAAGCTCGGCGAGGCGCTCTACCTCGCCCAGCTCATCGAGCAGCCGGAGTCCTGAGGCCTCAGGCCACGCGCAGCGGGAGCACCGGGGCGGTCGGTGCCGTCGGAGCCGCCGCGGCCGGGGCCGCCGCCGTTTCCCCCGGCTGGGGCTCCGCTTCGGCGAGGCCGAGCTTCACGGCCAGCCGGGCGGTCGGGCAGGGCCGGGCGCCGTGCTCGCCGAGCAGCGCCTGGATCCGGCGCACGCAGGACCCGCAGTCGGTGCCGGCCTTGCAGCCCTTCGCTATCTGCCGAGGGGAATTGGCACCCCCGTCGATCGCCTTCTTCACCTGGTCCTCGGTGACCGCATGGCACATGCACACGTACATCGCGGTATCTCCCGGGGCGAAGCGACTGGATCTTGACTAAGGCTTGCCTTAGTTCACTAAGCCTCACCTTACCCGGCGATCCGGGTACGAAAAAGCCCCTCCGGGCTCGGGAATCCCGAATCCGGAGGGGCCTTCGTCACATCCGGCCCCCGCTCGGCGGGCGGATGCGCTCGGGGCTCACTGTCCCCGGTACATCTCCGCGACGAGGAACGCCAGGTCCAGCGACTGGCTGCGGTTGAGCCGCGGGTCGCAGGCCGTCTCGTAGCGCTGGTGCAGGTCGTCCACCAGGACCTCGTCGCCACCGCCGACGCACTCGGTGACGTCGTCGCCGGTCAGCTCCACGTGGATGCCGCCCGGGTGGGTGCCGAGCGCGCGGTGCACCTCGAAGAAGCCCTTGACCTCGTCCAGGACGTCGTCGAAGCGGCGGGTCTTGTGGCCGCTGGAGGCCTCGAAGGTGTTGCCGTGCATCGGGTCGCAGATCCACACCGGCTTGGCGCCGGAGGCGGTGACCTTCTCCACCAGGGTGGGCAGGTGCTCGCGGATCTTGCCCGCGCCCATCCGGGTGATGAAGGTCAGGCGGCCGGGCTCGCGCTCCGGGTCCAGCTTCTCGATCAGGGCGAGCGCCTCGTCCACCGAGGTGGTCGGGCCGAGCTTGACGCCGATCGGGTTGCGGACCTTCGAGGCGAACTCGATGTGCGCGTGGTCCAGCTGCCGGGTGCGCTCACCGATCCACACCATGTGGCCGGAAACGTCGTACAGCTCGCCGGTCCGCGAGTCCACGCGGGTCAGCGCGGTCTCGTAGTCGAGGATCAGCGCCTCGTGCGAGGAGAAGAACTCGACCGTCTTGAACTCCTCCGGCGCGACACCACAGGCGTTCATGAACGCCAGCGCGTTGTCGATCTCCCGGGCGAGCTGCTCGTAGCGCTGACCGGCCGGCGAGTTGCGGACGAAGTCCTGGTTCCAGGCGTGCACCTGACGCAGGTCGGCGTAACCACCGGTGGTGAACGCGCGCACCAGGTTGAGCGTCGCGGCGGACGCGTTGTACATCCGCTTCAGGCGCTCCGGGTCCGGGTTGCGGGACTCGGGGGTGAACTCGAAGCCGTTCACCGAGTCGCCGCGGTAGACCGGCAGGGTCACACCGTTGCGGGTCTCGGTCGACTTGGAGCGCGGCTTGGAGTACTGGCCGGCGATCCGACCGACCTTCACCACCGGCACCGAGGCCGCGTACGTCAGCACGGCGGCCATCTGGAGCAGGGTCTTCAGCTTGTTGCGGATGTGCTCCGCCGAGACGCCGTCGAAGGCCTCGGCACAGTCACCGCCCTGGAGGAGGAAGGCCTCCCCGCGCGCCACGGCTCCGAGCCGGGCGCGCAGCTGGTCGCACTCGCCGGCGAAGACGAGCGGCGGATACGAGGCGAGCTCGGCAAGGGTCTTGCGCAGAGCCTCTTGGTCCGGCCATTCAGGCTGCTGCGCCGCGGGCAGGGACTGCCAGGAGTGGGCAGCCCTCGATGTCTCAGTCGTAGCGGTCACACGGCCAAGGCTACGGGGTGGCACGAGCGATCCGTGACCATTGCCCGAGGGGTGAGACACATCTCGGACAAAGGCGTGACCGCGCTCACCCGTCCTACCTGATCCGCTACGCTCGACCCATGCACGCGCCCCACAACCACTCCTGGTGGTGGGCCTCCCCCGAGGGTGGCCCACCGATCGCGCGTTCCTAGACGAACACGACGGCCGCCCCTCGGGGCGGCCGTCGGCGTCTGAGCAGACGGCCCTCCGGGAGCGGAACCCAGCACCGCCCTCGCCATCACCCGGAAGGAAGCCGCACCGTGACCACCGTCACCGACCTGCTCACCCGTCTCACCGCCCCCGGCGCCCCCGCCTTCGCCCTGCTGCACCGCCGCACCCCCCGGCTCGCCCCGGACACCGTCGAGGTGCTGCTGGGCACCGTCGACAGCTACCAGCGCCTCGCCGACCTCCCGGTGCGCGACGGCGCCCCGGCCGACGGCGGCCCGGTGCACGACCTGCTCGCGCTCGTCCCGTACCGGCAGATCCGCGAGCGCGGTTTCGCGGCGCACGACGACGGCACCCCGCTGCAGGCCCTCGCGGTGGCCGAGCAGCACGTTCTCCCGTTGGCCGAATTCACCTCGGCGCTGCCGCAGTTGCCGGTGTCACTGACCGGTGGCGCGTTCGACGTGGACGACGATTCGTACGCCTCGATCGTCCGCCGGGTGATCGAGGACGAGATCGGCAACGGCGAGGGCGCCAACTTCGTGATCCGGCGCGACTTCCACGCCACGCTCGACGACTTCGGCCCCGCTCTCGCGCTGACGCTGTTCCGGCGGCTGCTGGAGCAGGAGCGCGGCGCCTACTGGACCTTCCTGGTGCACACCGGCGACCGGGTCCTGGTCGGCGCCTCCCCCGAGGTGCACGTCCGGCAGAGCGGCGGCACCGTCGTGATGAACCCGATCTCCGGCACCTACCGCTACCCGGCGGGCGGCTCCGACCTCGACTCGTTGCTCCAGTTCCTGCACGACCCCAAGGAGTTGGAGGAGCTCACCATGGTCGTGGACGAGGAGCTCAAGATGATGTGCACGGTCGGCGACCTCGGCGGCCAGGTGCTCGGACCCCGGCTCAAGGAGATGGCCCACCTCGCCCACACCGAGTACGAGCTGCGCGGCCGTACCTCGCTGGACGTCCGCGACGTCCTCCGCGAGACGATGTTCGCCGCCACCGTCACCGGCAGCCCGGTCGAGAACGCCACCCGGGTCATCAACCGGTACGAGCCCAGCGGGCGCGGCTACTACTCCGGCGCGCTCGCCCTGATCGGACGCTCCGCCAGCGGCGGGCAGCTGCTGGACTCGCCGATCTGCATCCGCACCGCCGACATCGACCCGGCCACCGGCCGGCTCGTCGTCCGGGTCGGCGCGACCCTGGTGCGCCACTCCGTCCCGGAGTCGGAGGTCGCCGAGACCCACGCCAAGGCGGCCGGGGTGCTCACCGCGATCGGCGCCCGGCCCGCGCCGGCCAAGCTGCCCCACCCCACCGGCCCCCGGCTCGCCGACGACCACCGGGTGCAGGCCGCGCTCGACGCCCGCCGGGCCGGCCTCGCGCCGTTCTGGCTGCGGATGCAGACGCCGGCCCGGGTCACCGAGACCGAACGGACCCTGGTGGTGGACGGCGAGGACACCTTCACCTCGATGCTCGCGCACCTGCTCGGCTCGCTCGGCCACCGGGTGACGGTCGCCCGCTACGACCAGCCGGAGCTGCGCGCGCTGGTCGCGGCGCACCCCGGCCCGCTGGTGCTCGGCCCCGGCCCCGGCGACCCGGCGCTCGCCGACGACCCCAAGATGGCCGTGCTGCGGCCGATCGTCGCGGACTCCCTGGCCGCCGCCCGCTCCGGCGCCCGGACCGCGCCGCTGCTCGCGGTCTGTCTCAGCCACCAGCTGCTCTCCGCCGAACTCGGGCTGACGCTGGGCCGCAAGGCCGTCCCGTACCAGGGGGCGCAGGAGAGCATCGACCTGTTCGGCACCAAGCGGATGGTCGGCTTCTACAACACCTTCACCGCGCGCTGCTCGGACGCCGACGCGGCCCGGCTCGCCGCCGAGGGCATCGAGGTCGCCCGGGACACCGCCACCGGTGACGTCCACGCCCTGCGCGGGCCCGGCTTCGCCGGCCTCCAGTTCCACCCCGAGTCGGTGCTCACCCGCGAGGGCGTGGACATCGTGGCGGGTCTGCTGCGCGAGGCGGCGCCGGTCCGGCGCTGAGGATCGGGCGACCGACGGCGCCCGGGCGGGTGCGCACCCGCCCGGGCGCCGTCAGATCTCGTCGTCCAGGCCCTGCTCGATCGCGTACCGGACCAGCTCCACCCGGTTGTGCAGCTGCAGCTTCCCGAGCGTGTTCTGCACGTGGTTCTGCACCGTCCGGTGCGACAGCACCAACCGGTCGGCGATCTGGCGGTACGACAGGCCCTTCGCCACCAGCCGCAGCACCTCGGTCTCCCGGGTGGTCAGCTGCGGGGCGGCCGGCGACGAGGCCGGGGCCGGCTCGGCGGCCAGCCGGCGGAACTCGCCGAGCACCAGGCCGGCCAGGCCCGGGGTGAAGACCGCGTCGCCGACGGCCGTCCGGCGCACCGCGTCCAGCAGTTCCTCCCGCCCGGCCGACTTCACCAGGTACCCGGTCGCGCCGGACTTCACCGCCTCCAGCACGTCCTGGTGCTCCCCGCTGGCCGACAGCACCAGCACCCGGACCGCCGGGTCGTGCGCGACCACCTGGCGGCACACCTCGACGCCGGGCAGCGCGGGCAGGTTGAGGTCCAGCACGACGACCTGCGGCGAGCAGGCACGGGCGCGGCGGACGGCCTCCTCGCCGTCGCCCGCCGTGGCCACCACGTCCAGCCCGGCCTCGGCGAGGTCGCGCGAGACGGCGTCCCGCCACATCGGGTGGTCGTCCACCACCATCACCCGCACCGGCCGGTCGGTGGTCGGCTGATCGGTCATCGGCTGGTCGGTCATCGAGTGGCCTTCCTCGGGACGCGCAGTTCGACCTCGACGCCCTCACCGGGCGCCGAGTACAGCTCGGCCGTGCCGCCGAGGTCCAGCAGCCGGCCGCGGATGGACTGGGAGACGCCGAGCCGTCCGGCCAGTTCCGCCTCGCCGAGCCGGCCGGGGGCGAAGCCGGGGCCGTCGTCACGGATGCTGACCGTGACGGCCTCCGGCTCGTCCTCGACCAGGATCCAGGCCCGGGCCCGCGCCCCGGCGTGCCGGCGGACGTTGTCCACGGCCGCGCCGACCGCCGCGGCGACCTCGCCGGCCGCCGGGGCGGCCAGCAGCACCGGGGTGCCGGGGGCGGAGAGGGTGATCCGCTCGTCGGCGTACGGACGCAGCAGCGCGGTGAGGTCGCGCGGTTCGGCGGCGTCCGGCCGCGGCCGGCGCTGGGCCGGGATCGGGCCGCCGGTCATCAGGGTCCGCAGCGCGCGCTCCTGTTCACCGGCCAGGCGGCCCAGCTCGGCGAAGTCCGCGCCGCCGCCGGAGCCCCCACCGGTGCCGCCGCCGCCCGTCGCCCCGCCCAGCTCCGAGCCGCGCCGCTGGACCAGCGCCAGCACCTGCAGCACGCCGTCGTGGATGTCCCGGGAGAGCCGCTCGCGCTCCCGGGTGGCCGCCTCGACCTGGAGCGCCCGGGTGAGTGTGGCCTCACTGGCCCGGGCCAGCTCGATCACGTAGCCGATCGCGCACCCGGCGACCATCAGCAGCACGATGTTGTGGATGTTGTCGCCGGTCGGCCCGCCGTGGCCGAGGATGTTGGCGACGCCGATCACCGAACCGGTGGCCGCCGCCGGCCGCCAGCCGCCCTTGGCGGCGCAGCCGAGCACCGTACCGGCGGCCCAGATGGTGGGCAGGGTGGGCGCGCCGTGGCTGATCCGGGCCGGGGCGTCGGTCAGGCCGCTCATCACGATGCCGGTGACGGCGAGGGTGAGGTCGAAGCCCAGGACGTACCAGGAGCAGCGCTGCGGGTCGGCGAAGGCCCGGGTGGTGGCGAGGGTCCAGAGGGTGAGTGCGCCGAGGAAGATCCAGCCCGCCACCGGGTGCAGGAAGTGCAGGTACGAGTTGAAGTACCGGAGCAGGGCGTAGATCAGCGCCAGCACCCGGAAGTAGGAGATGGCCCGCCACAGCGGGAGTTCGACGGACATGCCGCCGGCCGCCACCGTACCGCCCACCGCGCCGGCTCTGCCGCCGTCCGTCATCCCGCTCCTCCCCCGGGCCCGGCCGGGCCGTCAGGCCGAGCCGGTCTCCTTGTCCGCCTCCGCGGCCTTCTCGGCCTCGGCAGCCTTCTCCGCCTCGGCGGCCTTCTCGGCCTTCTCGACTTCGGCGGCCTCCGCCTTCTCGGCCTTGGCCGCCGCGCGGCGCTCGGCGTCGGCCTTCTTCTTCTCCTCGGAGATCTGCCGCTTGGCGGCGGTGGCGTAGATGTCCACGTACTCCTGGCCGGAGAGCCGCATGATCTCGTACATCACCTCGTCCGTCACCGAACGGAGGATGAAGCGGTCGTTCTCCATGCCGTGGTAGCGGGAGAAGTCCAGCGGGCGGCCGATCCGGATGCCGGGGCGGATGCCGAAGTTCGGGACCACCTGGCCGGGCGGCTGCACCTTCTCGGTGTCGATCATGGCGACCGGGATCACCGGGGCGCCGGTGGCCAGCGCGACGCGGGCCAGGCCGCCGACCTTGCCGCGGTACAGCTTGCCGTCGGGCGACCGGGTGCCCTCGGGGTAGACGCCGAACAGCTCGCCGCGCTCCAGCACCGCGATGGCGCTGCGGATCGCGGCCTCGCCGGCGCCGCGCACGCCCGAGCGGTCCACCGGCAGCTGACCGACGCCCTTGAAGAACGCGGCGGTCAGCCGGCCCTTGAGGCCCGGGGTGTTGAAGTACTCGGCCTTCGCGATGAAGGTCACCCGGCGCTTGATCAGCGCGGGGAAGAAGAACGAGTCCGAGAAGGAGAGGTGGTTGCTGGCGATGATCGCCGCACCCTCGGTGGGGATGTTCTCCTCACCCTCGATCCACGGCCGGAAGAAGATCCGAAGCAGTGGCGCGACGATCATCTTCATCAGTCGGTAGAACAACCCGGGCCTCCTGTTATGCGGACCGGTCGATCCTAATGCCCCGCGGCCGTCGGCTGTGCCCGGCCCCGCCGAAGGGGCGCCCGGCCCCGCCTGAGGGGGTGTACGGCCCGGCGCGGGGCGTGGGACGATGCGAATTCCTGCAGCTCCCCTCCAGCGCCCCGCCCAGCGTCCCTCCCCCAGCGCCACCCGCCCGCGAAGGAGTCCGCCATGCCGTTGCTGCCCGGTGCCGAACCGTACCGCCACCACGGCGGACCGGTGGGCGTGCTGCTCTGCCACGGCTTCACCGGGTCCCCGCAGTCGCTGCGGCCGTGGGCCGAGGACCTGGCCGCGGCCGGGTTCACCGTCTCGCTGCCGCTGCTGCCGGGGCACGGCACCCGCTGGCAGGACATGCAGCTCACCCGCTGGGAGGACTGGTACGCCGAGGTCGAGCGCGAGCTGCTGGCCCTCGCCGACACCTGCGAGCAGGTCTTCGTCTGCGCGCTGTCGATGGGCGGCGGGCTGGCGCTGCGGCTCGCCGCGTTGCACGGCCCGAAGGTCTCCGGGCTGGTGCTGGTCAACCCGTCGGTGCGCTCGGACACCCCCGCGAGTGTGCTGCTGCCGGTGCTGCGCCACCTCGTCCCGAGCGTGCCCGGGATCACCGACGACATCGCCAGGGCCGGCGTGACCGAGCTCGGCTACGAGCGGACGCCGTTGCACGCCGCCTGGTCGCTGAGCCGGCTCTGGCGGGAGGTCCAGCAGCGGCTGCCGGAGGTGACCCAGCCGGTCCTGCTCTTCCACAGCCCGCAGGACCACGTCGTCTCGCCGGCCAACTCGGAACTGGTGCTGGCCCGGATATCCTCGTCCGACGTGACGGAACGGCTGTGCCAACGCAGCTTCCACGTCGCGACGCTGGACCACGACGCGGCGGAAATATTCGCGGCCAGCCAGGACTTCATCCGACGGCTGGCCCCCGCGCACGCGGCGGGCGCGAACCGGGACGAATCCGACGATCACCATGGCTGAAGGGCCGGAAGTGCACGAGAGCAGCACGGCGGGCGGCGGGGACGAGACTCCCCGCGAGGACGGCGCGACGAAGGACGGCGGGGCGGGGAACGGCGGGGCGAAGGACGCCGCCCCGGGCGGTGCGCCGACGGACCGTACCGGTCCGGACGGCGCCGTGACGCCCGCGACCGCACCCATGCCCGCGCCGCCCGAGCCCACGCCCGCGCCGGCACCCGCGAAGGACACCGCCGGGGACGCCGCCGGCCCGGAGGCCCCCGCCGGGCCGCGCCGGGCGCGCGAGCGCAGCCAGGCCGAGCAGGACGAGATCTTCGCCGCCCTGGTCGCCCAGTTCGACGACCCGGTCGACCTCAACAACCCCGACTGGCCCGAGGTCGAGAACCTCCGGGCCCAGAACGAGCTCAAGGGCGGCTACAAGGACGGCCGCGGCGCCGTCGGACCTGACGACCTCTCCGACCTCGCCCCGCAGCCCCGCCCCCGCTCCGGTCGGCCGGTGCTGCCGGCCGCCGGTTCCGGTCCGCGCGACTTCGAGCTGGCCGAGGAGACCGACGAGGGCCACTTCGTCCCGCCGGAGCCCCCGCCGCTGCCCGAGGCCGACGTGACCGCCAAGTTCGCCTGGCTCGCCGTGCTCGGCGGCCCGGCGCTGCTGCTGATCGACGCGGTGGTCTGGCGGGAGATCTCCGGCTGGCCCGCCTGGGTCGGGATCACCGCCTTCCTCGGCGGCTTCGTCACCCTGGTGGCCCGGATGCGGGACCGCGACGAGGACGAGCCGGAGGACCCGGACCACGGCGCGGTCGTGTAGCGCCCCGGTCCGCGAACTCCCGTCGCCCGCCCGGCGGGTGAGCCCTGGGTCCGGGTCCGGGTCCGGGTCTGCCGTGGCCGGGCCCCGGGTGGGCCCTAGCCTGCCGGGATCTCCAGGACCGCCAGCACCGGCAGGTGGTCGGTGGCGGCCCGCAGATCGGCCTCGGTGACGCCGGGCAGCCCGTGCGGCACCCCGCAGCCGAGGACGGTGATCCCCGGGGTGGCGAAGACGGCGTCGATCCGCTGGTACGGGCGTTCCGGTACGGACGTGAACTCGCCGCCCCAGGGCGCGGTCGGGTACCCGTCCTGCAGCCGGGAGGCCAGCAGCCGCCAGCCCGGCCCGTCCGGGTGCTCGTTGAAGTCCCCTGCCACGACGCCGTGTTCGGCGATCGCGAGCTGGTCGAGCAGCAGCTCGAACTGCCCGTACCGCTCCTCGGGCCGCAGGCTCAGGTGGCAGCTGGTGAGGGTGAAGGGCGCCGAGCCGGGCAGCCGCAGCAGGGCGGTGGCGAAGCCCCGGGCGTGCAGGCCCCGGGTCTTGGGCAGCAGCCGGTCGTACACGCCCAGCAGCTCCGCCGCGCCGGGCCGGCCGAGCAGCAGCGGACCGGCCGCGGTGCGACCGCCGCCGGCCAGGACGGCCGTCCCGGTGCGCCGGGCCAGCCGGGCGGCCTGGCCCTCGGGGCGCCAGTAGCGCGGTGACTCCTGGACGCAGACCAGGTCGGGCGCGCACGCCCGGATCACCCGGGCCAGCGCCCGCCGGTCGTCCCGCAGCGAACGGATGTTGTAGCTGAGCAGGCGCAGCCGGCGCGGACCGGAGGGCGGCAACGGATCGGCGGTCGCGGCGCCGGTGGCTGTCTCGGTCACGGCGGTCATGGCCCTCCCCGGTACGTCGGTACGTCGTCGGCACGTCGGCGCCGGGCGCGCCGTCGCCGACTCCGACCGTACGCGGCTCCGCCGGGACGTGCGACGGCGGGACGTGCGACGGCGGCGGCGCGTCCGGGAGCGGTCGGGGCCCGGTCGCACCGCCGCCGGCGGGCTCGGAAGGGGCGCTCCCCCTGAACCGAGGGGAGCGCGGGTACCGAAGGAAAGGCGAAGGGGGTGGAGCGGCTACGCGGGGGTGCGGGCCAGGTCCGCCGCACCGACGATGCCGGCCGCGGAACCCATCGAGGCCAGCACGACCTCGGCGCGCGGGCGGTGCACGCCGCCGGTCAGGTAGTGCTCGAAGGCCTTGGCGACCGGGTCGAGCAGCAGGCGGCCGGAGTCGGAGACCCCGCCGCCGAGCACGAAGACGGCCGGGTCGAACAGCGCGGCGAGGTCCGCCATGCCGCGGCCCAGCCAGTCGGCCAGCTCGGCGTAGCACTCCAGGGCGAGCGGGTCGCCGTCCTCGGCCGCCTCGGTGATGTGGATGCCGCGGATGGTCTCGGCGACGCCGTCGTTGAGCTCCAGCATCCGCCGGCCGCGCACCGGGTCGGCCGCCGCCTTCTCCCGGCCGTAGCGGCGCAGCGCCCGCCCGGAGCCGTACTGCTCCCAGCAGCCCTTGCCGCCGCAGCCGCACTGCAGGCCGTCCGGGACCATGTTGAGGTGGCCGATCTCGCCGGCCACGCCGAAGCGGCCGCGGTGCAGTCGGCCGTCCAGGACGATGCCGCCGCCGATGCCGGTGCCGACGGTGATCAGCACCATGTCCTGGTGCTCGGCGGCCGCGCCGAAGCGGAACTCGGCCCAGGCGGCGCAGTTGGCGTCGTTCTCGATCACCGCGGACAGGCCGGTGAGCTCTTCGATCCGGCCGCGCAGCGGCTCGTTCTCCCAGTCGATGTTGGGCGCGAAGATCACCGTGGAGCGGTTGCTGTCGACGAAGCCGGGGGCGCCGACGCCGACCGCGGTGACGTCGGGGTGCTGCTCCTTGAGTTCGCGCACGGCCTGCGCGATGGCATCGACCGCCCACTGAGGGTCGGCCGGGGTGGGCACCCTGGTCCGGGCCAGGATCGCGCCCGCCTCGTCGACCACGCCTGCCGCGATCTTGGTCCCGCCGACATCGACGCCGATGGTCAGAGCCATGTGTCCCTCAGCTATTCACTCGTTCCCGCTGGACGGAACGGTACCGCCCAACCCTGCCCCCGTACACAGCCTCGCATACATTAACCGAAGGCAATTTCGGGACGACCGGGCCATGATGCTTCAAAAGTCGTATCTAATCTCCTTCTTCGTGACGTACGAGAACAACGCAGTCACCCTCCGAAAGTCACGGTTTCATTGCTTGGCGGACGGCTCGTCAGGCCCGTCGAGGTCGATCTTCTCGGCGGCCGCGCCCTGCCCGGCGGTCCAGCGGCTCTCGTGCCCGGCCACGGCGGCGCGGTAGGCGGCCAGCAGCTCGGCACCCGCGGCGGCGATCCCGGAGCCGGCGGCGGCGAGGTGGGTGTAGACCTCCGGCTGCTGGGTGCGCAGGCGGTCGGCCAGGCCGGCGAGGGTGATCAGGGTGGTGGCACTGGTCTCCTGGGCCTTCTCGCCGAGCACGGTGGCGAACCGGCGCACCTCTTCCACCAGTGGGCCCAGCTCCGGTCCGAACGGGTGAGCCTGCTCGTCGGCCCGAGCCCCCGCCCGCCCGTCGGCCCGCTCGCCACCGTCGCCGACCGGCCCGGTGCGGTCGTCGACGGGCTCGGTGTGGTCGTCGGTGCTGGTCATCGCGGGCGCCTCCTCAGCCGTGGCCGCACCCCGCGGCCCTCCGGCCCGACGCTACCCGACCGGCCGTACCCCCCGGAAAGGCCGGACGGCGGCCCAGCGGGTGGCCCGGGCGGTGTCCGGACGGCGGCCCGGACGGCCCGTCAGCCCTGCGGCCAGAGCGAAGGGTCGGGCGCGAACCGCACGGTGAGCACCCCGTCCTGCAGCCCGGCCCCGGCCACGGTGCAGCGGCGCAGCGCGGAGGGCAGGACGAGCACCCGGCGGTGGGCGCCGAGGCCGACCACCAGGTCGTCGCCCCGGCGGACCAGGTCCAGTTCGGCCCGGTCGGCGCCGGGCAGGTCGAGGTGCCAGAGCAGCAGGCCGTCCGCGGCGAGCCGGTCCTCGACCGTCCAGGGCGCCGGGTCGAGCCGCTCGGGGCCGGGGCCGTCCCCGTACAGGCGGTCCGCGACGACCTCCAGGCTGGCGTCGGCGAGGCCGGTGACCAGCACCGGGGCGTCGGTCCCGGCGGCGAGCCCGGCCAGCTCCTCCTGCCGCCGGCGGGCCAGCGCGGCCAGCCAGGGGTCGGGCGAGGAGAGCGCGGCCCCGGGCAGCGCGCCGTGCACGACCACGGCGTCCGGCCGGTGCCCGTAGAGCGCGAGCCCGGCCCGGATCCGGCGCAGTTCCTGGTACGGGTGGCCGTCGGCCGGGACGACCAGGCGGACGCTGGTGCCGGGGTCGGTGATCGCGGCGCGGGACTCGGCGAGCGCCGCGGCGGCCTTGCCGCGCCCCTCGTACAGCCAGTCGGCGGGCATCGGGACGCCGGCCAGTCCGGCCAGCAGCGGGCGCAGCGCCCGGGCGGCCTGCCGCTGCTCGGGGACGAGCCGGTCGAGGTAGCGGGCCAGCTGCTCGGGCAGGGCGAGGGTGGCGATCAGCTCGGCGGGCGGCGGGGCGAGCACGACCAGGACGTCCTGGTCGGCGGCGGGCAGGGCGCGCAGCAGGGCGAGCCGGGCGATGCCGGGGAGGGCGGTGAGCTCCTCGGGGTCGAGCTGTTCGGCGCCGAGCAGGTCCAGGGCGGGCTTGAGCCGGCCGGTGAGCTCGCCGACGGCGTAGCGGAAGGCGGCCTGCTCGTCGATCCGGGAGACGGTCAGGCCCGGTGCGTAGCCGAGCGGTTCGGGCTCCAGCCGGGTGCCGAGGGCGGAGTCGAGCGCCCGGTGCGGGTCGTCGGCCGCCAGCAGCCAGGTGCGGTGTCCGCGCCGGGCGGCGTGCAGGGCGGTGGCGGCGGCCACCGCGGGTGCGCCCGCGTCGCCGCTGACCAGGATGGTGCGTCTCGCCGTCATGCCGTCGGCCCCCGTTCCGCCGTGTCAGCCCTCGGAGCGCGGCGTGCCGTCGGCGTCCTCGACGCGCTTCTTCAGTCCGGCCAGCGCGCGGTCGATGATGACCTTCTCGGCCTTGCGCTTGATCATGCCGAGCATCGGGATCTTGACGTCCACGGCGAGCTGGTAGGTCACCTCGGTGCGGCCGCCGGCCAGCGGGGCGAGGGTGTACGAGCCGTCCAGCGAGCGGAGCATCTGGCTGCGGACGAGGGTCCAGCCGACCTCGCGGTCGCCGTCCCAGGTGTAGGCGAGGACGTGCTCGTCGCGGATGGCGCCGGCGTCGAGCAGCAGCCGGACCTTGGCGGCGCGGCCGTTCTCGCCGGTCTCCAGGACCTCGATCTCCTTGACCTCGCCGGTCCAGGCCGGGTAGGCGGCGAAGTCGGCGATCACGGCCATGACCGTGGCCGGGGTCGCGTCGATGGTGATGCTCGACCTGGTGTGCTCCGCCATGGAATGGCCCTCCGCGTCGTCCCTCTGCCTGCCGGTCCGGCCGGGGCGCGCTCGGCCCGGTCCGCCCGGAGCAGGCTATCGCGACCGGCGATCCGGTCAGCGGCGCGGGCGGTGTTCCGCGGGCGGCCGCGACCCGGCGGGCGCCGGGCGGCGGGGCATGCTACCGGCCGGTCACCATCGGGCTGCCGTAGGGTGCCATTCGAACGACCTGGTCACGGCCTGGTCGGACCCGGCCGGGTGTGACACTTCGAACACCGGGGCCGACCCCCCTGGTCGAAGCTGCCTACCGGGCAGTAACGTCCTGCCGTCCCGCAGCGTCGCGAACGAGGAGCAGTCTTGCTCGACTTCAGCCTTCCGGCCCTCTACCAGGTACCGAGCGGCGGTAACCTCTCCGACCTCGTGCACCGGAACGCCGAGCGGCACCCGGACGTCGTGGTCCTCAGCCGCAAGGTGGACGGCCGGTGGCAGGAGTTGACCGCCGCCCAGTTCCTGGTCGAGGTGCGGGCCGCCGCGAAGGGTCTGATCGCCACCGGCATCCGCCCCGGCGACCGCGTGGGCATCATGTCCCGTACCCGGTACGAGTGGACGCTGCTGGACTTCGCGATCTGGTCGGCCGGTGCCATCACCGTGCCGGTGTACGAGACCTCCTCCCCCGAGCAGGTGGAGTGGATCCTCGGCGACTCCGGCGCGGTCGCCGTGCTCACCGAGACCGACCAGCACCGCAAGGTGGTCGAGGAGGTCCGGGGCCGTCTCCCCGAGCTGAAGCACACCTGGCAGATCGAGCAGGGCGCGGTCGCCGCGCTGGCCGAGGCGGGCCGCGAGGTCTCCGACGAGACCGTCGCCGAGCACCGCGGGAGCGCCGACTCCGACTCGATCGCGACCATCGTCTACACCTCGGGCACCACCGGCCGCCCGAAGGGCTGTCAGCTGACGCACGGCAACTTCCTCGCCGAGTGCGGCAACGTGGTCGAGCGGCTGGCCCCGCTGTTCCGCACCGGCGAGAGCTCCGTCCTGCTCTTCCTGCCGCTGGCGCACGTGCTCGGCCGGATCGCCGAGATCGCCCCGGCGATGGCCCCGATCAAGCTCGGTCACGTCTCCGACATCAAGGACGTCACCGCCGAGCTGGCGGCCTTCAAGCCGACCCTGATCCTGGGCGTGCCCAGAGTCTTCGAGAAGGTCTACAACACGGCCCGCGCCAAGGCCCAGGCCGACGGCAAGGGCAAGATCTTCGACAAGGCCGCCGAGACCGCGATCGCCTACAGCCGGGCGCTGGACGCCGGCGGCGCCGGCCTGTTCCTGCGGCTCAAGCACGCGGTCTTCGACAAGCTGGTCTACAGCAAGCTGCGCGCCGCGCTCGGCGGCCGCGCCACCCACGCCATCTCCGGCGGCGCGCCGCTCGGCGAGCGCCTGGGCCACTTCTACCGGGGCATCGGCTTCACCGTCCTGGAGGGCTACGGCCTGACCGAGACCTGCGCCGCCACCGCCTTCAACCCGTGGGACAAGCCGAAGATCGGCACGGTCGGCCAGCCGGTGCCCGGCGCCTCGGTCCGGATCGGCGAGGACGGCGAGGTGTTCTTCAAGGGCCCGCACGTCTTCACCGGCTACTGGAACAACCCGCAGGCCACGGCCGACACCCTCAAGGACGGCTGGATGGCCACCGGCGACCTCGGCTCGCTGGACTCCGAGGGCTACCTGACCATCACCGGCCGCAAGAAGGAGATCATCGTCACGGCCGGCGGCAAGAACGTCGCCCCGGCCGTGATCGAGGACCGGATCCGCGCGCACGCCCTGGTCGGCGAGGTCATGGTGGTCGGCGACCGCAAGCCCTTCATCGCCTGCCTGATCACCGTCGACCCGGACTTCTTCCCCAAGTGGAAGGAGCTCAACGGCAAGCCCGCCGCCGCCACCGTCGCCGACCTCGCCGGGGACCCGGATCTGCTGGCCGCCCTGCAGGCCGCGGTGGACGACGGCAACGCGGCCGTCTCGCACGCCGAGGCGGTCAAGAAGTTCCGCCTGCTGGACACCGAGTTCTCCGAGGAGAGCGGCCACCTGACGCCCTCGCTGAAGCTCAAGCGCAACCTCGTGCTGAAGGACTTCGCGGCCGATGTCGAGGCGCTCTACCAGAAGTAGCCGCGCAGGCGTGGCCGCGGCCACGTGAGGCCGCGGACGGCGTCGGGCCCCGCTTCCCGGAAGGAGGCGGGGCCCGACGCCGTCCGGAGACCGGCCCTACGCCGCCAGCAGCGTGGTCAGCCGCCCGGCCAGCAGGTCCCAGCGCCAGGAGCGCTCCACCCACCGCCGCCCGGCCTCGCCCATCCGTCGCCGCAGCTCCTCGTCCCGCAGCAGCCGCACGATCCGCTCGGCCGACGCCGCGGCCGAGCCGCCGGGCACCACGTAGCCGGTCTCGCCCTCCAGCACCGCGTCCGGTGCGCCGCCGGAGTCCCCGGCGACCACCGGCAGGCCGGTCGCCGAGGCCTCCAGGTAGACGATGCCCAGGCCCTCGACGTCCAGCCCCCCGCGCCGGGTCCGGCAGGGCATCGCGAAGACGTCCCCGGCCCCGAAGTGGGCGGGCAGCTCCTCCCACGGCACCGAACCGGTGAACCGCACCGAGTCCCGTACGCCCTTGGCGTCCGCGAGCTTCTCCAGGTCCGCCCGGTACGGGCCGCCGCCGACGATCAGCAGCACCGCGTCCGGCACGTCGGCCAGGATCTGCGGCATCGCCTCGATCAGGGTGTCCTGGCCCTTGCGCGGCACCAGCCGGGAGACGCAGACCACCACCGGCCGGTCCGCCAGCCCGAGCCGGCGGCGGACCTCGGCGCCCCCGGAGCCCGGGTGGAAGGTGGTCTCGTCCACGCCCGGGGGCAGCTGCACCATCCGGGCCGCGGCCCGCGGCCCGACCGCGGCGGCGATCCGGGAGCGGGTGTACTCGCCCAGGTAGGTCAGCACGTCGGTGCCCGCGCCGATCCGGCGCAGCAACTGCCGGGAGCCCGGCAGCTGGGCCCAGGCGGCCTCGTGCCCGTGGGTCATGCCGAGCAGCCGCCCGGCCCCGGCCCGGCGCAGCGTGGGCGCCATCAGGCCGAGCGGGGCGGCGGCGCCGAACCAGACCGAGTCGCACCGCTCGGCGCGCAGGATCTCGGCGGCCCGCCGGGTGACCCGGGGTGTGGGAACCATCACCTTCGTCCGGTCCCGGATCACCGGGAACGGCTGCTCGGCGTCGAAGCGCCGCACCTCGCTGCCGTCCCGCCAGGTCGAGGCGTACACCACGACGCTCCCTGCGGGCTGACGGACGGCCATGTTGTGGACGAAGGCCTGGATGCCCCCCGGGCGGGGCGGGAAGTCATTGGTGACGATCAAGGTTCTGTGCATCAGGCCACGGCTCGCTCGGTCGGGGGGTGCGCGGTGTACCGCTGGGTGATCCGTACGATAGGTCAACACCATGACCCGCCGGGAACGGAACCGCGCACGGCAACCGTTTGACCCCCGGGTCAGTCCTAGTACGTGGGTCCGGAGGTCGGCCCCGGGGCCGCGGGCACGGCGGACCGGGCGTCCGTCAGCACGACGCCTCCGGTGAGGACGTCCGAGACGAACGAGGGAGCGCAGTGGAATTGGCCCCGGCCACCGAGTCCGGTTCTTCGCGCGGCCGGCTCGGCCGCCCGCTCGGGGCGCTGGCCGCGCTCGGCGCGACCTGGGTGGCCACCCGCGCCCTGCTGGTGCTGCTGATCACCGGCGTGCTGAAGTCACCCGGCGGCGACGTCACCGCCGACGTGTGGATGATCTACCACGC
Organism: Kitasatospora sp. NPDC086791; assembly: GCF_040685975.1. Lineage (NCBI taxonomy): Bacteria > Bacillati > Actinomycetota > Actinomycetes > Kitasatosporales > Streptomycetaceae > Kitasatospora > Kitasatospora sp. NPDC086791. The sequence continues at coordinate 113,314 of NZ_JBFBOC010000004.1, read as the reverse complement.
CTGGTACGGCGTGCTGCAGACCGGCACCTTCCCGTTCGACGACGTGACCTGGCAGTACCCGCCGGGCGCCGCCCTGGTGATCCTGCTGCCGGGGCTGCTGCCCTGGTCGTACCTGGTCTCGTTCTGGGTGATCTGCGGGATCGCCGACGCCGCCGCGGCCGCGCTGCTGGTCCGCACCGGCCTGCGCCGGGTCCGGGCGCTGACCGGCGCCTGGATGTGGGTGGCGGGCGTCCCGCTGCTCGGCCCGATGATCTACAACCGCTTCGACATCATCGTCACCGCGGTCACCCTGGCCGGCCTGCTGGCGCTGATCCGCCGCCCCGCGGTCGGCGGGCTGCTGCTGGGCCTGGGCGGCATCGTCAAGATCTGGCCGCTGCTCGGCCTGATCGGCACCCCCTCCGGCCGCCGGACCCGCCGTTCCTGGACGCTGGCGGGCGCCACCGCCGTCTCGATCGGCTTCCTGCTGGCGGCCGGCATGAACGGCGCCTTCGACTTCCTGGCCTTCCAGAAGGACCGCGGCATCGAGGTCGAGTCGGTCGGCGCGCTGCCGCTGCACCTCGCCCGGATCGCCGGGAGCTGGGACGGCAGGGTCACCATGAACTACGGCTCCCCCGAGATGCTCGGACCGTGGGTCGGCGTGATCAGCAAGGTGATGATGGCCGGCACCGTGCTGGGCTTCCTCTGGCTGCTGCTGTGGCGCTTCACCTCCAAGCGCCGCAACGCGGCCACCATGTACGACGCGGCGCTGTGCGCGCTGCTGATCTTCGTGGTGACCAGCCGGGTGATCAGCCCGCAGTACCTGGTCTGGCTGATCGGCGTCGCGGCGGTCTGCCTGACCGTGCGCGGCACCAGCCAGCGGCCGGTGGCGCTGCTGATCCTGATCGCCTGCCCGCTGACGCTGGTCGAGTTCCCGACGATGTTCACCCAGGTCCTGGCCAGCGACCCGGGCGCGATCACCGTGCTGGCCCTGCGCAACCTGCTGCTGGTGGCCGCCGCCCTGCTCTCCTGCGTCCGGCTGTGGCGCGCCACCCGGGGCGAGGCACCGCTGCCGCCGACCGTGGTGCTGGACCGCGAGCCCGCCGAACTGCCGGTCGCGGGCTACCCGGTGCGCCCGGGCATCGCGTACGAGCAGGACCTGCTGGACGGCATCGACCACCCGGGCGCGCCGGCCGAGCAGCGACGCTGAGCCGGACGGCGTGCCGGGCCCCCGAAGCCCCGGCTTCAGCCCTTCAGCGCCGCCAGCCCGTCCAGCCAGAACCGGGTGAACTCGGCCAGGCCGACGCCCAGTTCGGCGCGCAGCAGCCGGTCGATACGGTGCTCGCGGTCCTCGCCCGTCCCGTCGGCCGCGCCGACCGCCCGGTAGAAGGCGACCAGCCGCTGCGGCCCGTAGCGGCGGGCGATCGACTCGCAGGCCAGCCAGGACTGTTCGTAGGCCTGGGCGATGCCGGTGGCACCGGCGGCGAAGTCCCGGTCCTCGGGCAGGCCGACGGGCAGCCGCCCGGCGACGACGTCCCGGGTCAGCTCGGGGGCGATCTGCTGCGGGCCGCGGCCGCAGTCGCGGTAGGCGGTCCAGTCGGCGACGCCCTCGGAGAGCCACAGCGGCGTCCAGGCCCGGGTGTCGGACCTGGTCGCGACGTGGGTGGCCTCGTGCGTGATGACCACCTGCCGGCCGAAGTCGCTCAGCCGCCCGTACGCCTCGGGGTTGACCAGCACCCGGTCCGCCGGGGTGTGCCGGGGCGCGCCGGGGGCGGCCACGGTGACCGCCGCCATGCCCGCCCAGCCCGCCGGGTCGACCTCCAGCAGCCGGGCGAACTGCTCCTCGGTGGCGGGCAGTTCGAGCAGCAGCCGGCCGGGCCCGGCGCTGCCCCAGACCTCCTCGACGGCCGGCACCGCCCGGTCCCCCACCGCGACCAGCCCGACCGGGTCGGGGCCGTCGGTCGAGCCGAGCACCAGGCAGCGCGCGCCCGGCGCCGACCGTCCGGGGCCGAAGTCCCAGAGCGCCGGCGGCCCGCTCGCGCTCTCCTCGCGCTCGACCCGCCAGCCGTCCCCGGTCCGGGCCAGGGCGATCCGGCGCGGGTACACCACGGGGTCGTCGTCGTACCCGGCGATCCGCACGGCCAGGTCGGCCGCGGCGGTCAGCCGGTCCGGCCCGTCGCCCGCGGCGAACACCAGGTTGCGGTACGCCGCCCCGGCCACCGGAAGCCCCGACCGGGCCGGCAGCGAGCGGGCCCGCTCCGCCAGCACCGCCGCCACCTCGCCGTGCGGGTCGGCCGCCGACCGGGCCGGTGCCGCGGCCGGGGCGAGCGGCGGCAGCGACAGCTGGGCCAGCCCGCCGACCGCGAGCAGCAGCGCACCCCGCCGCGACAGTGCGTGACGGGGCCGGGCTGTCGGAGCGGAGCCGTAGGGGCCGCCGGGCGACGCGCTCAGAGCCGGACCACCCCCGAGACCGGCATGGCGTTGACGCTCTCGTAGCGGACCCTGGCGCCCGGGTAGGGGGCGTGCACGATCACCCCGCCGCCGGCGTACATGCCGACGTGGTGCATGTCCCGGTAGAAGATCACCAGGTCTCCCGGTCGCGCTTCGGAGAGGTTGATCCGCCGGCCGGCGTACGCCTGGGCCTGCGAGGTCCGCGGCAGGGTCACTCCGGCCTGCCGCCAGCTGTAGTACATCAGACCGGAGCAGTCGAACGCGCGGGGCCCGGTGGCCCCGTAGACGTACGGCGATCCGACCATCCGCACCGCGGCGGCCAACGCGGCCGCCCCGCGCTCGGAGGCGGGCGGGGTGGAGCCGAGGTCCAACCGGTCGGTGCCGCGGGTGGCGCGCTGCTCGGCCTCCCTGGCGTCCTGGGCGGCCATCCTGGCCCGTTCGCCGCTGCCCAGGCCGTTGAGCAGCTTCTGCGCGGCGGCCAGCCGCTGCTGGATCTGCTGCTTGGTGTCGGCGAGCGAGCGGCGGGCCTCGTCCAGCTCGGCGAGCTTGGCGGTCGCCTCGGTGCGCCGCTGGTCGAGCCGGCGCTGGCGGGTGACCAGCTCGTGCAGCCTCTCCTGTTGCCGCTGCGCCGCCTGGCCCATGGTCCGGGCCAGGGAGAGGTAGCCCTCCGGGTCGGGGGACAGCATCAACTGGGCGGTCTGGGTCATCCCGCCGCCGCGGTACTCGGCCCCGGCCACGGTCGCCAGGCCGCCGCGCAGCTCGTTGAGCTGGTCCTGGGCGACGGCGAGCTCGCCCTGCAGGATCGTCGTCTCGCCCTGGAGGCGCCGCTGGGTCTCCTGCGCCGCGTTGTACTTCTCCGACGCCTGCTCGGCCTCGTCGTAGAGCTGCTCGACCTGCGCCTTGACGTCCTTGCGGTCGGCCGGGTCCGGACTGCCGGGGGCAGCCTGGGCGCTGCCGCCGGTCGCCACGCCGAGCGCGGTGGTGGCGGCCGCCGTCAGGACCAGCGCCCGGGCGAGCAGGTGGGAACGGCGGTGCACGGGCATGGCGGCAACGGCTCCAATCCGGCGGCGCGGCCCCGCCGCCGCCCCGGTGCGGGCGGTCGTCGAGCGGGAGTCCGGTGGCAGACGTTAGCGAGTCCGGGCAAGCGAGTCCAAACCCCTCCGGACCCGAATATTTGACCCGTAATCGGACATCAGGTCGGCCCGTCGGAAAAGCCGCAGGCCCGGCCTTCCGTGGCGGAAGACCGGGCCCGGAGGCGCCGAGGGCGGGTCAGACCCGCACGATGCTGCTCAGCGGCATGTTGCTGACGGCCTCGTAGCGGACCGAGGCACCCGGCTTGGGCGCGTGCAGCACCTGGCCGTTGCCGGCGTAGATGCCGACGTGGTGGGCGTCCCCGAAGAAGATCAACAGGTCGCCGGGCTGGGCCTGGGACAGGTCGGAGCCGATCCGGGTGCCGGCGTGCGCCTGCTCCTGCGAGGTGCGCGGCAGCGAGACGCCGACCTGGTTGAACGCCCAGACCATCAGGCCGGAGCAGTCGAAGGAGCCCGGGCCGGTGGCGCCCCACACGTACGGGCTGCCGACCTTGGAGGCGGCGGCGGACAGCGCGGCGGCACCGCGCGAGCTGCCGGGGGAGGGCAGCTTGCCGGCCGGCGTGGACGAGGGCGTGGAGAGGTCGGTGCGGCTGGTGTCGCGCGAGGCGCGGTCGGCGGCCTGCTGCTGCGCCTTCGCGGCGTCGGCCTGGGCCTTGGCGTCGGCGGCGGCCTTCTCCTCGGCCGCGCGCAGCGCCTGGCGCTCCTGGTCGGTGAGCGTGTTGAGCAGGTCCTGGGCGGCCTTCAGCTTGTTCTGGACCTCGTCCTTGGAGGCCTTCAGCTGCTGGGTGGTGGACTCCAGCTCGGCGAGCTTGCCCTGGGCCTCGGCGCGGTCCTGGTCAAGCTTGCGCTGCTGCTCCTGGAGCTGCTTCAGCTGGTTCTTCTGGGTGTCACCGGCCTGGTTGAGCGTGCCGGCCTGGGAGAGGAAGTTGTCCGGGCTGGACGAGAACATCAGCTGGACGGTCGGGGATATGCCGCCGTTGCGGTACTGCTCCCCGGCGATCTGGGCGAGGCCGCCCTGCAGGTCGGTCACCTGCGCCTGCTGACGGGCCACCTGGTCCTGCAGGCCCGAGACCTGCTTCTCCAGCTCCTGCTGCTTCTCCTGGGCGGCGTTGTACTGCTCGGTCGCCACCTCGGCCTGCTCGTTGAGCTGGTCGACCTGCGCCTTGACCTGGTCCTTGGTCGGCTGCGGGTCGGCGTGCGCGCCGGACTGCGCGGAGAGGGCGACGGCTGCGGCGGCGACACCGGTCATGATCGAGACCCGGGTGCGGCCTGCGGGCTTGGGACGACGATGGGACGCCACGAAGGCGGACTCCTTCTTCCTACGTCCGCCTACCGGGTGAGCTGACGGGTTCGGGCCGGAAGGATGCCCTACGACGCCTCACGGCCGTTCCACCGGCCGACCTGGCGCCGATTCACCCCGGAGGAACGTGGTTCCCCGGCTCCGCTCCGCAGCGCCCGCGGTTACTGGGCTCCCCTGTCGGGCAGTCGTTCCGACCTGCCCCGCTGCCTCGCGAACTCGGCGGTGACCACCACCGCCACCCTGGCTGGGTGATCGACACTGCAGTGGTCTGGGGCATGACCCTAGTAACTGAACCGTGATCGGTTCAAATCCTTGTCAGAAAAAAGACGGAAGATTACCCAAGTTCTTTTGTGAAAATGACCGATGGTGATCGCCGCCGCACGCAAGGCTGATCAGATCTCACCGACTGGTCGCGAAACGCTCGAAAACCCGAACACCACCCCCGGTACGAGGGTGGTGCGGATCACACGGCCCGGACGAACCTCTCCGGCGTGTCGGGCCGTCAGACCCGGCGGATGGTGTTGATCGGCATCGCGTCGGCCTTCATCACCTTCACCACGTCACCGGTGTGCGGCGCGTGGACCACCATGCCGTTGCCGATGTACATCCCGACGTGGTGCATGTCGCCGCCGTAGATGACGAGGTCGCCGGGCTGCGCCGCGGCCAGCCCGGGCACCGCGGTGCCGTAGTGGCCCTGCTCCTGCGAGGTGCGCGGCAGCGAGACGCCCGCCTGGCCGTACGCCCAGAGCATCAGGCCGGAGCAGTCGAAGGTGCCCGGCCCGGTGGCGCCCCAGACGTACGGCGAACCCTGCTTGCTCATCGCCTTGGCCACGGCCACCGCCGCGTAGCCGCTGGCCGGCGGCAGGTTGCTCAGGTCGACCCGGTCGCTGCCGCGCGAGGCCCGGTCGTCCTGCGCCTGCTGGGCCTTCAGCGCGGCGCGGTCGGAGGCGCTGAGCGAGTTCAGCAGGTCCTGGGCGTCCTTCAGCTTGGCGTTGACGTCCGCCTTGGCCTGGTTCAGGTCCTTGGTGGTGGTGTCGAGCGAGGCCAGCACGGCGGCCGCCTCGGCCTTCTCCTGGTCCAGCCGGCGCTGCTGGTCCAGCAGCGCCTTGAGCGCCTCGGCCTGGCTGGCGCTGGCCTGCTCGACGGTGGACGCCTTCTGCAGGTAGCCGGACGGGTCGGAGGAGAGCATCAGCTGGACCGAGGGGTCGATGCCGTTGGTGCGGTACTGCTCCCCCGCGACCTGGGCCAGACCGCCCTGCAGCTGCGTCATCTGCTCCTGGCCGCGGGCCACCTGGTCCTGCAGCTGGTCGGCCTGCTTGCGCAGCTGGTCGGCCCGCTCCTTGGCGCCGTTGTACTTCTCCGCCGCCTGCTCCTGCTCCTCCTGGAGCTGGTCGATCTGCGCCTTCACGTCCGTCTTGTTCGGCTGCGGCGCGGCGTGCGCGGCCACCTGGGCGGAGAGGGCGACCGCGGTCGCCGCGGCAGCGGTGAGCACGGAGACCCGCGCGCGGCTCGGCTGCTTGGGACGGCGGTGGGAGGCCAAGAGACCGGCTCCTTCTTCCAACGGACTCACCCGATCGGATGAGAATCCGGAAAATAGGTTTGACGCCAGACCCTAGTGCGGATCTACCCGTTTTGCCACTCCCCCGAAGGCGTGAACTCCGTTTCCCCCATCGACTCCACCGGACCCACACACCGCCGCGCGACCGGCGCTGACCAGGCGTCATCCGCCCGGCCCGGACTCAGGGCCGGGCCAGCCGGTTCAGCAGCAGCACCGAGGCCACCGGGCGCGCGCCCGCCTTCCGCACGCCCTCCGCGACCTCCCGGTCGGCGGACACCACCACCACCGGACGGCCCTGCGGCTCGGCCCGCACCAGACGGCGGATCAGCTCGTCCGCGGTCTCCCCGGTCCGGCTGAACCGCACCCGGACCCCGCGCGGCGGCGCCATCATCACCGGAACGTCCAGGTCCTGCCCGTCGAACACACAGGTGACCTCCGCCTGCGTGCGCTGCGCCAGCATCGCCAGCCCGCCCAGCAGCCGGATCCGCTGCTGCTCCAGCGGCAGCGTCGGGTAGCCGGTCTTGGTCACGTTGTAGCCGTCCACCACCAGGTGCACCTGCGGGATCGCCAGCAGCTGGTCCAGCAGCGCCGGGTCGTCCTCGGCCAGGCCGCGCCGCGCCACGTCGTGCGGCGAGGCCGACCCCGGCACCACCGCCTCCACCAGATCCGCCGGGCGGATCTGGGAGACCGGCAGCGCCAGCTCCCGCTGCAGCCCCTGGGCCGACTGCAGCACGGTGTCCAGCAGCAGCCGCAGCCGCATGTCCTCGACGCTGCGCCCCTCGCGGGCCGAGCGGCGGCCCTGCTCGGCCGCGGTCTCCAGCTCGGAGACCCGGTGCTTGAGCCGGCGCGCCTCGGTCTCGGCCGCGCCGCGCTCGGCCGCGCCCTGGGCCTTCAGGGCCTCCAGCTCCCCGGAGACCCGGCGGGTCTCCGCCTGCGCCCGGCGGGTGTCGCTCTCCAGCGACCGCACCTTCTTGCGCAGCGACTCGGCCTCCCGTCGGACGGCCTCGGACTCCGCGCGCTGCCGCTCCAGGTCCGCCCGCGCCGCGGCCCGCACCTCGGCCAGCTCCGCCTGCAGCTTCTCCACCAGCCGGGAGGCCTCGGCGGCCGCGTCCTCGGCACCGGCCCGCTCGGCCTCCTCGCCCGCCTCGGCGACCAGCCGGCTCCAGCCCGCCGAGCGCACCAGGTAGGCGGCGGCCGCGACGTCCATCGGATCGGCGGCGCCGGGGACACTGCCCGACTCCAGCGCCCGCACCAGGTCCGGCTGCCCCAGCCGCAGCCGCTCCGCTATCCGCACCCGGAAGGCCGGCTCCGCCTCCAGCGCGGCCGCCAGCGCGGTGGCCGCGTACTTCGCCCGCCGCGCGGGGGTGAACTTCACGTACTGACGCAGGCTCTGCGGGAGCTCACCCGGCGGCAGTCCGCCCAGCGCGTCCGAGGCCAGCCCGACCACCCGCCGGCGCACGCCCTCGGGCAGCGGCCGGTCCAGCTTCTCGACGGCCCGCTCCGCCGCGGCGTCGGCGGAGTCGGCGGGATCCGCAGGCTCGGCGGGCTCGCCGGGGTCCGGGGAGTCGGCCGGCTCGGCGGCACCGGACCAGGCGCCCTCCACCTCGACGCCCTCCACCTCCACGGCTCCGGGCTCGACGCCCCCGGGCTCGACGGCTCCGGGCTCGGCGCTCTCCGCCGGTCCCGTCCCGGCGCCCGGCGCCTGCGCCTGCGCAGCGGGCCGAAGCCCCTGCGCTTCGCCGGGCTCCTTCGCTGCGTCCACCACGTCCTCGGCTCCGATCCTGTTCTCCGGCTGGCTACGGCCGCGACTGCCCCCTGTCGTCACGCTCCGTGTGTCCTGTCTGTATTGTCCCGTGCGGCGGACGGGCGCGCCGCGCACCGCCCACCGCACCGGCGGTGATCAGCCCTGCTCGGTCGGGGCCTCCGCGCCCTCGGCACCCGGGCGGGCCACCAGCTCGACCTGGTCCACCGCGTTGCACCAGCGGCAGCGCACCGACTCGATGGTCTCGCTCAGCACCTCGGTCTCCTCGACCTCGGAGTCGCCGGCCAGGTCGAAGTGCAGGAACTCGGTCACCCGCGCGGTGCGGGTCACGTCGAAGCGGGTGAGGTTGCCGCACAGGGTGCAGCGCCAGCGCGTCTCGGCGGTCAGGGCGGGGACGGTCATCGGGGGTCCTCTCGGGTGGTCCCTGCGTGGGCTAGGCGCTCCCCCCGGAGCCCCGGCGTCGGCGGCGGGAGGCGGGAATGCCCGCGCCAAGCCTATTGCCTGGGGCAACCATCGCGACCACCGGTCAGCGGAATGGCAGGACTGGTCCACCTGCCGTAAACCGCCGTGTCACCGGCCGCGCCCGGAGGGATGCTTGGCCGCATGGCGCTCGCGGCCCCCGACCACACCGCCGCGCGGGGCGACCGGCCGGAGGCGGCCGCCCCGGCGGTCACCTACGCCCTGATCGCGGTCAACACCCTGGTCTTCCTGCTCGGCCCGGCCGCCGGTCTCAATCCGCTGTACGGCACCGGCCAGGACCGGGTCTGCGCGGAGCAGCGGTACGAGCAGCGCTGGGGCGCCGTCCCCGCCGAACTGCTGACCGGACGGCCGCTGACCGCCGCACAGCTGGCCGAGGCCCCCGACCCGGTCCCCGGCTGCCCCGCCGCCCCGACCCCGGGCAAGCACCCGGCGCTGTCCGCCCTCACGGGCCTCTTCCTGCACGCCGGCTGGCTCCACCTGCTGGGCAACCTGCTCTTCCTGCACGTCTTCGGCCCCACCGTCGAACGGCGACTGGGTCGGGCCCGCCACGCCCTCTTCTACCTGGCCGCCGGCAGCCTGGCCACGTACGGCTTCGCGCTCGCCGAGGCGCACTCGCCGGACTCCACCCGGGTCCTCATCGGAGCCTCCGGCGCGATCTCCGCCGTCCTGGGCGCCTACCTGCGCTTCCACCCGCGCGCCCGGGTGACCACCCTCGTCCCGCTGCTGTTCTTCCTGCCGCTGCGCTTCCCGGCCTGGCTGGTGCTCGGCCTCTGGTTCGCCCTGCAGTGGTGGTCGGTGCACTCGGCGGGCCCGGGGGTGGCCTACCTGGTCCACGTGATCGGCTTCTCGGCCGGGTTCCTCTACGCCTGCACCGTGGTCCGCCACCCCCCGCGACGACCGGGCTGACGCCCGATACGCTGGCGCCACCCCACAAAGGAGCCCGAACAGTGATCACCGCCATCGTCCTGATCAAGACCAGTGTCGACCGCATCCCGGAGATCGCCGAGGCCATCGCCTCGATCGAGGGCGTCAGCGAGGTCTACTCGGTGACCGGCGGGTACGACCTGGTGGCGATGGTCCGGGTGCGCCGTCACGACGACCTGGCCGAGGTCATCCCGGGCCGGCTCAACAAGGTCCCGGGCGTGGCGCACACCGAGACCCAGATCGCCTTCCGCACCTACTCCCAGCACGACCTGGAGGCGGCCTTCGCCCTCGGCCTGGACGAGTAGCGGGGCGGCCGGCTCAGCCCTCCCGGCGGCCCCGGTCGACCTGCACCGTCGCGACGCAACGCCCGCCCTCGTTGCGGTAGTTCCAGGCCGCGCCGTCCGTGACCAGCTCGCGGACGGCGGTCAGGAGGCGCTCGACGTGCTCGTCCGGCGTCCCGGCGCCGAAGCTGACCCGGATCGCGTTCAGGCTGCGCTCACCCGGCAGCGAGGGCTCCGGCGCACCGCACTCCGAGACCGGACTGGGCGCGACGCCCGACTCGTCGCCCAGCAAGGTGCGCACCAGCGGGTGCGCGCAGAACAGACCGTCGCGCACCCCGATGCCGTACTCGGCGGACAGCGCGGCCGAGAAGTGCGAGCTGTTCCAGCCCCGGACCACGAAGGACAGCACGCCGACCCGCGCCGAGTCGGCGCCGAACAAGTTCAGCACCTTGACCTGCGGAATCTCCGCCAGTCCCGCCGTCAGCCGGTCGACCAGCTGCCGCTCCCGGGCCTCCAGCGCGTCGAAGCCGGCCTCGCTCAGCGCCCGGCAGGCCGAGGCGATCGCGTAGGCGCCGATGACGTTCGGCGAACCGGCCTCGTGCCGGGCCGGGCCAGTGTGCCACTGCACGGCCACCGAGCCGTCCGTCTCCCGGGCCACCGTCCGGGTCGCGCCGCCGCCGGCCAGGTACGGCTCGGCCGCGTCCAGCCAGTCCGCCCGGCCGGCCAGCACCCCCGCGCCGAACGGCGCGTAGATCTTGTGGCCGGAGAAGGCGATCCAGTCGACGTCCAGCTCGCGCACCGAGACCCGGTGGTGCGGAGCCAGCTGGGCGGCGTCCAGCACGACCCGCGCGCCGTGCCGGTGCGCGGTCCGGGTCAGCTCGGCGACCGGCCACAGCTCGCCGGTCACGTTGGAGGCGCCGGTGACGCAGAGCAGCTTCGGGCCCTCGGGCGCCTCGGCGAGCGCGGCGTCCAGCGCGGCGACCGCCTCGGCCCACGAGCGCGGCGCGCGCAGGTAGGTGACGCCCAGTCCGGCGTGCGCCCAGGGCAGCAGCGAGGCGTGGTGCTCGGTCTCGAAGGCGAACACCCGGGTCCCGGCCGGAACGGCGGCGGCCAGCAGGTTGAGCGAGTCGGTGGTGGCCCGGGTGAAGACCACCTGGTCGCCCTCGCGCAGGTCGAGGAAGTCGGCGACGGTACGGCGGCTCTGCTCGAAGAGGTCGGTGGACAGCTGCGAGAGGTAGCCGGCCCCGCGGTGCACGCTGCCGTAGTACGGCGCGTAGGCGGCGACGTCGTCCCAGACCCGCTGCAGCGCCGGCGCGCTGGCCGCGTAGTCGAGCGCCGCGTAGCCGACCTTCTCACCACTGGCGAGCGGGACCTGGACGTCGGCGCCCAGCACGGCGAGGGGGGCGCAGATGTCGGTGGCGAGGGACATGAGGATGCACTCCTTCGGGGTATGGGGACCCCCGGAGTGCTGCTCGTCGGGCGTCCGCGCTTGCCGCACGGACGGTTTGCCGTGACGACCCGGTCCTCACCCAGGGCACCCCGCCACGGACGGAGGGTTGCCGGACAGCAAGCTGGGGCTTGACGCTGTCACTCATGACCTGCCGTCGACTCTAGGTCGCGTCCGGCGGGGTGGTCAAACGGGCATCCACGATCCGGACACCGCTCCCGCCGCCTCACCCGCCCACCGCCGGAACGCCGGGGAGCCCGCGCCGGCGTACCGGCACGGGCTCCCGACTACCGCTTCAGCTCCGGCTGGTGGCCTCCGACCAGCGCCGCAGCAGCTCCTCCGCCGCGCCCGAGTCGATCGCCTCCGCCGCCCGGACCATGCCCGCCGCGAGCTGCTCCGTCAGCGGCGCGTCGCCCAGGTCGAGCGCGACCAGCGCCGCCGCCGTGTTCAGCAGGACGGCGTCCCGCACCGGCCCGCGCTCCCCGGCCAGCATCCGGCGCGCGACCTCGGCGTTGTACGCCGGGTCCCCGCCGCGCAGCGCCTCGATGCCGACCAGCTCGATGCCGACCTCGCGCGGGTCGAAGGAGGTCTCGGTGACCACCCCGTCGCGCACCACCCACACCCGCGAGGTGGTGGTGATGGTCAGTTCGTCCAGTCCGTCGTCACCGCGGAAGACCAGGGCGGTCGAACCGCGCCGGGCGAGCACCCCGGCGATCAGCCCGGCCAGCCGGGTGTCGAAACAGCCGATGGCGTGCGAGGTGACCTTGGCCGGGTTGGTCAGCGGGCCGAGGATGTTGAAGGCGGTCGGCACCCCGAGGTCGCGCCGGGCGGTGGCGGCGTGCCGCATCGAGGGGTGGAACTTCGCCGCGAAGCAGAAGGTGAGCCCGACCTCCTCGACCACCTCGGCGACCCGCCGGGCGGACAGGTCCAGCGCCACGCCGAGCTTCTCCAGCACGTCCGAGGACCCGCTGGACGAGGAGGCGGCCCGGTTGCCGTGCTTGACCACCCTGGCACCGGCCGCCGCCGCGACGATCGCCGACATCGTGGAGATGTTGACGGTCTTCGCCCGGTCCCCGCCGGTGCCGACGATGTCCACCGCCGGGCCGGGGACGTGCAGCGGTTCGGCGTGCGCGTACATCGCGTCCACCAGACCGCTGATCTCGTCGACCGTCTCGCCCTTGGCCCGCAGCGCGATCATGAAGCCGGCCACCTGGGCGGGGGACGCCTCGCCGCTCATGATCCGGTCCATCGCCCACGCGGTGGACGAGCGGTCGAGGTCCTCCCCCTTCAACAGCGCCGACAGGAGGTCCGGCCAGGAGCGGACCACCTGCGCGGGGTCGCTACCGCCGTTCGCAGGGTTCACGTTCACCATGGCTGACTCCAGCTGTTGTCGGTTCCCCCGCGGCTCCGGGGGGCGTCCGTACGGATGGAGCCAGCCTATCGAGCGGCGGGGTGCCCGTGGTCCCCTCTTCTCTCCTTCTGAGACGGCACCGCTCAGCGGGCGGCCGGAGCCCGCTTCGCCAGCCGCGCCCGCAGCAGGGTGGCGACCGCCTCGGCCAGCGCCACCGGGTCCACCGGGTGGGAGATCGCGGCGTCGGCCCGGCTCCAGGCGGCGAGCCAGGAGTCCTGCGGCCGGCCGATCAGCACCAGCACCGGCGGGCAGCCGTAGATCTCGTCCTTCAGCTGCCGCCCGAGCCCCAGCCCGCCGGCCGGGACGGCCTCGCCGTCCAGCACGCAGAGGTCCACGCCGCCCTTCTCCAGCGCCTTGAGCACCGCGGGGGTGGTCGCGCACTCCAGGTAGGACAGCTGCGGAAGATCCTCGGCGGGCCGGCGGCCGAGCGCCGTCAGCACCTGTTCGCGGGTGTTGCGGTCGTCGCTGTAGACGAGAACGGTGAGCGTCTCATCGGTCGTGTACGCCATGGGCCCTGCTCCCTCAAGTGTGATCCGGACCACGTTCGCCTGATCCGGATGCTACTCCCGATCACCCTCCGCCGAGTGCCCCTCGCGCACGTTCCCCCTCAAGCCGCCGCGCCCTGGACTCACCCGCCTGGAGGACGTCCCGTCACCCTGGACCGCCCGGTCCACCCGTACGGCCGACCCGGGCCGTTCCCCCCTACCTCCCGCGGCTGCTCCGACCGTGCAGCGACGCGCCGGGCAACGGGGTCGCGGGCCGCTCCGAGGAACCGTCAGAAAAGGGACACGCCGCTGCTCAGCCCCCGTCCGGGCACCCCGCCGCCCCCCAAGCGGGCATACCGCACGCACCGGACACTCCGAGGGACACCCCCCGGCGTGAAGACGGAATAAGGGACCGACATAATGTCCGTCGTGGCGACAGCAACAGCAGTAGAAACCGGGCACGCGCACGGATCGGTCAACCGGCCGAACATGGTCAGCGTCGGAACGATCGTCTGGCTCAGTTCCGAGTTGATGTTCTTCGCGGCCCTCTTCGCGATGTACTTCACGCTCCGCTCCGTCAAGGGAGCCGAGTTCTGGACCGAGAAGGCCCACGCCCTCAACGTGCCGTTCTCCTCGGTCAACACCACCGTCCTGGTGCTCTCCTCGCTCACCTGCCAGCTCGGCGTGTTCGCCGCCGAACGCGGTGACGTGAAGAAGCTCCGCATGTGGTTCATCATCACGTTCATGATGGGCGCGGTCTTCATCGGCGGCCAGGTCTACGAGTACACCGAGCTGGTCAAGAAGGACGGCCTGTCGCTGTCCTCCGACCCGTACGGCACGGTGTTCTACCTGACCACCGGCTTCCACGGCCTGCACGTGACGGGTGGTCTGATCGCCTTCCTGCTGGTCCTGGGACGGACGTACGCAGCCAAGCGCTTCACGCACGAGCAGGCCACCGCCGCGATCGTCGTGTCGTACTACTGGCACTTCGTCGACGTCGTGTGGATCGGCCTGTTCGCGACCATCTACCTGATCAAGTAACCAGCTGATCAGGTCGCTGGCCACCGGCTGCGGCCCCCGCCCTCACCGGCGACGGGCCGCTTCTGCCGGTGCCGACGCTCCCACCGACCGACCGCGCGCGCAGCCCTAGACAGGCAGCCTCGTGCCGGCCAGACCGGCCGCCGGGTGCACCCACCAGTCGACCAGATCCTGACACCGGGGTTATTCCGTGAAAAAGCTCTCCGCACGACGGCGCCACCCATTGGCGGCGCTGGTCGTCCTACTTCTCGCCCTGGCGGCAACCGGGGGGCTGTACGCCGCGTTCGCGCCCGCCGACAAGGCGCAGGCCGACGTCGCCGCGCAGTCGCTCGCGATCGATGAGGGCAAGAAGCTCTTCGCCGTCGGTTGCTCCTCCTGCCACGGCCTGAACGGCCAGGGCGGCAGTGACGGTCCGAGCCTGGTCGGCGTCGGCTCCGCCGCCGTCGACTTCCAGGTCGGCACCGGCCGCATGCCGGCCCAGCAGCCCGGCGCCCAGGTGCCGCGCAAGAAGGTCATCTACACGCAGGCCGAGATCGACCAGCTCTCCGCCTTCGTCGCCTCCCTCGGCCCCGGCCCGGTGACCCCGACGAAGGAGCAGTACACCTCGACCAACCCGGAGGACATCTCCAAGGGCGGCGAGCTGTTCCGCACCAACTGCGCCCAGTGCCACAACTTCGCCGGCCAGGGCGGTGCCCTCACCAAGGGCAAGTACGCCCCGTCGCTGGAGGGCGTTGACGCCAAGCACATCTACGAGGCCATGCAGACCGGCCCGCAGAACATGCCGTCGTTCCCGGACGGCACCATGCCCGAGGAGCAGAAGAAGCAGATCGTGGCCTTCGTCCGCCACACCACCAGCGAAGAGCCCAACCCCGGTGGTCTCACGCTCGGCAGCCTCGGTCCGGTGACCGAGGGCCTGTTCGGCTGGATCTTCGGTCTTGGCGCGCTCATCGCGGTCGCGATCTGGGTCGCCGCCCACACCACCAAGGCCAAGAAGTCATGAGCCACGACATGCCAGAAGAGAAGCTCCCGGAGTCGCACGGCTCCGCCGGTGAGGTGGCCGACCACGGCAACCCCTTCGCCGACCCGGGCCTGCCGGCCCACGAGCCCCGTCGCACCGACATCGACGAGCGGGCCGCCCAGCGCGCCGAGCGCCAGGTCTCGCTGATGTTCGTGATCTCGATGCTCGCCACCATCGGCTTCATCGCCTCGTACGTGGCCATCGACCCGGACAAGATCGTCTACATCTTCCCGCTGGGCAACATCAGCGCGCTGAACTTCGCGCTGGGCCTGACCCTCGGCGTCGCCCTCTTCATGATCGGCGCGGGTGCGGTCCACTGGGCCCGCACCCTGATGTCGGACGTCGAGCTGCCGGCCGAGCGTCACCCGATCGAGGCCGACGACGAGGTCCGCGCGGACGTCATCGGGCAGTTCAAGACCGGTGCCGCCGAGTCCGGCTTCGGCCGCCGCAAGATGATCCGCAACACCCTCATCGGTTCGATGGCGCTGGTCCCGCTCTCCGGCGTGGTCCTGCTCCGCGACCTCGGCCCGCTCCCGGAGGACAAGCTCCAGCACACCGGCTGGAAGGAGGCGACGGAGGCCAAGCCGCTGGCGCTCATCAACATGAACACCATGCTGCCGATGAAGCCCGAGGACATCTCCGTCGGCTCGCTGACCTTCGCCATGCCGGAGGGCCTGTCCACGCACAGCGAGGACTTCCAGCAGCAGATCGCCAAGGACGCCCTGATGCTGGTGCGCATCGCGCCGGAGGACATCAAGGACGACAAGTCCAAGGAGCTGGGTTTCGAGGGCATCCTCGCCTACTCCAAGATCTGCACCCACGTCGGTTGCCCGATCAGCCTGTACGAGCAGCAGACCCACCACGCGCTCTGCCCCTGCCACCAGTCGACCTTCGACCTGGCGGACGGCGCGCGCGTCATCTTCGGCCCGGCCGGCCACCCGCTGCCGCAGCTGAAGATCACCACTGACGACAAGGGCAACCTGGTCGCCACCGGCGACTTCGCCGAGCCTGTCGGCCCGAGCTTCTGGGAGCGTGCTCGATGAGTAGCGCGAGCAGCACCACGACCGGTGCCGCCAAGCCCTCCAGCACGCGTGCCAAGCCCGCCAACAAGTGGGAAGCCGCGGCTGACTGGACGGACGGCCGGCTGGGGATCTACTCCCTCGCCAAGGCCAACCTGCGGAAGATCTTCCCGGACCACTGGTCCTTCATGCTGGGCGAGATCTGCCTCTACACCTTCGTCATCATCATCCTGACCGGCGTCTACCTGACGCTGTTCTTCAAGCCGTCGATGGCCGAGGTCGTCTACAACGGCTCGTACGTGCCCCTCAAGGGCATCGGGATGTCCGAGGCCTACGCCTCGACGGTGGACATCAGCTTCGAGGTCCGCGGCGGTCTGCTGATCCGGCAGATCCACCACTGGGCCGCGCTGGTGTTCGTGGCCGCGATGCTCGTGCACATGATGCGCGTGTTCTTCACCGGCGCGTTCCGCAAGCCCCGTGAGATCAACTGGGTCTTCGGCTTCCTGCTGCTGATCCTGGGCATGTTCGACGGCTTCTTCGGCTACTCGCTGCCGGACGACCTGCTGTCGGGCACCGGTATCCGCTTCATGGAAGGCGCGATCCTCGCCGTCCCGCTGGTGGGCACCTACGTCCAGATGTTCCTGTTCGGGGGCGAGTTCCCCGGCCACGACATCGTGCCGCGGTTCTTCACCATCCACGTGCTGCTGATCCCGGGCATCATGCTCGGCCTGCTGGTGGCGCACCTGATCCTGGTCTTCTACCACAAGCACACCCAGTGGGCGGGCCCGGGCAAGACCGAGAAGAACGTCGTCGGCATGCCGCTGATGCCGGTCTACATGGCCAAGGCCGGTGGCTTCTTCTTCCTGGTGTTCGGTCTGATCGCCGCCATCTCGGCGATCGCCACGATCAACCCGATCTGGGCGTACGGCCCGTACCGTCCGGACCAGGTCTCCACGGACGCCCAGCCCGACTGGTACATGGGCTTCTCCGAGGGTCTGATCCGCGTCATGCCGGGCTGGGAGATCGGCCTGTGGGGCCACACCCTGAACCTGGGTGTGTTCGTCCCTCTGATGATCTTCCCGCTGGTCCTGGTCTCGATCGCGGTCTACCCGTTCATCGAGGGCTGGGTCACCGGCGACAAGCGCGAGCACCACATCCTGGACCGCCCGCGCAACGCCCCGGTCCGCACCGCCCTGGGTGCCGCCTGGATCAGCCTGTACCTGGTGCTGCTGGTCGGCGGTGGCAACGACCTGTTCGCCACCCACCTGCACCTGTCGATCAACTCGATCACCTACTTCGTCCGCGTCGGCTTCTTCGCGGTCCCGGTGATCACCTTCATCATCACCAAGCGCTGGTGCCTCGGCCTCCAGCGCCGTGACAAGGAGAAGGTGCTGCACGGCCGCGAGACCGGCGTCATCAAGCGCCTGCCGCACGGCGAGTTCGTCGAGGTGCACGCCCAGCTCCCGCAGAAGGACCTGTTCAAGCTCACCTCGCACGAGCAGAACCAGCCGGTCGAGCTGCCGGCCCAGACGGACGAGAACGGCGTGGCCCGCAAGGCCGGCGCGCTCACCCGCACCCGGGCCAAGCTCTCCCGCGGCTTCTACGGCGAGGGCAGCCAGATCCCCAAGCCGACCGCCGAGGAGCACCACGAGATCACCAGCGGCCACGGCCACCACTGATCCCGTACCCCGCGTCACCCCGAGGGCCGCTGACCAGAGTTCATCTGGTCGGCGGCCCTCGGCCTTTCCCCTGTCCGCCGGTGCCGTGTCCGCCCGGTCCCGTACCCGTCCGCGCCCCAGGAGCCTCCCGTGCAGCTCTCCGTCGACCCCGACTCCGTCACTCCCCCGTACGAGCAGATCCGGGCCCAGATCGCCGAGCGGGCCCGCACCGGGGACCTGCCCACCGGGCTGCGGCTGCCCACCGTACGGGCCCTGGCCGAGGAGCTGGGGCTGGCCGCCGGCACCGTCGCCCGGGCGTACAAGGAGCTGGAGGCGGACGGCGTGGTGGAGACCCACGGCCGGCGCGGCACGCTGATCGCCGCCGCCGGGGACACCGCGCACCGGCTGGCCGCCGCGGCGGCCACCGAGTACGCCGAGCGCGCGAAGCGGCTCGGGCTCTCCCATCCGGACGCCCTGGCCGCGGTGGTCACCGCCCTGGGGCTGGCCTACCCCGAGGCCTAGCGGGGCCCGGCGGGGGTCCTGCCCGGGGGTCAGACCTCCGGGCGGATCATCCCCGCGGCCGGGGCCTGGGCGGGCGGGAGGGTGGTGCTGAGGGGCTGTCCGACGGCACTGTGCTTGACCCAGTCCGTCCAGGACACGTTCCAGTCCCCGAAGCCGTTGCCGAACGCCTCCATCGCGGCGCCCCGGCTGTTCACCACCGTCACCAGGTCCCCCACCCGGGTGTTCTGGTAGAACCACTTGGCGTTCTCGGTGCTCATGCCGGTACAGCCGTGGCTGACGTTCTCCACGCCCTGCGAGCCGACCGACCAGGGCGCCGCGTGGACGTACTCGCCGCTCCACGTCACCCGGGTGGCCCACTGCACGTCGAGGTCGTAGGACTCCGCGCTGCCGGCGGCTATGCCGATGGTCTCGCCGCTCATCCGGACCGACCGCTCCTGGCCGAGCACCACCTTGATGCCGTTGCGGGTGTCGAAGCCGGGCTTGCCGGTGGTGACCGGGATGGTCCGCAGGACCTCGCCGTCACGCTTCAGGGTGAGCTCGTGGGCGGCCGCGTCGACCACCGTCTCGACCCGCTCGCCGATCCGCAGCCTCAGCGAGCTGCGGTCGCCGCCGTAGAGGCCGTCCTCGATCCGGCTGCCGGTGCTGTCGAAGGCCAGCGCGACGGTCGTCCCGGCCGGCCAGTAATCCTCCGGACGGAAGTGCAGGTTCTTGTCGTCCACCCAGTACCAGGCGCCGGTGACGGCGGGCTGGGAGGTGACGGTCAGGGCGTGCTCGACCTCCTGGCGGGCCTGCGGGTCCTTCACCGCCTCGGAGAGCTGCACGGTGAGCGGCTGGCCGACCCCGTAGACGCCGGTGCCGGAGGAGTCCGGGCCGAGCTTGGCGGTGAGCAGGCGCTGCGCGGCGAGGGTGCTGAAGCCCGCGGTGGTGTCGCCGCGACCGCCCTTGCCGTCGTCCGCGGAGATGCGGACGGAGTAGTCGGTGGCGGCCTTCAGCCGGCCGGTGGTCTGCCAGCTGCGCTGGTCGTCGGCGAGCTTGCCCGCGACCACCCGGCCGTCCGGGCCCACCACCGTGACGTCGGTGAGCCGGCTGCCCTGCACGGCGGTCACGGTGACCGGCTGGGAGGGATCGACCTTGCCGTCCGCCGAGAGGTGGACCAGGGGCGCCGCGTCGATCCGGTGCGGCCCGGCGGACTCCCCGCCACCGGACGAGCAGGCGGCCAGCGGGGCCAGTACTGCGAGGGCCAGGGAGATGCTGCCGATACCTGCGGTTCCGCGCCTGTCGGCCATGACCGCCTCCGATGGTTCGAACGATTGATCAGATCGTAGGAACGCATGCTGGCCGAGCGACATCCGAGGGACCCCGCGTTCACCCGGCTGAGTGAGGCCGTCACCCCGGAGACGCACCAGGGCCGGTCCTCCCGTGCGGGAGGACCGGCCCTGGTGTCGGAGGCGGAACCCTACTGGTTCTGGTTCTCGCCCCGGTAGAACTCGAAGACCCATCCGAAGATGCCGATCAGGATGATCGGAGCGGCCCAGAACATCAGCCACCAGCCGAAGATCACGCCCAGGAAGGCAAGCGCGCCACCGAGCGCCAGCGAGAGCGGCTGCCAGCTGTGCGGGGCGAAGAAGCCCAGCTCACCGGCGTCGTCCGCGACCTCGGCCTCGGGGTTGTCACCCGCGCCGCTGTCCACCCGGCGGGCGGTGAAGGCCAGGTAGTAGCCGATGAAGGCGCAGAGGGCGAAGGCCAGGAACAGCGCGGTGGTACCGGCCGCCTCCAGACCCGGGCCCGAGTTGTTGGTCCACAGGCCGTAGGTGATGGCCATGGCCAGCACGAAGACCGACAGACCCAGGAAGATCTTTCCCTGTTCCTTCATCAGGCGTCACCCTCCTGCTTGCCCTTGCCCAGCTTCGGGGCGTCGTACTTCGCCGGGGTCACACCGGCGAGGTGCTTGGCCGGCTCGCCGTGGTTCTCCAGGTAGTCCAGCGCGGCGATCTCCGGGTGGTGGAGGTCGAAGGCCGGGGATTCGGAGCGGATCCGGGGCAGCGTGAGGAAGTTGTGCCGCGGCGGCGGGCAGGAGGTCGCCCACTCCAGGGAGCGGCCGAAGCCCCACGGGTCGTCCACGGTGACCTTCTCGCCGTACTTGGCGGTCTTCCAGACGTTGTAGAGGAACGGCAGGATCGACAGGCCGAGCACGAAGGAGCCGATGGTCGAGACGGTGTTCAGGGTGGTGAACCCGTCCGAGGCCAGGTAGTCGGCGTAGCGGCGGGGCATGCCCTCCGCGCCGAGCCAGTGCTGCACCAGGAAGGTGGTGTGGAAGCCGAAGAACAGCGTCCAGAAGGTGATCCGGCCGAGGCGCTCGTCCAGCATCTTGCCGGTCATCTTCGGCCACCAGAAGTGGAAGCCGGCGAACATCGCGAAGACGACGGTGCCGAAGACCACGTAGTGGAAGTGGGCGACGACGAAGTACGAGTCCGAGACGTGGAAGTCGATCGGCGGGGAGGCCAGCAGGACACCGGTCAGACCACCGAAGAGGAAGGTGACCAGGAAGCCGACCGTCCAGAGCATCGGGGTCTCGAAGCTCAGCGAGCCCTTCCACATGGTGCCGACCCAGTTGAAGAACTTCACACCGGTCGGGACCGCGATCAGGAAGGTCATGAAGGAGAAGAACGGCAGCAGCACCTGTCCGGTGACGTACATGTGGTGCGCCCACACCGTCACGGACAGACCGGCGATCGCGATGGTGGCCGCGATCAGGCCGGAGTAGCCGAACATCGGCTTGCGGCTGAAGACCGGGATGATCTCCGACACGATGCCGAAGAACGGCAGCGCGATGATGTACACCTCGGGGTGGCCGAAGAACCAGAACAGGTGCTGCCAGAGCAGCGCCCCGCCGTTGGCCGGGTCGAACACGTGGGCACCGAACTTGCGGTCGGCCTCCAGCGCGAACAGCGCGGCGGCCAGGACCGGGAAGGCCAGCAGGACCAGCACCGAGGTCAGCAGGACGTTCCAGACGAAGATCGACATCCGGAACATCGTCATGCCCGGGGCGCGCATGCAGATGATCGTGGTGATGAAGTTGACCGCACCGAGGATCGTGCCGAAGCCGGAGAAGGCCAGACCCATGATCCACATGTCGCCGCCGACGCCGGGCGAGTGCACCGCGTCCGACAGCGGGGAGTAGGCGAACCAGCCGAAGTCGGCGGCGCCGTTCGGGGTCACGAAGCCCGCCACCGCGATGGTCGAACCGAAGAGGTACAGCCAGTACGCGAACATGTTCAGACGCGGGAACGCCACGTCCGGGGCGCCGATCTGCAGCGGCATGATCCAGTTCGCGAAGCCCGCGAACAGCGGCGTCGCGAACATCAGCAGCATGATCGTGCCGTGCATCGTGAACGCCTGGTTGAACTGCTCGTTCGACAGGATCTGGGTCCCCGGACGAGCCAGCTCGGCGCGCATGACCAGGGCGAGGATGCCACCGATCAGGAAGAAGGCGAACGACGTGCCCAGGTACAGCGTGCCGATCGTCTTGTGGTCAGTGGTGGTCAACCACTTGATGATGGTCGAACCCGGCTTCCGGGTCCGCTGCGCCCCGACCGTGACGGCCTCGGCGCCCCCGCCGGCCGCGGCGGGCTCGTTGAGGATGGTCACTTCTCTTCACTTCCCATGGAGATGAGGCCAGAGGGCACCGCACCGTTCTGGCCCTTGGCGCGAAGCTCGGCCAGGTGCTTGTCGTAGTCGGCACGGTCGACGACCTTGACGTTGAACAGCATGCGCGAGTGGTCGTAGCCACACAGCTCGGCACACTTGCCCATGTACTCGCCCTTGACGGTCGGGGTGACCTCGAACTTGTTCACCACGCCCGGGACGACGTCCATCTTCATCAAGAAGTTGACGGGCCAGAAGTCGTGGATCACGTCCCGCGAGGTGAGACGGAACTGCACCGACTCGTTGACCGGCAGCCAGAGCGTCGGGACCTCCTTGGGGGTCCCGACCTCGTACGCGGCGTCCTTGTTGGCCGGGTCGGGGATCTCGGTGTTCTCGTAGTTGAACGCCCAGTTCCACTGGAAGCCGACCACGTTGACGTAGTGCTGCGGCTTCGCGGAGGTGGAGGTGAGCGTCGCTTCGTCGCGGGCGACGAAGTAGAAGAGCACCGACACGATGATGATGGGGACCGCGGTGTAGAGCGCCTCGATGGGCACGTTGTACCGGGTCTGCGGGGGGATCTCCACGCCGGTGCGCTTGCGCCGGTGGAAGATCACGCTCCAGAGGATCAGACCCCACATCAGAGCACCGACCACCAGCGCCGCGATCCAGGACCCCTGCCACATGTGGAGGACCAGGGGCCCTTCCGCGGTGACGGGGCTCGGGAGGCCAAGCCTGGGGAGGTCGTTGGCCGAGCAGCCGGTGGCGGTCGCGATGACGAGGCCCAGTGCCAGCGCCTGAGGCAGCTTCCGCCGCATCGTGCGCCGCGGCGAGCGGTCGGAGCCGTTGGGACTCACGTAGCGCCTTCCCGAAGTCTCGCCCGCCTTCGCGTCGCCCCGGGGAGGATTGTGAGCCTCCCCGGCGACCCGTCCACGGGCACGGTTTGAATGCTTATGCGGGCCAAACCCTACTCCAGCCTTATGCGCTCCTGACGGGCAGCCCCCGGTAACGCGCCGCCCGGTCGCCCGATCAGGCCCGGCAAGGGCTGCGCCGCAGGTCATCGTAGGCATTCGAGGTCCGTACGCCCGATCGGGGGATGACCTCGGACAACGTCCGTGACGACCCGTCGGATGCGGATGAATCGGACATTTCGGGTGATCGACTGACGATCGGTGAACCCGGCGAGCGGACCGGAACGACGTACCGGGTGTGTCGTTAAATGTGACCGTGTACTTCGACGCGGCCTCGACGGCCCCCCTGCACCCCGTCGCCCGGCAGGCGCTGATCGCCGCCCTGGACGAGGGCTGGGCCGACCCGGCCCGACTGTACCGCTCCGGCCGGCAGGCCCGGATGCTGCTGGACGCCGCCCGCGAGACGGTCGCCGCGGTCCTGGGCGCGCGGGCCGACGAGATCGCCTTCACCGCGAGCGGGACGCAGGCCGTCCAGCTCGGCCTGCTCGGCGCCCTGGCCGGGAACCGGCGGCGCGGCGGCCACCTGGTGCACTCCGCGGTGGAGCACTCCGGCGTGCTGCACGTCGCCGAGCGCCACGAGGGCACGGGGGGCGAGGTCTCGGTGGTGCCGGTGGACCGGGGCGGCCGGGTCGACCCGGCGGCCTTCGGCGCGCTGCTGCGCCCGGACACCGCGGTGGCCGCGCTGCAGAGCGCCAACCACGAGGTGGGGACGGTCCAGCCGGTCGGCGAGGTCGCCGAGCTGTGCGCCGCGGCCGGTGTCCCGCTGCTGGTGGACGCGGCGCAGAGCGCCGGGCGGGTGGACGTCCCGGCGGGCTGGTCCCTGCTGACCGCGAGCGCGCACAAGTGGGGCGGCCCGCCCGGGGTCGGGGTGCTGGCCGTGCGCAAGGGCGTCCGGTACGCCTCGCCCTTGCCGACCGACGAGCGCGAGGGCGGCCGGGTGCCCGGCTACGTCAACGTCCCGGCGATCGTGGCCGCCGCCGCCTCGCTGCGCGCGGTACGGGCCGAGGCCGAGCGGGAGAACGCCCGGCTGCACGGGCTGGTCGAGCGGATCCGGGCCCGGGTGCCTCAGCTGGTGCCCGAGGTCGAGGTGGTCGGCGACCCGGTGCGGCGGCTGCCGCACATCGTCACCTTCTCCTGCCTGTACGTGGACGGCGAGGTGCTGCTGACCGAGCTGGACCGGGCCGGCTTCGCGGTCTCCTCCGGCTCCTCCTGCACCTCCTCCACCCTGACGCCCAGTCACGTGCTGGCGGCGATGGGGGTGCTCACCGAGGGCAACGTCCGGGTCTCGCTGCCGTACGGGACGGCCGAGGCGGACGTGGAGCGTTTCCTCGCGGTGCTGCCGGAGCTGGTGGCCGGGGTCCGGGCGCCGCTCGGGCTGGACCTGCCGGCGCCGGGGGCCACGACCGCGGCCGCGGCCTCGCCGTCGCTGCTGGTGATCGACGCGCTGGGCAAGCGGTGCCCGCTGCCGGTGATCGAGCTGGCGAAGCGGATCGGCGAGGTGTCACCGGGCGGCACGGTCGCCGTGCTGGCGGACGACGAGGCGGCCCGGCTGGACATCCCGGCCTGGTGCGCGATGCGCGGACAGGACTACGCGGGCGAGGCCCCGGCCGCCGAGTACGGCGGCGACCGGGGCTCGGCCTACCTCGTCGTGCGGCGGACTACTTGACCAGGTGCGCGCGGATCTCGGCGGTCGCCTCGGCGCCGTAGCTGTCCTCGAAGCGCTGCAGGAAGGCGGCCGGGCGCAGCTCGTACTCCTGGGTGCCGACGGTCTCGATGACCAGGGTGGCCAGCATGCAGCCGAGCTGGGCGGCGCGCTCCAGTTCGAGGTCCCAGGACAGGCCGGCCAGGAAGCCGGCCCGGAAGGCGTCGCCGACACCGGTCGGGTCGACCTTGGCCTCCTCCTGGGCGCAGCCGACCACGATCGGCGCCTCGCCCTTGCGCTCGATCCGCACGCCCTTGCTGCCGAGGGTGGTGATCCGGGTGC
Source organism: Kitasatospora sp. NPDC086791 (assembly GCF_040685975.1). Lineage (NCBI taxonomy): Bacteria > Bacillati > Actinomycetota > Actinomycetes > Kitasatosporales > Streptomycetaceae > Kitasatospora > Kitasatospora sp. NPDC086791. The sequence goes on along the minus strand of NZ_JBFBOC010000004.1, from coordinate 88,296 downwards.
CGACGCGGGTGAGCAGCTCCTCGGCGCCCCAGCCGGTCTTGCTCTCGATCAGCGCGGCCTCGTACTCGTTGGTGAAGAGGTACGCGGCGCCGTCGACGATCTCGCGGATGTCGTCGCCCTCCAGGCGGGCCAGCTGCTGGGAGGGGTCGGCGGCGAAGGCGTAACCGCGGGTGCGGCACTCCTGGGTGTGGCGGACCATCGCCTGCGGGTCGTCGGCGCCGATCAGGACGAGGTCCAGGCCGTCGACGCGGTCGGCGATCGGCTTCAGCTCGATGTTGCGGGCCTCGGCCATCGCGCCGGTGTAGAACGAGGCGATCTGGTTGTGGTCCTCGTCCGTGGTGCACATGAAGCGGGCCGTGTGCCGGGTCTCGGAGATGTGGACGGACTCGCAGTCCACGTTGTTGCGCTCCAGCCAGCTGCGGTACTCGGCGAAGTCCGCGCCGGCGGCGCCGACCAGGACCGGGCGGAGCCCGAGCACACCCATGCCGAAGGCGATGTTCGGGGCGACCCCGCCCCGGCGGATGTCCAGGGTGTCGACCAGGAAGGACAGCGACACGGTGTGCAGCTGCTCGGCGACGAGCTGGTCTGCGAACCGGCCGGGGAAGTTCATCAGGTGGTCGGTGGCGATCGAGCCGGCGACGGCGATACGCACGGAAGGTCTCCTCAAGGTGGCTACTGGGCCAGCGGACAGGCGGGGTCGAACCCACTCACGGTACCGGCCCCGGGGCGTGCCCCGGCAAAAGTCCCGCAAGTTCCCATCCGCACGGCCAGGGTGGCACCCGGCGCCGTCGAACGTGTACTACCTCCCGGTAGCACTGGTGGGCGGGACGAGGCCCGGCCTAGGGTCGGCCCCAGGAGGCCCGCCGTGCGGGCGGGCCCCGACGTCGACCGCGGCAGTGTCGCCGCGGCTCCGGATCGGAGCGATGCCCGATGAAGACCGACCACTCCCCGCTGCCCGGCCTGCGCGCCGAGGACGGCGAGACCCTCGACGCCCTGGTGGACTCCTCCCGGCGGCTGCGCCGGTTCTGGCCGCTGCTGGCGGCCGGCCCGGAGCCCACCGCTCCCGCGTCCGCCGGTTTCCGCGTCCCGTCCGGGGCGCAGCGGCTGGTCGCCGGGATGGCCGAGTACGGCCTCTGAGCCGCTCCCGGACCGGCGCGGAACCGGATCCGTCCGGGGCACGTCACATCCGCGCGGAGCGGCCGAGGAGGCGGCGCCGTTGAGCTCTCGGGAGGATGTGCAGATGGATCTGGAGACGATGCCCCGGCGTGGTCGGCGGGCGGTGGCCCTGGCGGCCCTAATGCTGGCGGCGGTGGTGACGGTGGCCGGGTGCGACGGGGGCGGCAAGACCGCCTCGGACTCGGCGGCGGGCGGCGCGACCACCGGTTCCGCCTCGGCGAGCGCTTCCCCGCAGGCCCCGGCGCCCTCCGACAGCGCCTCCGCGGCTCCGACGGGGAGCCCCTCGGAGGCCGGCCGGCCGCCCGCGGCGCCGCCGACCGATTTCCTCCCCACCCCGGCCTCGCCGGCTCCCGGGCAGCCGCTGCCCGGCACTCCGCCGACCAACGGGATCGCGCCGGGTGAGCCGAACCCGAACGGCTCGGGCGCGCCCGCGCATCCGGCGGTGTCCTACCGGGTGGACGGCACCACCAAGCTGACCGTCTACTTCTTCGGCGGGGTCTGCACGACGTACGCGCTGAAGGCGGACGAGTCCCAGCCGGGCCGGGTGGACGTCGTGGTCGTGCCGGGCCGGCCGGCGATGCAGCCCGGGCAGGTCTGCAACGCGCTGGCCAAGCGGCAGTCGGTGTCGGCCGACCTGCGCTCGCCGCTGGCCGGGCGGACGGTGGTCGACCGGACCAGCGGCCAGGAGGTGCCGCTGGACGCCGACCCGCACGCCGGGCCGGACCCGGTGGCCCCGGACGTCGCCGGCCGGTAGCGGCCCGCCGAAGTGCCGGACGAACGCGAAGGCGGCCCCGGGGAGCTCCCCGGGGCCGCCTTCGCGCAGCAGGCTTAGCTGAACGAGTCGCCGCAGGCGCAGGAGCCGGTGGCGTTCGGGTTGTCGATCGTGAAGCCCTGCTTCTCGATGGTGTCGACGAAGTCGACGGTGGCGCCGCCCAGGTACGGGGCGCTCATCCGGTCGGTGACGACCTTCACACCGTCGAAGTCCTTGATCACGTCGCCGTCGAGCGAGCGCTCGTCGAAGAACAGCTGGTAACGCAGGCCGGAGCAGCCGCCGGGCTGGACGGCGACGCGCAGCGCGAGGTCCTCGCGGCCTTCCTGCTCCAGCAGGGCCTTGACCTTGGCCGCGGCGGCATCGGTGAGGAGGATGCCACTCTCGACGGTGGTCTCGTCCTGGACGGTCATCTGCTTTCTCCCGGTCTTTGACGACGGTCTACCGCCAGTGCCAACCAACGGCTGTCCGGATTCATTTCCCGGGCGGCGATGGATTTCTACGGCCTGTCGTGCAGTTGGTCTCCGTGGGCCGGGTGTGCCACCCGTGCCCCTACGCTCCCCATGCTCGCACAACCCTGGAGGAGCGGTCACCGCCGGAACCGTGGATCCGGGTGAACCGGCCCCGCCGGGGCCCGCCGGACGCCAGGATGGTGGCCATGATCCTTCGCCCGGTCAGGGACACCGCCGCGGACGCGGAGGCCGTCCAGGAGCTGTCCGCCGCCGCGCTCGCCGACCCCGCCGGGGCCGGTCCGGCACCGCTGCCGACGCCGCTGCGGCTGGCCGGGGCCAGGCACCTGGCGCGCACCGACGCCGGGGGCTGCTGGCTGGCCGCGGTCGACGGGGAGCCGGTCGGGGTGGTGCTGTCGATGCGCCGCGAGGGCCTGTGGGCACCGTCCCTGTTCGCGGTCCGGCCGTCCGCCCGGGGCAAGGGCGTCGGGCGGCTGCTGCTGGAGCGGGCGGTGACGCACGCGCGGGGCTGTCTGCGCGGGATGGTCTGCGCCCCGGACTCCCCCGCGGCGGTGCGCCGCTACCGGCTGGCGGGGTTCACCCTGCACCCGGCGATGCGGCTGGCCGGGCGGGTGGACCGGGACGGGCTGATCGACCCCGGGGACATCCCGGTGCACCGCGGCAACGCCAGCCACCTGCACCTGCTGGACTCGGTGGACCGGCGGCTGCGCGGGTCCGCGCACGGGCCCGACCACGAGCTGATGCTGGGCCACTTCGAGGAGCTGCTGATCGCCGACGCGCTGGCCGGCAGCGGCTACTGCTACCGGGACGGCGGCGCGGTGCGGCTGCTGGCGGCCACCAGCAAGCGGATCGCGGCCCGGCTGCTGCGCGAGGCGCTGGCCCGGGTGCCGGACGGGGTCGAGGCGCGGGTGGACTTCCTGACCGCCGAGCAGGAGTGGGCGCTGGACGTCGGGCTGGAAGTCGGCCTGACGCCGGGGGCGGGCGGCTTCGTCGGGGTGCGCGGGATGCGGCCGCCGGCGCCGTACCTGCCGAGCGGGGCGTTCCTGTAGGGCCCGCCGACGGCTGGGGACCGCCGGCGCGGACGGCTGGTGCCCGCCGGACGCCGACGGCCCCACCGGGAGCCGGTGGGGCCGTACGAGCGCGGGCCGGATCAGGCCATGGTGTCCAGGATCTCCCGGACCATGTCCATGGTGGTGCCCGGGTGCAGGAAGGCGAAGCGGGCGACCGTCTCGCCGTCCCAGCCGGTGGGGGTGACGAAGCCGATCTGGTCCGCGAGCAGCTGCTGCGACCACCGGTAGTAGTCGTCGTTGGTCCAGCCCTTGCGCTTGAAGCAGACCGCCGAGAGCTGCGGGTCGAACAGCAGCTCCAGGTGCTCGGTCTCGCGGATCAGCTGCGCGGTGTCCCGGGCGAGCGTGAGACCGGCCTCGATGGCGTCGGTGTAGGCCTGGACGCCGTGCACGGCCAGCGAGAACCAGAGCGGCAGGCCGCGGGCGCGCCGGGTCAGGTGGTACGCGTAGTCGGTGGGGTTCCACTCGTCGCCCTCGGTGTGCAGGACGTCCAGGTACGAGGCGTCCTGGGTGTGCACGGCCCGGGCGAGCTGCGGGTTGCGGTAGATCAGCGCCGCGCAGTCGAAGGGGGCGAACAGCCACTTGTGCGGGTCGACCACGAAGGAGTCGGCGTGCTCGATGCCGTTGTAGCGCTCGCGCACCGAGGGGGCGAAGAGGCCCGCGCCGCCGTAGGCGCCGTCCACGTGGAACCACAGGTCGCGCTCGCGGGCGACCTCGGCCAGGCCCGCGAGGTCGTCGACGATGCCCTCGTTGGTGGTGCCGCCGGTGCCGACGACCGCGATGACCGTCTCGGGGTTCGGGTCGGCGGCCAGCGCGGCGCGCAGCGCCTCGCCGGTGAACCGCCGGTTCACGGTCGGGACCTTGAAGGCCTCGACGCCGATGATGTTGAAGGTGTTCTTGACCGAGGAGTGCACCTGGTCGGCGACGGCTATCCGCAGCCGCGCCTCCGGGCCGACGCCGAGGCGGCGGCGGGCGGTGTCGCGGGCGACCACGAGGGCGGAGAGGTTGCCCGCCGAGCCGCCGGAGACGAAGGTGCCGCCGGCCGTCCCGGGCATGCCCGCGCGGTCGGCGATCAGGCGCAGCACCTGGTTCTCGGCGGCGATCGCGCCGGCCGCCTCCAGCCAGGAGATGCCCTGCAGCGAGGCGCAGGAGACCACCATGTCGAACAGCAGCGCGGCCTTGGTGGGGGCGCACGGGATGAAGGACAGGTAGCGCGGGCTGTCGGCGGAGATGACCGCGCGGGACAGCTCGTGGTCGTAGAGCTTGAGCACGTCGGCCGGGTTGTTGCCGTCCTGGTTCAGCAGGCCGGCCAGCTGGGCGCGCAGGTGCTCGCCGTCACCGGGGTGGTCGAGCGGGACGGGGTCGTACTGCAGCCGCTCCCGCATGTAGTCGAAAACCAGGTCGACCAGTTCGTTGTCGGGCCGGTGCATGCGGTCGGGGGCTGCGGACACGGCGGGTCCCTCTCGGCTGTGGGGTGTCGGGGGTGAGGATCCGGCCCGGTCGGCGGGAGGCTTCACCGCGACGACCGGACGTGATCAGCGTAGGCAGCCGGAGTGCTCCGCCGCGCGTCGGAACGCGGCTGGTCAGGCAGGTTTCGGGCGTCTTCGGGCCGGTCCGCGCAGGATTCCTGCGTACCGCCGGGGGCGTCAGCCGATCAGCTGGGAGAGGACCACCGAGGAGCGGCTGCGCTGGACCCCGGGCTCGCGCCGGATCCGCTCGATGACGGCCTCCAGGTGGCGCATGTCGGCCGCCCGCAGGTGGACCAGGGCGTCCGGGTCGCCGGTGACCGTCCAGGCGGCGACGACCTCGGGGAACTGGCGCAGGCTGGCGAGGATCTCCTCGGGGGCGGTGCGTTCGCGGCAGTAGACCTCGACGAAGGCCTCGGTCTGCCAACCGAGGACGGCGGGGTCGAGCACCACGGTGAAGCCCCGCACCACGCCGCGCGCCCGCAGCCGGTCGATCCGGCGGCGGACGGCGGTGGCGGAGAGGTTCACCTGGAGGCCGATCTCGGCGTACGAGGCGCGGCCGTCGCTGCCGAGCCGGGCGAGCAGGAGCCGGTCGGTCTCGTCCAGGTCGGCCCCGACCACCTCGTGCGCTCGGCTGCTGCTCATCGGTGCGGGGCTCCACGGGTCGTGCGGGGGTTCGGCGGTGCGTCGCGGCGGCGGCTGTCTCCCCCGGAGCGGTCTGCCGAAACGGTTCGCCACCCATTCTGGCGGATGACCTGGACGAGTTCACCGCCGACGGATGACGGGCAGGAGGCCGTCACTCCACCAACAGGACGATCTTGCCGCGGGTGCGGCCCTCGGCGCTGAGCGCCTGGGCGGAGGCGGCCTGGGCCAGCGGGAAGGTGGAGGCGACGGTCACGGTGAGCCGGCCGTCGTCGGCGAGCGCGGCCAGTTCGGCGAGGCCGTCGGCGTCCGGGCGGACCCAGACGTAGTGACCGCCGAGGGCCTTGACCCCGAAGTCGGCGACCGAGGCGATCCGGCCCGGGTCGGCCACCAGGCCCGCCGAGACCTGGACGGCGCCGCGGCCGACCAGGTCGAGGGCCGCGTCCACCCCGTCGGGGGCGAGCGCGCGGACCCGCTCGGCCAGGCCCTCGCCGTAGCGAACCGGCTCGGCGCCGAGGCCGCGCAGGTAGTCGTGGTTGCGCTCGGCCGCGGTGCCGATCACCCGGGCGCCGGAGACCCGGGCCAGCTGCACCGCCAGGTGGCCGACCCCGCCGGCCGCGGCGTGCACCAGGACGGTCTCCCCCTCGGCGAGCCGCAGCGCCTTCAGGGCCTGCAGCGCGGTGAGCCCGGCCAGCGGCAGGCCGCCGGCCTGCGCCCAGTCCAGCGCGGCGGGCTTGCGGGCGAGGGTGCGCACCGGGGCGGAGACCAGTTCGGCGTAGGTGCCGTGCTCGACGGCGTCCTTGCGGACGTAGCCGTACACCTCGTCGCCCGGGGCGAACTCGGAGACCCCGCCGCCGACCGCGCGGACCACGCCGGCCGCGTCCCAGCCCATGACCAACGGGAAGTGCACGTCGAGCACGCCGTCCAGGGCGCCGTCCCGGACCTTCCAGTCCACCGGGTTCACCCCGGCCGCCCGGACCTCCACCAGGACCGAGTCCGGCCCGACCTTGGGGTCGGGCAGATCGGTGTACTCGACCACCTCGGGGCCGCCGTAGCGATGGATCGCGATTGCTTTCATGGCTCAGCCATACCCGGAGGCTTGGAAATATCGATTCGGCCACACCGTTACCCCCCAAACCGGTCAATCGACTCCGTCGAGAGTCCGATTCGGCAAGCGGTTCTCGTCACATCGACAGGATGGCCATCGTCACTCCGACACCAACCGGTTATCATAGATAGCGTCAGTTAGACGAAAAGGCTTCACCGCTCGATCGGCCGCACAGAAGGGCACCCGCCCGTGACCACCACCATCACCGAGACCTCCGGCGTCGACCCCACTCCGACGCCGCTCGCTCTGCTGCTGCTCGGCCGCGAGGCCGACCCGAACAGCGAGCGCGGCGTCGAGTGCCCCGGTGACCTCCCCCCGGCCTCCGACCCCCACCTCGTCGAGCGCGCCCGGGCGGCCAAGGCCGCGCTCGGCGACCGCGTCTTCATCCTCGGCCACCACTACCAGCGCGACGAGGTGATCGAGTTCGCCGACGTCACCGGCGACTCCTTCAAGCTCGCCCGCGACGCGGCGGCCCGCCCCGAGGCCGAGTACATCGTCTTCTGCGGTGTGCACTTCATGGCCGAGTCCGCGGACATCCTCACCACCGAGGCCCAGCAGGTCGTCCTGCCGGACCTCGCGGCCGGCTGCTCGATGGCCGACATGGCCACCGCCGAGCAGGTCGCCGAGTGCTGGGACGTGCTGGCCGACGCCGGCATAGCCGACGTGACCGTCCCGGTCTCGTACATGAACTCCTCCGCCGACATCAAGGCCTTCACGGGCCGGCACGGCGGCACCATCTGCACCTCCTCCAACGCCAAGCGCGCCCTGGAGTGGGCGTACGAGCAGGGCGAGAAGGTGCTCTTCCTGCCCGACCAGCACCTCGGCCGCAACACCGCGGTGCGCGAGATGGGCTTCTCGCTGGACGACTGCGTCCTGTACAACCCGCACAAGCCGAACGGCGGCCTGACCGCCGAGCAGCTGCGGAACGCGAAGATGATCCTCTGGCGCGGCCACTGCTCGGTGCACGGCCGGTTCAGCCTGGACTCGGTGAACGACGTCCGCGAGCGGATCCCCGGCGTGACCGTGCTGGTGCACCCCGAGTGCAAGCACGAGGTCGTCGCGGCCGCCGACATGGTGGGCTCGACCGAGTACATCATCAAGGCCCTGGACGCCGCCGAGCCCGGCTCCACGTGGGCCATCGGCACCGAGCTGAACCTGGTCCGCCGCCTGGCCAAGGCGCACCCGGACAAGGAGATCGTCTTCCTGGACCGCACGGTCTGCTTCTGCTCGACCATGAACCGGATCGACCTGCCGCACCTGGTCTGGACGCTGGAGTCGCTGGTCGAGGGCCGGGTGCCGAACGTGATCAGCGTCGACCCGGAGACCGAGAAGCACGCCAAGGCGGCGCTGGACCGGATGCTGGCCCTGCCGTAGCGGGCGAGGCGCACAACAGACTCAGGGCGGGTCCCCTCCGTGTGGAGGGGACCCGCCCTTGCGTCTGGCAGCAGCCGCAGCGCTACTCGGGGAAGCCCGGGATCACGCCCTCGCCGTCGGACATCAGCAGCTCGCGGACCTCGTCGATCGTCGCGTCGGCACTCGGCAGGATCAGCTCGGACGGCTCCAGCGAATCCAGCGGCACCGGGGTGCCGTACTGCTTCACCGCCTCCAGCAGCTTGCCGTAGGCCCGGCGGAAGAGCTCCTCGTCCCCGGAATCCACCGCGGTGACGAGCTCGGCGTCGAGCTCGTTGAGCAGGTTCAGGTGGTCCTCACCCAGCTCGAACTGCCCTTCACCCATGACCCTCATGATCATGCCGTGCGTCTCCCTGGTTCGTGGGGGTCGAGCTCAGTTCACTTGTTGTAGTTGATGCGCGGGGTGTCCTGCTGCTGCTGCGGCTGGGCCTCGGGCTTGCCCTGCTCGATCGCGGCCGGGCCGGTGGCGGGACCGCCGGACAGCTCGGCCTTCATCCGGGCCAGCTCCAGCTCGACGTCCGACCCGCCGGCCACGCGCTCCAGCTCGGCCTCGATGTCGTCCTTGCGGCCGAGACCGCTGGCGTCGTCGAGCGCGCCGGAGGCGAGCAGCTCGTCGATGGCACCGGCCCGGGCCTGCATCTGGGCGGTCTTGTCCTCGGCGCGCTGGATGGCCAGGCCGACGTCGCCCATCTCCTCCGAGATCCCGGAGAAGGACTCGGCGATGCGGGTCTGCGCCTGCGCGGCGGTGTACGTCGCCTTGATGGTCTCCTTCTTGGTGCGGAAGGCGTCCACCTTGGCCTGCAGCCGCTGGGAGGCGAGGGTGAGCTTCTCCTCCTCGGCCTGCAGCTGCTGGTACTGCGTCTCCAGATCGGTGATCTGGGACTGCATGTTGGCCTTGCGGGTCAGCGCCTCGCGGGCGAGGTCCTCGCGGCCGAGGGACAGCGCCTTGCGGCCCTGGTCCTCGTACTTGGCCGACTGCTGCTGGAGCTGGGTCAGCTGAAGTTCGAGGCGCTTGCGCGAGGTCGCGACGTCCGCGACACCACGCCGTACCTTCTGCAGCAGTTCCAGCTGCTTCTGGTAGGAGTAGTCGAGCGTCTCACGGGGATCCTCCGCTCGGTCCAAGGCCTTGTTCGCCTTGGAGCGGAAGATCAACCCCATACGCTTCATGATTCCGTCGCTCATGGGCCTCGGGTGCCCCCTTCTCCGGCCTGCGGTCTCTATCTCGTTACCAGACACGACGAGTGTATGTGCAGCGAGCCCATCGCCGCAGTGCACCTGCCTGCAACAAGACTGCTACAGCGACCAGGCGCGTTTCCTCCTCCCCCGGGTGGATCCGCCCCTCATCCCCCCCATCGTCCATCCGACTGATCCCCTACGGGAAGCCCCCGGGAAACCCGGTTCGGGCGACTGCCCTGCGGTATCGATATGCGTTTGGGTCCGACGGCACCCGTGGAAGCGGCTCCGCACCCCGTACGCTGGTGGTGTGTTCCGACGCCGTTCAGATGATGCCGCCGCCTCCGCCGCCGTGCTGGAGAAGCAGGACGAGATGACCCAGGCCCGCCACCCGGAGGCCAAGAAGGGCCGCCCCACCCCCAAGCGCAACGAGGCCGAGGCCTACCGGCGTACCCGGGTGACGGTGCCCAAGGACCGCAAGGAGGCCAGCCGCCAGGCCCGCGACCGGATGCGGGGCGAGCGCGAGAAGCAGCGCCAGGCGCTGATGAGCGGCGACGAGCGGCACCTGCCGGCCCGCGACAAGGGCCCGGTGCGCAAGTTCGCCCGCGACTATGTGGACGCCCGCTGGTCGCTCGCCGAGTTCTTCCTGCCGGCCGCCGTGGTCATCCTGGTGCTCAGCATCATCAAGGTCCAGCAGATCCAGGTGCTCTCCACCCTGCTGTTCCTGCTGTTCTTCGTCTTCGTGATCCTGGACTTCGGGCGCCTCGGCCTCGGTCTGCGCAAGCAGCTCGCCGAGCGCTTCCCGAACGAGAACACCCGCGGCGCGATCGCCTACGGCATCATGCGCACCCTGCAGATGCGCCGCCTGCGACTGCCCAAGCCGCAGGTGCGGCGCGGGGAGAAGCCCTGACCGCCGAACCGGTCGACTCCGGCTGGGCCCCGCCTTCCTGGGAGGGGCCCGGCCTGTACGCGTTGCCGGGCCAGGGCCAGGGCGGTCACGACCGGCTGGCCCAGGAACGCCGGCTGCCCTCGCGCAGCGGGTCCTTCGCCGGCGGCACCGCCGCCTGGCTGGACCGGCTCGGCGGACTGCGCAACTTCGTCCGCCAGGAACTCGTCTCCCGCCAGCTCGCCGAACAGCTGACCGGCCGCAGCGCGCAGCGGGTCCTGGACATCGGCTGCGGCCAGGGCACCCAGGCCCTGCGGCTGGCCCGTGCCGGCCACTACGTCACCGGGATCGACTCCGACCCGGTCGCGCTCGGCGTCGCCCAGGGGGCGCTCGCCGAGGAACCGGCCGAGGTCCGCGGCCGGATGCAGCTGCTCAGCGGCGACGGCCACCAGTGCGGGCGCTGGTTCGGCCCGCGCAGCTTCGACGTGGTGCTCTGCCACGGCGTCCTGATGTACCTGCCCGACCCGGACCCGATGATCGCCTCGCTGGCCCGGCTGCTGGCGCCCGGCGGACTGCTCTCGCTGCTGGTCCGCAACCGGGACGCGCTCGCCCTGCGGCCCGCCGCCGCCGGGGACTGGCGGGCCGCGCTGCACGCCTTCGAGAGCGACCGGTACTACAACCGGCTCGGGCTGGCCGCCCGGGCCGATCGGCTCGCCGACCTCTCCGTCACCCTCTCCGAGGTGGCGGTGCCGCTCCGGCACTGGTACGGCGTGCGGGTCTTCACCGACAGCGCCCCGGACGACGCCGCCCCGCCGGTCGACGGGCGGCAGCTGGCCCAGCTGCTGGAAGCCGAGGACCGGGCCGGCCGCACCGACCCGTACCGGCAGGTCGCCGCGCTGCTGCACGTGATCGGGGCGAAGTAGGGCGCCCGCGGGCCCCTCCCCGATCGCGACCCGCTTCCCGGCTCGGCCCACTTCCCGGTCTCGACCCGTTTCCCGGTCGAGGCCTGCGACCGGGCCGCGGCCTACTCCTCGTGCAGGCTCATCGCGTAGACGACCCGGTCGTCCTCCAGGAGCACCGCGGTGTCGACGCCGTCCTCGGCGAGCTGCTTCCACGCCTCGCCGATCCAGGTCTCGGCGTCCCCCTGGCCGGCGAACTCCTCCTGGCTGCCGCCGGGCGTCACCGCGCTGCCGTCCGCCTTCTCGTACCGCCACGTCCACGCCATGCCCGGCTCCTCCCACCGACGACGCTGCCTGTGTTGCTGCGCACCTTAGCTTGCCCGGCCGGATCTTCCGTATGCCTCGTCCGGCAGGATGGGCGGCATGGCGACCCTCCCCCCGCTCCCCCGCACGCTGCTGCTCGGCGGAGCCCGCTCCGGCAAGTCCACCCGGGCCGAGCAACTCCTCGCCGACCACCCGGACGTCCTGTACGTGGCCACCGGCGGCACCCGGGACGGCGACGCCGAGTGGGCCCGGCGGGTCGCGCTGCACCGCGAGCGGCGGCCGGCGAGCTGGCGCACCGCCGAGACCTGCGAGCTGGAGGCCGTACTGGCCGACACCGCCGACCCGGCGCCGGTGCTGGTCGACTGCCTGGCGCTCTGGCTGACCGCCGTGATGGACGAGTGCGACGCCTGGGACGACCGGGCCTGGGACGACGGGGGCGAGGCCGCCGTGCAGCGGCGCTGCGAGGCGCTGGCGCGGGCCTGGGCGGCCACCGGGCGGACGGTCGTCGCCGTGAGCAACGAGGTCGGCATGGGCGTCGTCCCCGCCACCGCCGCCGGGCGGCGCTTCCGCGACACCCTGGGCCGGCTCAACATGGCCGTGGCGGACGCCTCGGAGCGGGTCCTGCTGGTCGTGGCCGGGCAGGTGCTGACCGTCAAGCCAGCCGCCGGCTGAACATCTGCGGCGTGTAGCCTTCCGGACGATGGACACGACCGTGGATCTCGATACGTTCTCCTCGCTCGTCGAGCGCCCCGACGAGAGCGCCCGGCGGGCCGCCGAGGAGCGCTGGCAGGCGGCCGACCGCCCGCGCGGCGGGCTCGGCCGGTTGGAGGAGCTGGGCAGCTGGCTGGCCTCCGTGCAGGGACGCTCCCCGGTGCGGCCGGTCTCGGCCCCCAAGGTGCTGCTGTTCGCCGCCGATCACGGCGTGGCGGCGCTCGGCGTCTCCCGGATGCCCGCCGCGGGCGGCACCGCGGCCCGGGTGCGGGCCGTGCTGGACGGCACCGCGCCGGTGGCCAAGCTGGCCGCGCGCTACGGCGCCGAGGTGCGGGTCGTCGACGTCGCGGTGGACACCGACCCGGCCGACTTCCCGGACGAGGTGGTCACCCACCGGATCCGGCGCGGCTCCGGACGGATCGACGTCGAGGACGCGCTCACCCCGGAGGAGACCGCCCGGGCCTTCCGGGCCGGCATGGCCGTCGCCGACGAGGAGGCCGACGCCGGCACCGACCTGGTGCTGCTCGGCGACCTCGGGGTCGGCTCCACCACGGTGGCCGGCGTCCTGGTCGGCGCGCTGTGCGGGACGGACGCCGCGGCGGTCACCGGCCGCGGCTCGGGGATCGACGACCGGGTGTGGATGGTCAAGTGCGCCACCATCCGGGACTCGCTGCGGCGGGCCCGGCCGGTGCTCGGCGACCAGCTGGCACTCCTCGGCGCCACCGGCGGGGCCGACTTCGCGGCGATCACCGGCTTCCTGCTGCAGGCGGCCGTACGACGGCTGCCGGTGGTGCTGGACGGCGTGGTCGCGGCGGCCTGCGCACTGGTCGCGCAGCGGATCGCCTTCCGGGCGCCCGAGTGGTGGCGGGCCGGGCAGTCCAGCGGCGAGCCGGCCCAGGCGAAGGCGTACGACCGACTGACCCTGACGCCGCTGCAGGACCAGGGGATCACCATGGGCGAGGGCGTCGGCGCGCTGCTGGCGCTGCCGCTGCTGCAGGCGGCGGGGGACGCGCTCGCGGACGAGGCCCCGAAGCCGTACGTGCCGGCGGCGCCGAAGGAGCAGCCGAGGCTGCCCTCGGCGGCGGACCTGCTGCGGAAGCTGTAGGCGCCGGGCGCGCCCGGCGCGGCGGCGCCGGAGCCCGCCGTCCCGTGCGGTTTCCCGCGCCCCCGGGTGGACGGCCCCGCAATCCGGAGAACGCCCCCGCGCGGGGGCGTTCTCGCTTGAGAGGAACGTGTCGATGACGGACCGCGGTGCTCGGGCCACCTGGGAGGACGGGCTGCGGTTCGGCTTCGGGACGCTGTCCGTGCTGCGGGTGCGGGTGGAACGGTGGGACCGGGCGGCGGGGGCCCGGGCGATGGCGGCGGCTCCGCTGGTCGGGCTGGTCCTGGGGGCGCTGGCCGCCGGGGCGGGGGCGCTGGTGACCTGGCGCGCGGGCGGGCCGCTCGGGGCGGTGACCGCGGTGGGGGTGCTCGCCGGACTGACCCGGGGGCTGCACCTGGACGGCCTGGCGGACGTCGCCGACGGGCTGGGCAGCGGGAAGCCGGCCGAGGACGCGCTGCGCATCATGAAGCAGTCCGACATCGGCCCGTTCGGCGTGCTGACCCTGGTCCTCGTCCTGCTGGCCCAGACCGCCGCACTCGCCGGACAGTTCGGTCACTCACCGCTGCGCGGGGCGCTCGCGGTGCTCGCCTCGGCGACGGCCGCCCGGTGCGCGCTCGCCTGGGGCTGCCTGCGGTCGGTGCCGGCCGCCCGCCCGGGCGGGCTGGGCGCCGTGGTGGCGAGCACCGTGACGCCCGCCGGGGCGGCCGCCGGGACGGCCGGCGCGGCCCTCGCCCTGGCCGTGCTCGGACTGTTCGACGGCTGGTCAACTCTCCTTCTCCCACTGGCCCTTGTCTGCGGGATCGGCTGCGCCCGGCTGCTGCTGGCGCGGTGCGTGCGGCGCTTCGGCGGAATCACCGGGGACGTGCTCGGGGCGATGGCCGAGACCGCCGCGACGGGGACGCTGTTCGCCCTGGCGTTGCTCGGCTGACACCGGGCGGCGCGTGATCCCAGCATGCGGACTACCATGCGTGAAGCACCGCAGCCCTGCACCGTGGCAGGTCCTGCCCGCCCGGCGCGTACCGAGGAGCCGGGGCCTCCGGTGCGCGCGCCCGCTCCGGTGGGTGCGCGCAGCCAGGGGGCCCGGACCCGGAGGCCCGCCGGCGGGCGGCCTGCGACGGCGGGCTGCGCCGGTGCGGCAGCCTCGCCGTGACCGGCCGTGGACCGCGAAAGAACAGGACGCATTACGTGACTGCATTGTCTGTGAGCACCTCCTCCGCCGCCTCGCTGCGCGCGGACGCCCTGGTGGTCGGTGTCGCCAAGGGCCCGAAGGGCATCGTGCTGGCCCCCGGCGCCGAGGCCGTGAACGAGGCGTTCGAGGGCAAGCTGGCCGAGATCCTCGGCACCCTGGGCGCGACCGGCGCCGAGGGCGAGGCCGTGAAGGTCCACTCCCCGGCCGGCCTGAAGGCCGCGCTCGTGCTCGCGGTCGGCCTCGGCGAGGCCGGCGAGGAGGGCTACGAGCTGGAGGCGCTGCGCCGCGCCGGCGGTGTCGCCGCCCGCACCCTGGCCGGTGCCAAGAAGGCCGCGCTGGCCCTGCCCGCCGAGTCCGCCGCGGAGATCGAGGCCGTCGCGCTGGGCGGTCTGCTCGGCTCGTACGCCTTCGGCACCTACAAGGGCAACGGCAACGGCAAGGAGCCGGTCGGCGAGCTGGTCCTGCTGGCCCCCCGCAAGGGCAGCAAGGACGCCAAGGCCGCCGTGGAGCGCGCCGCCGCGCTCGGCGAGGAGATGAACCGCGCCCGCGACCTGGTCAACACCGCGCCGAACGACCTGAACCCGAAGAGCTTCGCCGCGATCGCCCAGGCGGCCGGCAAGGAGCACGGCCTCAAGGTCGAGGTGCTGGACGAGAAGGCGCTGACCAAGGGCGGCTTCGGCGGCCTGCTGGGTGTCGGCGTCGGCTCGACCAACCCGCCCCGCCTGGTGAAGGTGGCCTACACCCACCCGAAGGCCAAGGCCACCCTGGCGTTCGTGGGCAAGGGCATCACCTACGACTCGGGCGGCATCTCGCTGAAGCCGGCCGGCCACAACGAGACCATGAAGTGCGACATGGCCGGCG
This sequence comes from Kitasatospora sp. NPDC086791, assembly GCF_040685975.1. Taxonomy (NCBI): domain Bacteria; kingdom Bacillati; phylum Actinomycetota; class Actinomycetes; order Kitasatosporales; family Streptomycetaceae; genus Kitasatospora; species Kitasatospora sp. NPDC086791. Next base: position 73,043 of record NZ_JBFBOC010000004.1, on the reverse strand, counting down.
CCGCCGCCGTGTTCGCCGCCGTGGTGGCCGCCAAGCGCCTGGGCCTGGCCGTCAACGTGACCGGCTGGCTGGCGCTGGCCGAGAACATGCCGTCCGGCTCCGCCACCCGCCCCGGCGACGTGCTGCGGATGTACGGCGGCAAGACCGTCGAGGTGCTGAACACCGACGCCGAGGGCCGGCTGGTGCTGGCCGACGCCATCGTGCGGGCCGGCGAGGAGAACCCGGACGTCATCGTCGACGTGGCCACCCTGACCGGCGCCATGGTGCTGGCCCTGGGCAACCGCACCTTCGGCGTGATGGCCAACAACGACGAGCTGCGCGACGACCTGCACGCCGTCGCGGGCGAGGTGGGCGAGCCGTCCTGGCCGATGCCGCTGCCCGCCGACCTGCGCAAGGGCATGACCGAGTCGACCATCGCCGACCTGGCCAACATGGGCGAGCGGATGGGCGGCGGCCTGGTGGCCGGTCTGTTCCTGAAGGAGTTCGTCGCCGAGGGCATCGACTGGGCGCACCTGGACATCGCCGGCCCGGCGTTCCACGAGGGCGCCCCGTTCGGCTACACCCCGAAGGGCGGCACCGCGGTCGCGGTGCGCACCCTGGTCCGCTTCGCCGAGCGGACGGCGAACGGCAAGGCCTGACCAGCCACCCGCTGCGACGGGGCCCGGCGCGTGCGCGCCGGGCCCCGTCGGCGTTCCGGTCCGGTTACCTGCGAGTAGCGCGGAACACCGGGCCGCACCCTTGTTCGCTGCGGGCGAAACTTTGTTCCACAGTGCGGAAGAGACCGTCGCGGGCGCCGCGGAAGCCCCCCGTCCGGCGGCTGTCAATACCGCGCTGAGCTGCGATGATGCCCATCCGTGGGGGGTATTCCCGCCCCGGTGACCACTCCACGGCACACCTGCGGGGTGGACCCGGACATCAGCCACCGCGAACAAGTGCGAAGATGTATTTCCGGCACGACTGGGCGCCTCACAAAGGCTTCCGACCCACCGGACCGTACCGGCCCGGCGACCCACCCCATTGCATGGAGGACGTGACGTGGCGAACGACGCCAGCACCGTTTTCGACGTAGTCATTCTCGGAGGCGGAAGCGGCGGTTACGCCGCGGCGCTCCGCGCCGCTCAGCTGGGCCTGAGCGTCGCCCTGGTCGAGAAGGGTGAGCTGGGCGGCACCTGCCTGCACCGCGGCTGCATCCCGACCAAGGCGCTGCTGCACGCCGCCGAGATCGCGGACGAGACGAAGGAGGCCGCCGAGTTCGGCGTGCTGGCCACCTTCCAGGGCATCGACATCAACGGCGTCCACAAGTACAAGGACGACGTCATCGCCGGCCTGTACAAGGGCCTGCAGGGCCTGGTGGCGTCCCGCAAGGTCACCTTCGTCCAGGGCGAGGGCAAGCTCTCCTCGCAGACCTCCGTGGACGTCAACGGCCAGCGCATCGAAGGCCGCCACATCGTGCTGGCCACCGGTTCCGTGCCGCGCTCGATCCCGGGCCTGGAGATCGACGGCAACCGCGTGATCTCCTCGGACCACGCCCTCAAGCTCGACCGCATCCCGAAGTCGGCCGTCATCCTCGGCGGCGGCGTGATCGGCGTCGAGTTCGCCTCGGTCTGGAAGTCCTTCGGCGTCGAGGTCACCATCGTCGAGGCCCTGCCGCACCTCGTGCCGCTGGAGGACGAGAACTCCTCCAAGCTGCTGGAGCGCGCGTTCCGCAAGCGCGGCATCAAGTTCGAGCTGAAGGCCCGGTTCTCCGGCGTCGAGTACACCGAGACCGGTGTCCGCGTCTCCACCGAGAACGGCAAGCAGATCGACGCCGACCTGCTGCTCGTCGCCATCGGCCGCGGCCCGGTCTCGGCCGGCCTCGGCTACGAGGAGAACGGCGTCGCGATGGACCGCGGCTACGTCCTCGTCGACGAGTACATGCGCACCAACGTGCCCACCATCTCCGCCGTCGGCGACCTCGCCCCGACCCTGCAGCTGGCCCACGTCGGCTTCGCCGAGGGCATCCTGGTCGCCGAGCGGCTGGCCGGCCTCAAGCCGGTGCCGATCGACTACGACGGCGTCCCGCGCGTGACCTACTCCAACCCCGAGGTCGCCTCGGTCGGCATCTCCGAGGCCAAGGCCGTCGAGCTGTACGGCAAGGAGAAGGTCGTCACCCTCAAGTACAACCTGGCCGGCAACGGCAAGAGCAAGATCCTGAAGACCGCCGGCGAGATCAAGCTCGTCCAGGTCAAGGACGGCGCCGTGGTCGGTGTCCACATGGTCGGCGCCCGCATGGGCGAGCAGGTCGGCGAAGCCCAGCTGATCTACAACTGGGAGGCCCTGCCGGCCGAGGTCGCGCAGCTCATCCACGCGCACCCGACCCAGTCCGAGGCCCTGGGCGAGGCGCACCTGGCGCTGGCCGGCAAGGCGCTGCACGCGCACGACTGATCGCGCCCCACCCCCCTTTTCCGGTACTTCCCGTACGCATGTACTCCCCGTACGCAAGACTTGATAGGAGTCGCTGAAACCATGGCGGTCTCAGTAACACTGCCCGCGCTGGGCGAGAGCGTTTCCGAGGGCACCGTCACCCGTTGGCTGAAGGCCGAGGGTGAGCGTGTCGAGGTCGACGAGCCGCTGCTCGAGGTCTCGACCGACAAGGTCGACACCGAGATCCCGGCCCCGGCTTCCGGCATCCTCTCCTCGATCAAGGTCGGCGAGGACGAGACCGTCGAGGTCGGCGCCGAGCTGGCGATCATCGACGACGGCTCCGGCGCCCCGGCTGCCGCTCCGGCGCCGGTCGTCGAGGCCGCGCCCGTCGCCGCCCCGGCCCCGGTCGCTGCTCCGGCTCCGGTCGCCGCCCCGGCCCCCGTCGCCGAGGCCCCGGCCGCCGCTCCGGCCGCTCCGGCCGCTCCGGCCGCTCCGGCCGGCGACGCCACCCCGGTGCTGCTGCCGGCCCTGGGCGAGTCCGTCACCGAGGGCACCGTCACCCGCTGGCTGAAGGCCGAGGGTGAGACGGTCGAGGTCGACGAGCCGCTGCTGGAGGTCTCCACCGACAAGGTCGACACCGAGATCCCGTCGCCGATCGCCGGCACCCTGGTGAAGATCCTGGTCGGCGAGGACGAGACCGCCGAGGTCGGCGCCCAGCTCGCGCTGATCGGCGCCGCGGGTGCCGTCGCCGCCGCTCCGGCCCCGGTCGCCGCCCCGGCTCCGGTCGCCGCTCCGGCCCCGGTTGCCGCTCCCGCTCCGGTTGCCGCTCCCGCTCCGGTTGCCGCCCCGGCCCCCGTCGCCGCCCCGGCTCCGGTCGCCCCGGCTGCCCCGGCTCCGGTTGCCGCTCCCGCGCCGGTCGCCGCCGCTCCGGCTCCGGTCGCCCCGGTCGCCGCCCCGGCTGCCCCGGTCGCCCCGGCTGCCGACAACGGTGACGCCTACGTCACCCCGCTGGTGCGCAAGCTCGCCGCCGAGCACGGTGTCGCGCTGTCCTCCGTCGCCGGTACCGGCGTCGGCGGCCGCATCCGCAAGCAGGACGTCATCGCCGCCGCGGAGGCCGCCAAGGCCGTTCCGGCCCCCGCCGCCGCTGCCGCCCCGGCCGCCGCGCCGAAGGCCGCCGCCGCGCCGTCCGCCCTGCGCGGCCAGACCGTCAAGATGACCCGCATGCGCAAGGTCATCGGCGACAACATGATGAAGGCCCTGCACGAGCAGGCCCAGCTGACCAGCGTGGTCGAGGTGGACGTCACCCGGATCATGTCGCTGCGCGGCAAGGCCAAGGACTCCTTCCTCGCCCGCGAGGGCGTGAAGCTGTCCCCGATGCCGTTCTTCGTCAAGGCCGCCGCCCAGGCGCTGAAGGCCCACGCGGTCGTCAACGCCCGGATCAACGAGGCCGAGGGCACCATCACCTACTTCGACACCGAGAACATCGGTATCGCGGTGGACTCCGAGAAGGGTCTGATGACCCCGGTCATCAAGGGTGCGGGCGACCTCAACATCGCCGGCATCTCGAAGAAGACCGCCGAGCTGGCCGGCAAGGTCCGCGACAGCAAGATCACCCCGGACGAGCTGTCCGGCGCCACCTTCACCATCAGCAACACCGGCTCGCGCGGTGCGCTGTTCGACACCGTGATCGTGCCGCCGAACCAGGCCGCCATCCTGGGCATCGGCGCCACCGTCAAGCGCCCGGTGGTCATCGAGGCCGACGGCGGCACCGCCATCGGCATCCGTGACATGACCTACCTCTCGCTCTCCTACGACCACCGCCTGGTGGACGGCGCCGACGCCGCCCGCTACCTGGTCGCGGTCAAGGAGATCCTGGAGGCCGGCGAGTTCGAGGTCGAGCTCGGCCTCTGACCCCTCCACGGTCCTGCGGAACCCCGCGTCGTCCCCGGACGGCGCGGGGTTCCGCCGTTCCCGGCCCGGGCCACGCCGGGTCGTGGCATGCGCGGACGCGGGCGAACGGGGATGCTGGAGCGGTGATGGACGAGACGGACTTCTGGCAGATCATCGACGAGACCCGGGACGCCGCCGACGGCGATCCCGACGAGCAGGCCGACCGGCTGGTGGAGCGGCTCGTCCGGCTGACCCCGGACGACGTGATCGACTTCGCCCGGCTCTTCGAGGCCCGGTTCCAGCGCGCCTACCGGTACGACCTGTGGGGCGCCGCCTACCTGCTGCTGGACGGCGCCTCCGAGGACACCTTCGACTACTTCCGCTGCTGGCTCATCGCCCAGGGCCGGGAGGTCTTCGAGGGCGGGCTGGCCGAACCGGACGACCTGGCCGACCTGCTGCCCGAGTTCGACGAGGAGGAGGACGGCGAGGCCGAGGACATCGGCTACGCCGCCGACGAGGCGTACGAGCGGCTGACCGGGCTGCCGCTGCCCGAGGTGGGCGGGCGGCAGGCCGGACGACCGTCCGGGGCGGCGCTGGACTTCGACGACCCGGACGTGATGGCGAAACGCTTCCCCAAGGTGTGGGAGCGGTACGGGGACTGAGCGGTACGGCTGCTCGGCCGGGCCGGCCCCGTGCGCGGGGCCGGCCCGGTGCGCGGCTGGATCGAGTGCTCGGGTGGACCGGGTGCTCAGGTGGAGCTGCCGGACGAGCCGTCCTGCTGGACGCCCTTGAGGATCTGGTCCAGCACCGAGGGGTCCGGCGCGACCGGGTCGTCGTCCACGCCGCCCTCGAAGACCACGTAGCCGCCGCCCTTCGCCGGGACGGCCGCCAGCAGGACGTACCCCTGGGTGCCGTCCGAGGTCCGGATGTGCCAGCGCGTGGCGTAGCCGAGCACACCGGCGACGCTGACGTAGCCGGAGCCGGAGTCGGTGTGCGAGGTGATCCCGGTGAAGATCTGCCCGGCGTAGGTGGGCATCGTGGCGTCGGCGGCCGACTTGGGGGTGGTGCCCTGGACGGTGTCCTTCTCGACCGAGAACTGGCCGCGGATGCAGGAGTTGCCGTCCGGGCAGGTGTAGCGGCCGCTGCCGAGGTAGACCGTCGAGTGCGCGGAGTTGGTCCCGCCGTCCCAGCCGTCGAAGACCGGGACGGTGATCGCGTGCTGCGGGTCGGGGATGGTGCTCTTCAGGACCGGCGCCGGTTTGGGGGCCGGCACCGTGGGGGTGACGGCGGGCCGGGTCGGGGTGGGGCTCGGCGACGGGCTGTTGCTCTGGGTGACGGTGACGGTGGGAGCCGGGGTCGGGTCCGCCTTCGGGTCGCCGCCTCCGGAGTTCACCACGAGCGCGGCGATGATCCCGCCCACGGCCAGCACCCCGACGGAGATGCCGACGGCCACGCCGGCCCTGTTCTTGGCGGGGGCCTGCGGCGGGTAGCCCGGCCCCGGGTAGCCGTAGCCCGCGCCCTGGGCCGGCGGGTAGCCCGGCTGGCCCGGGTACCCGGGCTGGCCCTGGTACGCGTCCTGCCCGGGGTAGCCGTAGCCGGCCGCCGGGGAGCCGTCCTGCCCGGGGTAGCCGTAGGCCGGGGGCGCGGCGGCGCCCGGGTAGCCGTAGCCGGGCTTCTGGTCGGTGGGCTGCCAGGTCTGCGTCGGGGCCTCGGCGAGCTGTCCGGCACCGCCTTGGAGCGGCCTGACCTCGTTGGTCCAGGCGTTGCCGTCCCACCAGCGCTCGTGACCGGGGGTGCCGTCCGCACCCTGGACCGGGTACCACCCGGGAGGCGTCGAGTTGCTCACGGCCGTACGGTACCCGCGTCGCGGCGGTCCAGACAGGGCGGGCGTGTCACGACTCTGCACCGCCTCCGCGCCGTCTCAGCGCCGCCTCCACGCCGCCTCCGTGCCGCTTCGACTCCGCTTCGATTCCGCGTCCACTCCGCTTCCGGGGTGGCGTCCGCGCGCCCGCCGGGGTGTGGACGGCCGCCGGGGATCCTGGCTCAGCCGAGCAGTCGGCGGGCCATCAGGACGTCGTCCACGTAGGACCCGTCGATCAGGAACTCCTCGGCCAGCGAGCCCTCGACGACGAAGCCGCAGCTCTCGTAGAGGCGGCGGGCCGGGGCGTTCCAGCCGAGCACCCGCAGCGTCATCCGCCGGGCGCCCTCGGCCCGGGCCGCCTCGCAGGCCGCCTCGACCAGGCGGCGGCCGACGCCCCGGCCGCGGACCGCGCCGTCGACGGCCAGGCCCTGGATCTGACGGACGTGGCGGTTGGCGGCCAGCGGGGTCGGCGGGACCTGGCGGACGTAGCCGACGATCCGGCCGCCCAGGACGGCCAGCAGGTACTGCCCGGGGGTGTGGCGTTCGTCGAAGACCCCGGCCCCGGCGGGCGGTTCCGGGGAGACGTCGGACAGGGTGGACCGACTGGCGCGGTCGAGAGCGGCGAGCTCATGCTCGTCCTCGGGCTGCGCCGGACGGATGATCAGATCGTCGTCGGGCATGCGCGTCATGCTAGTGAGGCGCATGCGCACGTGACAGGCGGTCGGGACGGCCGGGACGGGTGGGGACGGCGGGACGGTCGGCACGGTCGGCACGGCCGGGAGGCCGGGGACACCCGGGAACTGCGAGGATGGGCGCATGCGCATCGCTGTCACGGGTTCCACGGGATTGATCGGTTCGGCGCTCGTCCGCTCCCTGCTGGCGGACGGCCACGAGGTGGTCCGGCTGGTCCGGCACCGCTCCAGGACGGGCCCGCAGCCCGACGGCAGCACGGCGATCGGCTGGAACCCGCTGCTGGGTGAGGTCGAGCGGGACGGGCTGGTCGGCGTCCAGGCGGTGGTGCACCTGGCCGGGGCCGGGGTCGGCGACCATCGCTGGACGGACGCCTACAAGCGGGAGATCAGGGAGAGCCGGGTCTACGGCACCGAGACGCTGGCCGTCGCGCTGGCCGAACTCCCCGAGCCGCCACGGGTGTTCGTGAGCGCCTCGGCGGTCGGCTGGTACGGGCAGACCGGCGACCGGGTGATCGACGAGGACTCCCCCGCCGGTGACGACTTCCTGGCCGAGGTCTGCCTGGAGTGGGAGGCCGCGGCCAGGCCGGCCGAGCGGGCCGGGATCCGGGTCGTCCACCCGCGCACCGGCATGGTGCTCTCCTCGGCCGGCGGGGCCGGCGGGCGGATGTTCCCGCTGTTCCGGCTGGGCCTGGGCGGCCGGCTCGGCAGCGGGCGGCAGTACTGGAGCTTCATCTCGCTGCACGACGAGGTGGCCGCGCTGCGCTTCCTGATCGACCACGACGACCTGTCCGGCGCCTTCAACCTGACGGCACCGAACCCGGCGACCAACGCCGAGCTGACCGCCGCGCTCGGGCGGGCGCTGCGGCGGCCGACGCCGTTCCCGGTGCCGGAGGCGGTGCTCAAGGTGGTGCTGGGCGAGCTGGCGGTCGAGGTGGTCGGCAGTCACCGGGTGGTGCCGCGGCGGCTCTCGGACGCGGGCTTCCGCTTCACGCACCCGGACGTCTACTCGGCGGTGCTCGCGGCGCTCTGACGTACTCGCGCCGGGCCCCGTGCGTAGCCCCGACTACGGCATGCACCCTGACCAGGGGCATATGCCGGGCGGGGGTCGGACGGGGCTCCGGGAGGGGGCGCACGGGAGCACATGGCGGGCGCGTCGCACGCCCCCGGTGACCGTACGCGCCCGCCGACCCCCGAACCCGGCCGCCACGGCGCACTGTCCGTGACCGCGCCCCCGCCCGATGGCGGACAACCCCGGCCGGCCTTCGAATCCGGCTCGATGCGCTTGTCTGATGCTCACACTGACGGGGCATCACCCTCCTCGGACCGTGTCCCGGCACCCCGCTGCCTGCGTCGGCCGGAGCCCCGGGACCAGGGAGGGAGCACCCCAGTGCCCACGTACGACTTCACCCGCCGCGCCCGTCGGCCGTCCGACCCGGACGTCGTCGTGGTCGGTGCCGGACTCGCGGGCCTGGCCGCCGCCCGCGCGCTCACCGGCCACGGCCTCACCGTCCAGGTCCTCGAAAGCAGCGACCGGATCGGCGGCCGGATGGCCACCCGCGAACTGGACGGATTCCGGCTCGACGCCGGCAGTCACCTGCTGAACACCGCCTTCCCCGAGCTGCGCCGCACGTTCGACCTCGACCGCCTCGACCTGCGCCCGCTCGCGCCCGGCGTACTGGTGCACAGCGGCGGCCGCCGGTACCGCGCCGGGGACCCGCAGCTCACCACCGCCCGGCAGGCCGCCGTCCGGGCCCCGCTCGGCAGCCCGCTGGACAAGGCCCGGCTGGGCAGCTGGCTCGGCCGGCTCGCCACCGCCCCGATCGGCCGGCTGCAGGCCCGGCCCGAGACCACCGCCGCCCGCGCGCTGGCCGGCCACGGACTCGCCCCGCGCACCGTCGACGGCTTCCTGCGCCCACTGCTCAGCGCCCTGCTCAGCGATCCGGCGCTCGGCACCAGCAGCCGGGTCGCCGACCTGGTGCTGCGCTCGTACGCCCGCGGACGGCTCTGTCTGCCCGCCGGCGGGATCGCGGCGGTGCCCGCCCAGCTGGCCACCGCCCTGCCCGCCGGCACCGTCCGCACCGGGGTGCAGGTCACCTCGATCAGCGCGGACGGCGTGGAGACCCTGCACCACGGGCGGATCGGCGCCCAGGCCGTCGTGGTCGCCACCGACGCCCGCTCGGCGGCCGAGCTGCTGCCCGGGCTACGGCTGCCGGACTTCCACCCCGTCACGACCTTCTACCACGCGGCCGACCGCGCCCCGGTGGGCGAGGCCGTGCTGCTGCTCGACGGCGACCGGCCGAACGGGCACCCGCCGCTGGTCTCGCACTCGGTGGTGCTCAGCGAGCTGCACCCCTCGTACGCGCCGGCCGGACAGGCCCTGGTCGCCACCACCGTGCTCGGCCGGCGCGCCTTCGACGCGGGCGGCCCGGCCGGGCTCGAACCGGCCGTCCGGGCCCGGCTCGCCGAGCTGTACGGCACCTCGACGACGGGCTGGCAGTTCCTCAGCGTGCGACACGTCCCGGACGCGCTGCCGGCGATGCCGCCGCCGCACAACACCCGGCGCCCGGTGCGCCTGCTGGCCGGGCTGTACGTCGCCGGGGACCACCGGGACACCAGCACCGTGCAGGGCGCGCTGGTCTCCGGGCGGCGGGCGGCCCGGGCGGTGCTGCGCGACCTCGGCGTGCCGGCCGACACGCGGGAGGTGGAGGCGGCGGCCTGAGGGCCCCGCGTTCCGGGCCCTCGGGGCCGCCGGCGGGGCCTCGGGGCCGCCGGCCGCCGGGCGGCGCCTTCGCCGGGCCGGTGCTCACCGGCACCACCACGCTCGACCCGGACCCGCCGGTCCTCCGCGGCCGGCGGTGGCGGGCAGTGGTGGCGATGGCGGGCTGCAGGCGGTGGCGGCGGCGACGTGGGCGGCGACGGCGGCGGGCGAAGGTCCGGCCGAAGGCGGCGGGCCGGGAACCGGTGCGAGCCCGGCCCGCCGGACCCGACCCGGACCTCGGCCCGGCGCCCGATCCGGAGCCCGATCCGGAGCCCGATCCGGACCTCGCGCCGGTCAGATCACCCCTGCCTGGCGGGCCGTCTCCTCGAAAGCACGGGCCACCGGGCTGCCGCGGTAGGGGGTGAGCCGGCGGTGGAAGTCCCGGACGTACTCCAGCGAGCGGGCCGAACGCATCTCCCCCGCCGCCCGCAGCGCGTCGGTCGCCATGGTGCAGGCCTCGTCGAGGTCCCCCATGCCGAGCCGGGCGGTGGCCAGCACCAGCCGGCAGAAGATCCGGCTGCGCGCGTAGGCGGGCGAGCGCAGCCGCAGCGACTTCTCGGCGTGCTGCGCGGCCGTGCGCCACTGCTGCAGGTCGCGGTAGCAGTGGGCGAACTCGTCGGAGAGCTGCGCCTCGTCGAAGTACCGTGCCCAGGCGGGCAGTTCGTCGCCGATGCGGGCCGCCGCCAGGGCCCGCTCGGCGCGCACCAGCGCGGTGGTGCAGGACCGGACGTCGCCCAGCAGGCCGTGCCCGCGGGCCTCGGCGGCGTGCATCAGCGACTGGACCACCGGCGGGACGGCGGTGCCCACCCCCTGCTGGGCGACCCGGGCGAGCTGGACCGCCTCCCGGCCGTGGCCGAGGTGGACGGCCTGCTGGCTCATCGTCACCAGCACGTAGCCGCCGAGCGCGCGGTCGCCCGCGGCCTGGGACAGGCGCAGCGCCTGGACGAAGTAGCGCTGGGCGAGGCCGTGCGCGGCGATGTCGAAGGACGTCCAGCCCGCCAGCCGGGTCAGGTCGGCGACCGCGCCGAACAGGGCCCGGCCGATCTGCTCGCCGTAGCGGCCGCGCAGCATCGGCTCGGCCTCGCTCTCCAGGTAGCGGACCAGTGCCTGCCGGGCGTGGCCGCCGCCGTAGGCGTGGTCGAGCGCGCGGAAGAGGTCGCCGACGGCGCGGATGGCGGCGATGTCGCCGCGGCCGACCCGCAGGGCGGGGCGGGACTCGCGGGCCGGGTCGGTGTACGGCGGCTCGACGGCGACCGGTGGCCGGCGGCTCTGGGTGGGCACCCGGCCGATGGTGGGGGCGGTGCCGGTCGTCCCGGCGGTGCCGCGGGTGACGGACGCGCCGGAGAGGCCGACGGGCGGGCCGACGGCCGGGGCGCGCGCCGGGCTCACGGGGCCCGCGCCGGAGCCGGGGACCGGGCCCGAGCCGGGGACCGGGCCGGAGCCGGCGGCCGGCGGGCCGGTGGCGGTGTCCTGGCGGCTCAGGGTGGAGCCGTCCCGGGCGACCCGCTCGTCGGTGCGGCCGATCAGCCAGTCCCGGCTGGGCACCACCAGACCGGCCGGGGTGAAGGCGATCCGGCGCAGCTCGGACTGCGGGCCGTTGTCCTTGCGCCACATGCTCGCCACGATGTCCACCGCCTCCTGCGGGGTCTCGGCGAACTCCAGGCCCGCGTAGACCGGGGCGCAGGCGTCCAGGCCGAGGTCCTGGGCGGTCAGGCGGCGGCCCAGGCGACGGGTGAAGACCTCGGCGATCAGGGCCGGGGTGGCGCCGCGGGGCTGCTGGCCGCGCAGCCAGCGGGTGACCGAGGTCTTGTCGTAGCGCAGGTCGAGGCCGTGCTCCAGGCCGAGTTGGTCGACCCGGCGGGCCAGTCCGGCGTGCGAGAAGCCGGCCTCCTCGATCAGCGCGGCGAGCTGGCCGTTCTGCGGGGCCGGGCCGGAGTGGCCGGTGCTCCGCGCGGGCGCGGGGGCGACGGGGCCCTCGTGCCGGTCGGGTGTGGCCTGCGCGGGCAGCCTCAGGTCGTCGGCGGTCGAGTCGTCGGCGGTCAGCGTGTCGCCCGTCAGCGTGTCGCCCGTCAGGGCGTCGGGGTCCAGGGCGTCGGGGGCGTCCGGAAGGGTCCGGTCGACCGGACCTCGGTGCTGGCCGAGCGGGTCGAGCGGTCCGTACGCCGGGCTGTCGGTTGCAGGCCGTTGGGGCATGTCTGTCAACACCTCTCGGACGTCGCACCGGGCTCTACCAGCACTTCGGCGGCCTGGGGCGGCGCCCCCTGTCGGGAATCGGCGTGAATGTAGCGAGCATTCGGGCGCTATGGGCGGATCTGACCGAGCAATCCTCCGAACGGGTGAAGCAACCGCGCCCATTGTGGGGAAGCGGGGTCATCATGGGTTTGGCCTTCCGCGGTCGAACCGTCGAGCGATGGTCGTAGTGGTTGCCGCCACAGCCCGGCGGGATGCTGTGGTGGCCCGCCACATGGGAGCCGGGGCGCCGGATTCCTACCGTTCTCGGCCATGGACACCACTACAGCCCGCCCGCTCGACGGTCGGACGGCCCTGGTCACCGGAGCCGCCTCGGGCATCGGCCGGGCCTGTGCCGAGGCCTTCGCCGGGGCCGGCGCCCGGGTCTACGTCGTCGACCTCTCGGCGGGCCCGGCCGAGGAGCTCGCCGAGCGGATCGGCGGGCACGCGATCGTCACCGACCTCTCCGACCCCGAGGCCGTGGACGCCCTGCCGGACGACGCCGACATCGTGGTCAACAACGCCGGGCTCCAACACGTCGCGCCCGTGCACGAGTTCCCGCCCGACCGGTTCACCCTCATCCAACGCGTGATGGTCGAGGCACCGTTCCGCATCCTGCGCCGGACCCTGCCGCACATGTACGAGCGGGAGTGGGGACGGGTCGTCAACATCTCCTCCGTCCACGGCCTGCGGGCCAGCCCCTTCAAGTCCGCGTACGTCACCGCGAAGCACGCCCTGGAGGGCCTGAGCAAGACGGTCGCCCTGGAGGGCGCGCCGTACGGCGTCACCAGCAACTGCATCAACCCCGGCTACGTCCGGACCCCCCTGGTGGAGAAGCAGATCGCCGCCCAGGCGCTCGCCCACGGCATCCACGAGGACGAGGTGGTCGAGCAGATCATGCTCGACCGCACCGCCGTGAAGCGCCTGATCGAACCCGACGAGGTCGCCCAGTTCGCCCTCTGGCTCTGCTCCCCCACCGCCTCCTACATCACCGGCGCCAGCCTCCCGGTCGACGGCGGCTGGACGGCGCACTGAGCTCCGCGTGCGACATCGCCGTGCGCGACGCCACCGTGCGCGACGCCGCCGTTCCGGCCGTGCCGGAACGGCGACGGGCAGCGACGGACTGCGACGGACAGCGATCAGCAGCCGCGGTGGTTATGGAGTCGTCACTCATAGCCACTCCGGGGACTATGTGCGTCGGTCACATAGTCCCCGGGCCGGGCGGTTCCTACCTTGTGGCGACATCGACTCCCCCGGCCCTGGAAGTGGTGGCACATGAACGCCTCTGCAAGCGGTACGGCTGCGCGCACCTCACTCCCGAGAGTGGTGGCCGCCAGCCTGATCGGCACGACCATCGAGTGGTACGACTACTTTCTGTACGGCACGGCCGCGGCGCTGGTGTTCGGGAAGCTGTTCTTCCCGCACAGCGACCCGCTGACCGGGACGCTGCTGTCCTTCCTCACCTACGCGATCGGGTTCGCGGCGCGGCCGATCGGGGCCCTGGTGTTCGGTCACTTCGGGGACCGGGTGGGGCGCAAGAAGCTGCTGGTGCTGAGCCTGCTGCTGATGGGCGGGTCGACCACGGCGATCGGCCTGCTGCCGACGTACGACTCGATCGGGGTCGCGGCGCCGGTGCTGCTGACGGCGCTGCGGCTGGTGCAGGGCTTCGCGCTCGGCGGTGAGTGGGGCGGGGCCGTGCTGCTGGTGTCGGAGCACGGGGACCAACGACGCCGGGGCTTCTGGGCCTCCTGGCCGCAGGGCGGGGCCCCGGCCGGGAACCTGCTGGCGGCGGGGGTGCTGTCGCTGATGACCTCCGTGCAGTCGGAGTCGACGTTCCTGGCCTGGGGGTGGCGGGTGCCGTTCCTGCTGTCCGCGGTGCTGGTCGGGATCGGGATGTGGATCCGGCTCGCGGTGGACGAGTCGCCGCTGTTCCAGGCCGCGCTGGCGGCGCAGCGGAACCGGCCGGTCGTCGAACAGCCGCCGCTGGTCGGCGTGTTGAAGCACCACTGGCGGGAGGTGCTGGTGGCGATGGGCGCGCGGATGGCGGAGAACATCTCGTACTACGTGATGACGACCTTCGTGCTGACCTACGCCGTCACGCACGCGCACTTCGCCAAGCAGAGCGCGCTGAACGCCGTCCTGATCGCGTCCGCGGTCCAGTTCGCGCTGATCCCGCTGTTCGGCGCGCTGTCCGACCGGGTCGGGCGCAAGCCGGTGTACCTGGTGGGCGCGACCGGGGTCGGGATCTGGGCGTTCGTCTTCTTCGGGATGGTGGACACCCACTCGTTCGGGTCGCTGGTCCTCGCGGTGACCATCGGGCTGGTCTTCCACAGCGCGATGTACGCGCCCCAGGCCGCGTTCTTCTCCGAGATGTTCGCCACCCGGATGCGGTACTCGGGCGCCTCGATCGGGGCCCAGTTCGCCTCCGTGGCGGCCGGCGCCCCGGCGCCGCTGATCGCCACCGCGCTGCTCAAGGACTACGGCAGCGCCACCCCCATCTCGGTGTACATCGCCATCGCGGCGGCGATCACGATCCTCGCGGTGCTCTGCGGGCGGGAGACCAGGGGGCAGGACCTCACCGAGGCCGCGCGGCAGGAGGGGCAGCCCGGGCAGGAGGGACAGCCGGCGGACGCCTCGGCGGCCGGGAAGCCCGCCGTCGCCTGAGGTTCGTGGCCGGAAAACCCGCCGTGGCCCGCGGTCGGCGGCCGGAAGGCCCGCCGCCGCCCGAGGGCCGAGCCGCTACCATCGCGATTCCCGGAATCGACGGACCGACGCCGATTGGCGGCACGCACCCATGACCCATCCTCACGAGGGCGCCGCGCCCGCGCTGCGGCGGCTGCTCGACCTGCTCGCCTCGGGCGCCGCCACCGAGGACTTCGCCGACGTACTGGCCGACGCCCGCCGCCGCGGGGCGCCGGCCGCCGTCCTCGCCGAGATCGACGACGCCACCTGGCAGGCCCTGCGGGTCCACCGGACGCTCCGTCAGCACCGGCGCCGGGAAGCCGAGTTGACCGCGCTCTTCGACACCGCCGGAGACCTGGCCGGCTCCCGGGAGCTGGACACCGTGCTCCAGGCGATCGTCCGCCGGGCCCGGATGCTGCTCGGCACCGACACCGCGTACCTGACCCTGCCGGACGAGGCCGCGGGCGACACCTACATGCGGGTCACCGACGGCTCGGTCTCCGTCCTGTTCCAGACCCTGCGGCTCAGCCTCGGCGACGGCCTGGGCGGGCTGGTCGCGCAGACCGCCCGCCCGTACGCGACCCCCGACTACCGCACCGACGAACGCTTCCACCACACCGGCACGATCGACGCGGGCGTGCTGGACGAGGGCCTGGTCGCGATCATCGGAGTGCCGCTGCTGCTCGGCGGGCAGGTCATCGGCGTCCTGTTCGCCGCCGACCGCTCGCCGCGCGCCTTCTCCCCCGACGAGGTCGCGCTGCTCTGCACGCTGGCCGCGCACGCCGCGATCGCCCTGGACACCGCCAAGTCGCTGGCCGACACCCGGGCCGCGCTCGCCGAGCTGAACGCCGCCAACGAGCTGGTCCGGGCGCACTCCGCCGCCGTACAGCGCGCCGAGCAGGCCCACGACCGGCTCACCGACCTGGTGCTGCGCGGCGCCGAGGTGCCGGACGTCGCCGCCGCCGTCGCGGCACTGCTGGACGGCGAGATAGCGGTCCTCGACGCCGAGGGCGAGCCGCTGGCCGGCCGGTCCGCACCCGCCGCCGAACTGGCCGGGGCGGTCGCCGCCTCCCGCGCCGAGGGCCGGTCCGCGCGCCACGGCGACCTGTGGGTCTGCGCGGTGCTGGCCGGGCACGACGCGCTCGGCACCATGGTGCTGCGCGGACGGCCCGACCTCGACGACGCCGACCGGCGGCTCTTCGAACGGGCCAGCGTGGTGACCGCGCTGCTCCTGCTGCTGCGCCGCTCGGTGGCCGAGACGGAGAACCGGATCCGCGGCGAGCTGCTCACCGACCTGCTGACCGCGCCCGAGCGCGACCCCGCCGGGCTCACCGCGCGCGGCCGCCGGCTCGGCGTCGACCTCGCCCGACCGCACCTGGTGCTGGTCGCGGAACCGGCCGGGCCGGCCGGTTCCGCCGGGTCGACCGGCACCGACCGGGGACGGCTGGCGGGCGCGGCCCGGCGGTACCTGTTCGGCTCACGGGGCGTCAGCGCCGAGCACGGCGAGGCGGTGGTGCTGCTGGTGCCCGTCGAGACCGGCGCCGCCGAGCAGCCCGGGGGCCCGGAAGGTCCTGACGGTCCCGGGCAGCCCGGCCATCCCGGCCATCCCGGCCATCCCGGCCACCCCGAGGAGACCGCCCGGCAGGCCGCCGAACGGCTGGCCCGGCTGGCCGGGTTCCCGGTCACCGTCGGCGTCGGCCGCCCGTCCGCCGGCCCCACCGCGCTGGCCGCCGCCCACGCCGAGGGTCTGCGCTGCGTACGGGCGCTGCGGGTGCTCGGCCGCGCCGGGGAGGGCTCCTCGGCCCGCGCGCTCGGCTTCCTCGGCGTGCTGCTCGGCGACGGCCACGACGTGGACGGCTTCGTCGGCGCGACGCTCGGCCCGCTGCTCACGTACGACGCCCGGCGCGGCACCGAGCTGGTCCGCACCCTGCGCGCCTACTTCGACTGCGGCGGCAGCCTCACCAGGGCCAAGGACGAGCTGCACGTCCACGTGAACACGGTGGTCCAGCGGCTGGACCGGGTCGAGGCGCTGCTCGGGCCGGACTGGAACCACCCGGAGCGGTCCCTGGAACTCCAGCTCGCGCTGCGGCTGCAGCTGCTGGCGGGAGGCTGAGGATTCGACCGGGCCGGGGCGTACAGTGGCGAGGTTGGTCTCGAACGCCTGGCAAGGAGCTCAAAGCGGTGAGCGAGAACGTGCGTTTTGTTCACATGGGCATAGGTGAGCGCACCGTGTCCTATCCGGAGGCGTGGGAGGAGCAGCAGCGGCTGCACGCGCTGCGGGTCGCGGACGAGATCCCCGACACCGTCCTCCTGCTGGAGCACCAGTCCGTGTACACCATGGGCAAGCGCACCAACCCCGCCGACCTGCCGCTGGACGGCACCCCGGTGGTCGAGGTCAACCGGGGCGGCGAGATCACCTGGCACGGCCCCGGCCAGCTGGTCGGCTACCCGATCGTCAAGCTGCCCGACCCGATCGACGTCATCGCCTACGTCCGCCGGCTGGAGGAGGCGCTGATCCGCGCCGCCGCCGAGTTCGGCGTCGACACCACCCGGGTCGAGGGCCGCAGCGGGGTCTGGGTGCTGGGCGATTCCCTCCCGGACGCCGTGGTCGACCCGGCCCAGGTGGTGGACATCGGCAAGCTGACCCTGCGGATGGGCCTGCCGCTGGGCATCGACCCGCGCCTGGCCGGCCCCGAGTACGCGCCCTCCAACGCCGGGCAGCGCGGCGACGACCGCAAGCTCGCCGCGATCGGCGTGCGGGTCGCCCGCGGGGTGACCATGCACGGCTTCGCGCTGAACTGCGACCCGGACATGACCTGGTTCGACAAGATCGTGCCGTGCGGCATCCGGGACGCGGGCGTGGCCTCGCTCTCCGGCGAGCTGAAGCGCGGGCTCCCGGTCGCCGAGGCGGCGCCGGTGGTCGAGCGGCACCTGGCGGAGCTCTTCGCCGAGCTGCCCGAACCCGCACTCAGCCGCTGACCCGACCGGCGTCCGGTCGGTGACCCCGGTCGACGCTCGGTCGGTGACCCGATCGGCGGTCGGCAGGTGGCCCCGGTCGGTGCTCGGCCGCCGAACCGGCGGACGCTGCCACGGGAAACCCCCGAGCACTGGGAATCTACTCACCGGTAGTCGTGTTGCCCTGCGATTGCAGGGCGGCAGGCCCGGCGAAGGCCGTACAACCACAGGCGTACCCTGGGGGTACCCCGTCTAGTTCTAGGAGTCGCACGTGTCCGCTGTCGCACCCGACGGCAGGAAGCTTCTCCGCCTGGAGGTCCGCAACAGCGAGACCCCCATCGAGCGGAAGCCCGAGTGGATCAAGACCCGCGCGAAGATGGGCCCGGAGTACAACGCCCTCCAGTCGCTGGTGAAGAAGGAGGGGCTGCACACGGTCTGCCAGGAGGCCGGCTGCCCCAACATCTTCGAGTGCTGGGAGGACCGCGAGGCGACCTTCCTCATCGGCGGTGACCAGTGCACCCGCCGCTGCGACTTCTGTCAGATCGACACCGGCAAGCCCGCCGAGTTCGACCGCGACGAGCCGCGCCGGGTCGCCGAGTCCATCGTCACCATGGACCTCAACTACGCCACCATCACCGGCGTCGCCCGCGACGACCTGGCGGACGGCGGCGCCTGGCTGTACGCCGAGACCGTGCGCCAGGTGCACGCGATGACCGCCGACCGCGAGAGCGGCCGCACCGGCGTCGAGCTGCTCATCCCCGACTTCAACGCGGTGCCCGAGCAGCTGGCCGAGGTCTTCTCCTCCCGCCCCGAGGTGCTCGCGCACAACGTCGAGACGGTGCCGCGGATCTTCAAGCGGATCCGCCCCGCGTTCCGCTACGAGCGTTCGCTGGACGTCATCACCCAGGCCCGCGCGGCCGGACTGGTCACCAAGTCCAACCTGATCCTGGGCATGGGCGAGACCCGCGAGGAGGTCAGCCAGGCGCTCGCCGACCTGGTCGGCGCCGGCTGCGAGCTCATCACCATCACCCAGTACCTGCGCCCCTCGCTGCGCCACCACCCGGTGGAGCGCTGGGTGAAGCCGCACGAGTTCGTCGAGCTCCAGCAGGAGGCCGAGGAGCTGGGCTTCGCGGGCGTCATGTCGGGCCCGCTGGTGCGTTCGTCGTACCGCGCCGGCCGGCTGTACCGGCAGGCGCTGGAGCGGCGCGAACAGGCCGCGGTCTGACCGGTCGCGTCAGGTTTGAGCCATTGGAAGGGCGGAGCCGCGGCTCCGCCCTTCCGGGTTTCACCACGCTTTGACTGCCTGGTCACGGGCTGGTAACACGGGGTGGGGACGATGGACGCCCAGCGAGCGTTCGATTCTTCTCAGCCACGAGAGGAGCTGTTCGGGATGGCAATGCGGATCAGGTCGGTGAGGGTGGCGCTGCGGTTCGCCGAGAGCGTCCTGCTGGCGCCCGGCCAGCAGCACGCGCGCCGCAACGCCTGGGCGTCGGTGTGCGAGAACCGCCAGCACGCGGCGGACCGCCGGCACGACGCGGTGGCGGTGGAGGCCGCGGGTGCGGCGGGGACGGTCGGCACGGCGGGGACGGCGGGTACGGCGGGTGCGCCCGGACGTCGCTGAGCGCGACGGCGTACGGGCACACGGGTCACGGTTCGGGCGAACGGGTACCCGGGCTTGGATATCCCCTACCGGTGCCACGTACCATGAGCGTTATGGCGAGGGAAACATCCGAGAACCCCGGGCGACTGAAGCAGATCCGCCTGGCGTACACCATGACCAAGAAGGTCGACACCAAGATCGGCCTGATCATCGCCGGCGTCGGCCTGCTGACCTTCGGCGTGTTCCTCGCCATCGGCTTCGCAATCGACCACCCCGTCTACCTGGGCATCCTGGGCTTCATCGTGGCCGTGCTGGCCATGGCGATCGTCTTCGGGCGCCGGGCCGAGCGCGCCGCGTTCGGACAGATGGAGGGGCAGCCGGGGGCCGTCGCGGCGGTGCTGAACAACATCCGGCGCGGCTGGAGCTCCAACACCACCCCGGTCGCGGTCACCCGCAACCAGGACGCGGTCTACCGCGCGGTGGGCCGGGCCGGCATCGCGCTGATCGGTGAGGGCAATCCGAACCGGGTGCGCCAGCTGCTGGCCTCCGAGAAGAAGAAGATGGCCCGTGTGGTCGGCGACGTGCCGGTGCACGACATCGTGGTGGGCAACGGCGAGGGCGAGATCCCGCTGAAGAAGCTGCAGGTCCACCTCATGCGCCTGCCCCGCGCCATCACCGCCGCCCAGGTCACCGAGACCAACGACCGCCTGCGCGCGCTGGGCGACCTGCTCTCCAAGGCGCCGATCCCCAAGGGCCCGATGCCCAAGGGCGCCCGGATGCCCAAGGGCGGCCAGGCCCGCTGACCCTCCCCCGCCCCTGACGACACGAGAACGGCCCCGCCGCGGAAGCTCCGCGGCGGGGCCGTTTCGGTGTGTCGGTCGTTCCGGTGTCGCGTCGTGCGCCCCGCGCCTCGCGCTGTTGCGTCTCGCGTCGTGCGTCGGGAGTCGTGCCCGAGGAGTCGCGCGCGGGGAGTCGCGGGCCGGGCGCCGTGGCCGGCCGTCGGGACCGGCCCGGGATCCGCCCTAGATCCGGACCTCGACGGTGCCGACCGCCTTGTCGTGCAGGCCGCGGGTGTCGCGGTCCCAGACCAGCGGGGGCACCACCAGGCAGAGCAGCAGGGTGCGCAGCAGGATCTGCGGGATGGTCGCGCGGCCACCGTCCAGGCGGATCACCCGGAGACCGAACAGCCGCTTGCCGACCGTCGTGCCGGTCGTGGCGAGCAGCACGGCCGCGACCACGAAGTAGAGCGGGCTGGTCCACAGGTTGGCCTCGGCCTGGTCACCGCGGGCGATCAGGCCGTAGGAGATCAGGGCGACCAGCCAGCCGTCCACGAACAGGGCGCCGATCCGGCGGCCGGGGCCGGCGATCGAGCCGGGGCCCTCCGCGGGCAGCCCGAGGCGCTCGCCGCGGTGGCCGAAGTCGGCGCCCATCTTCTCGGCGGCCGCCTTAGGGCCGTCGATCCACGATCCCAACGCTTCTCTGGTGTCCACGAATCCACACTAACCGGGCTGACGGCCCGCACCGTCACCGGCACCCCTCCGGGCGGGGCGCGGGTCCCCGACCGGGTGAATCCGGCTCCGGAGGCCTTTCCGGCAGCTTCCCCAGTGGTCCAGACCACTTACGGAAGGACGCCCAGGTCGGCGAGGCGATTTGCCCGATCCCGTACGGCTTTGCCGCCCCCGCGGGGGACGCGGTTAACATCTAGGAAACGAGCGGGTCACCGACTGGAAACGACCCGTTCCTAGGGTGAGCCCCATTCGCACGCCGAGGAGGATGGATGTTCAACAACGCCGCCGAAGTGAAGCAGTTCATTCAGGACAACGACGTGAAGTTCGTCGATGTCCGGTTCTGCGACCTGCCGGGCGTCTTGCAGCACTTCTCCGTACCTGCGGCGACCTTCGATCCGTCCGAGATCCTGATGTTCGACGGCTCGTCGATCCGCGGTTTCCAGGCCATCCACGAGTCCGACATGGCCCTGGTCCCGGACCTCGCCACGGCCCGGCTCGACCCCTTCCGGGCCGAGAAGCACCTCAACATCAACTTCTTCATCCAGGACCCGGTCACCGGCGAGGCCTACAGCCGCGACCCGCGCAACGTCGCCAAGAAGGCCGAGGCCTACCTCGCCTCCTCCGGCATCGCCGACACCGCGTTCTTCGGGCCCGAGGCCGAGTTCTACGTCTTCGACTCGGTCCGCTTCGAGACCAGCGCCAACGCCTCCTTCTACCACATCGACTCGGAGGCCGGCGCCTGGAACACCGGCGCCGCCGAGGGCGACGCGCGCGGCTACAAGGTCAAGTACAAGGGCGGCTACTTCCCCGTCCCGCCGGTCGACCACTTCGCCGACCTGCGTGCCGAGATGTCGCTGGAACTCGCCAAGGCCGGGCTGGAGGTCGAGCGCCAGCACCACGAGGTCGGCACGGCCGGCCAGGCGGAGATCAACTACAAGTTCAACACCCTGCTGCACGCCGCCGACGACCTGATGCTGTTCAAGTACATCATCAAGAACGTCGCCTGGCGGAACGGCAAGACCGCCACCTTCATGCCGAAGCCGATCTTCGGCGACAACGGCTCGGGCATGCACGTCCACCAGTCGCTGTGGACCGACGGCTCCCCGCTCTTCTACGACGAGCAGGGCTACGCCGGCCTCTCCGACACCGCCCGCTACTACATCGGCGGCCTGCTGCGGCACGCCCCCTCACTGCTGGCGTTCACCAACCCCTCGGTGAACTCCTACCACCGCCTGGTGCCGGGCTTCGAGGCCCCGGTCAACCTGGTCTACTCGCAGCGCAACCGCTCGGCCGCGATCCGCATCCCGATCACCGGCTCCAACGCCAAGGCCAAGCGCATCGAGTTCCGCGCGCCGGACCCGTCCTCCAACCCGTACCTGGCTTTCTCCGCCATGCTGATGGCCGGCCTCGACGGCATCCGCAACAAGATCGAGCCGCTGCAGCCGGTCGACAAGGACCTCTACGAGCTGGCCCCCGAGGAGCACGCCAACGTTCCGCAGGTGCCCTCCTCGCTCCCGGCCGTCCTGGAAGCCCTGGAAGCCGACCACGAGTACCTGCTCGCGGGCAACGTCTTCACCCCGGACCTGATCGAGACCTGGATCGACTTCAAGCGCACCAACGAGATCGCCCCCATCGCCCTGCGCCCGCACCCGCACGAGTTCGAGCTGTACTACGACCTGTAGTAGGTACTCCGACCTGCGGAAACGCAGTTCGATCTCTCCTCGTTTCCGCAGGTCAGCACGTCTTTGACCTGCGGAAACGGCGCGTGGCCGACTCGCTCCGAAGGCTTTGGGGCTCGCGATGTGAAATGGGAGTGCACTGAGTTCGATCTCGGCACGAGACCTCTCAGCGACCTGAACCACCACCGCGCGGGCCGGTGTCTGTACCGTGCCGGGTGCGCCCGCGGCGACGACGCGGGCGCCGAGTCGTCAAACGGGCCGGGCGGTGATGGTGCAGAGGCGCTTGGTGGCCCGGGTCAGGGCTACGTACAGGTCCCTTTCCCCACCGGGGCGGGCCGTGATGATTTCCTCGGGGTTCATGACGACGACCCCGTCGAATTCCAGGCCGCGTGCTTCGGGCGCCGGCACGATGCGTGCGTGGTGAGCGGTACCCTGGGCCGTCAGCTCGCTCACCCTGGGGTCCGCGCAGATCACTCCCAGGAGCTCGCCCGGGTGCGCGGTGCTCTGGGCGCGGAGTTCCTGAGCGACGGCGGTGGCCAACCCGTCCGGAGGTGTGGTCACGGTGTGAGGGCCCTCACCGCTTCGCAGTGACCGTGTGGGCTTCTGGTCCGGAGCGATCCGCGTAAGCAGGTCCCGAACGCTCTCCAGGACCTCCTGCGTGGTGCGGTAGCTGACGGTCAGGTCGTGCAGTTTGAACCGCGGTCCGACGTGGGGGCTCAGTGCTTCCTTCCAGTCGCGTGCCGTCGCGACCGGGCCTGCCTGGGCGAAGTCGCCCACCAGCGTCATCGACCTTGCCGGGCAGCGGCGGACGATCATCCGCCACTGCATGGCGGTCAGTTCCTGCGCCTCGTCCAGCAACGGCACATCGGCATCGGTCCACGGGTCGTCCGGAGCGCGCAGCAGAAGGGACCGCTCCTGCGCGGTCAGGTGGGGCAGGCGCTCGGCGACAGAGCCTCGGTCAGCGGGCCGTCCCCCACGACGTCCTCGTCGGTCAGGGCGGTCCCGTCCAGCAGTTCGTCGCTCACCGAGATGACCGTGCGCTCCTCGAGGCGCAGGTGCCGGCGCCGCCGCAGGTCCATCGGGTGGACCGGTGTCGCCTCGTAGAAGGACCGCGCCGCGTTCGCGCGCCAGTCCACGAGCAGAGGCAGGTCGTCCTCCTCCGTCTGCAGTCCGATCTGCCCGATGCGCAGCGCCGTGCCATCCGTCCAGTCGATGCGCCCGAAGACCAGCCCCTTTTCGGCGCCCTCCAGCCGGCCGATTTCCTTGGCCAGACGCTCGGTGGCGATTTCTCCCTCGTATGCCTCACCGGCGCTGCCCGCCGGGGCCTTCAGCACCCTCGCCCGGTGCACTCGCGCCTCGGAAAGCCGCCCAGTGAGCAACTCGTACAAGGAGGACACATAATCCCGCTCCGATTCGACCGCACGCACAGCGGGATCATTCGTTTTCGACAACAGGGGTCTCCTTCGACGTCCTGCGACCCCAGCTCGGCGCCCACGCCACACCGTCGATTTCTGCTTGTGAGATCGGCAGCGCCGCATCGGAGGATTTGCAAGCTGGGTGACGTCCGGATGCGGACTGCCGAACGGGAATCGCGGAGCGATGTTGGGGTCACTGCTGGCGGCTTCGAACCGGTCCAGCATGCCTCGGTACCGGAGCAGGCGGCGCCTGCGTAGCCCTCTGAGCGCGTCCGCGCCCGGCCTCCGCGAGTGCCGCCCGCCCGGGTCACTCAGCTGCTGACGCGTGTGTAGGTGAGGATCACAGCGCCGCTCTTGAGAACGGTGTGGTCTGCGAGTGTCCAGTTGCGCGGGTCGAAGACGGCCTTGTGGGAGAACAGCGGGAGCCCGTCGCCGATGGTCAGCGGGCCGACCTTGAGGATCAGCGTGTCGATCTCGGCGTACAGGGAGCCCGCGAGCTCGGCGCCGCCGACCAGCCAGATGTCCTTGCCGTCCTGCTGCTTGAGCTCGCGCACGGTTGCCACCGGGTCGTCGGCGACCAGTTCGACGGCCGGGTCCGGGCTCTCGGTCAGGGTCCGGGAGAACACCAGGTGACGCAGGTGGGGGTAGGCGTCGGTGATGCCGGCCGCGAGACCGATCTCGTAGCTGCGCCGCCCCTCGAGCACAGTGTCGAAGTGCGTGCCCTCCGCCGTGACGGACAGTGCCTGCCGGGCCTGGACGGGCAGCGTCTCCGGGTACTCGGCCACGAGGTGCTGGATGTAGTCCTCCGATATGGGCCAGAAGCCGTTCGGACCGGTGGGGTCACCACCGTCCGGGCCCGCGATGAAGCCATCGAGCGTGGTGGCGACGTAATAGGTCAGCTTGCGCATGGACTGTCGATTCTGTGAGGAGGATGAGGTTGTGGGTCAGGCTGCGGGCACGTCGAGCTGGAATTCGTGTGTGCGCCGGCAGGAGCGGAAGCCAAGTGCGTGGTTGACCGCCACCATGTGGACGTTGTCGTGGGCGTTGTCCGTCTCGATCTCGGCCACACCCGGGTGCTCGGCGCGCAGCCGGCGCACCATGGCGGCTTTGGCCCACAGCCCGAGGCCGGACCCGCGGTGCGCGGGCACGACCGCCGTGTCGTACTGCTGCGCCCGCGGCGAGGCGCCGTGGGGCAGGACGATCTCGGTGTAGCCGGCCATGGTGCCGTCGTCGTGGACGGCGGCGACGATCAGCAGGGTGTCCCCGCGGTCAGCGACCACCGCGGTCATGGCGCGGACGGGGTCGGCCCCGCGACTGCGACCGGGACGCCGTCCGCCCCGGTGGCCACCCAGGTCAACTGGTTCGCGGTACCGGGACTCCAACGGTCCAGAGCGATGTAAGCCGGTAGCCACTCGTCGGTGAAAGCGGCGCGCGTGGCGGCAGGCAGTGGGGCGAGCAGCTTCGCCACCGTCGCTTCGTCGGCCCCGTCCTGCAGCCACGGCAGCAGAACTGGTGCGCCCCGGGCGATGCGCTGCGCATGGACGTTGGCGAATCGGCCCCACTGCTCGGCCGTCAACGCCTGCTGGATCAACGGCAGAGCCCCGTCCTCCTCGTGTTCGAGGTGTCCGGCCAGGCCGGTGGCCAGCGCGTCGGTCAAGTCACCCAACCGCAGCGAGTCCACCTGCGGGTCGGCCAGCGCGGTGTCGATGGCCTCGATCAGCGGTCGGATGGCGGCGTGTTCGGCCTCCAAAGCCTCCAGGAGAGCCAGCTCCTTCGGGCGGCCGACCAGGCTTCGGCGCAGCGCGGGCCACAGGGCGTCGTCCTCGGCGGAGTGGTGGGCGTGGAGGGCCTGCTTGAACATCTGCCATCCGGCAGCGGCGGTCAGTACACCCTGTGTGTCACGGTCCGCGGCGGTTGTGATCCGGTCAAGGTGGGCCAGTTCCCGGCGCAGGGCATCGTGCATCGCCCGCACCACGGTCAGATCGATCGCATCACGCCGGTCGGATTTCATGCCCTCAACCCTCGTGCGACTCGCGACGGTGATCAAGGTAGAGTTCCGCGCTGTTCGATAACCGCCGGGTTAACGATGGAGGGCTGGGGAGCCGGTGGAGCTGCGGGACATCGAGATCTTCCTGGTACTGGCCGAGGAACTGCATTTCGGACGGACCGCACAGCGGCTGCACGTCTCCGCGGCACGTGTGAGTCAGGCCATCAAGCAGCAGGAGCGGCGCATCGGCGCCGAGCTCTTCACCCGCACCAGCCGCACGGTGCGCCTGACCGAGGTCGGCCGGCAGTTCCGCGACGATCTGCAACCGGTCTACGCGGGCCTGCACGAATCCCTGGAGCGCGCCCGGCTGGCAGCCCACGGCATCACCGCACGGCTCCGCGTCAGCCTGCTGCCCTTCAACCTCGTCGATCTGCACCCCTACTGGAAGGCGTTCCGCGCGCGGTACCCGCAATGGGGACTCCAGATCCGCCAGGCAACCTTCACCGACGTGTTCGGCCAGCTCCGCAACGGTGCCACCGACGTCGTTGTCCCCTGGCTGCCTGTGGAAGAGCCGGACTTCACCGTCGGGCCGGCCCTGTGCACCGACTCCCGGATCCTTGCCGTGGCCGCCGACCACCGGCTCGCGGGACGGGACTCCGTGCCACTGGAGCTGTTCGCCGACTTCCCGCACGGCACTGCCCTCGGCATGCCGGACTACTGGGAGGACAGTTACCTGCCCTTCCACACCCCACGAGGCCGGCCGATCGAGCGCATCGCGTCCGCGGACCATGCCGACGAGCTGATCAACCTGGTCGGCATGGGCGAGATCATCCACGGCTTCCCAGGCCATGTCACCAGGTACTGGGGTCTGTCGAACATCCGATGGCTTCCCGTCCCCGACCTGACGACCATGACCTTCGCCCTGGTCTGGCGGACCGAATCCGAGAACGACCTCATCCGCGCCCTGGCCGACACGGTGCGAGATCTCGGCGTGTTCCGATTCTGACGCGAACGGAGGCTTAGGGCTCTGGCGGTCAGTCGGCTGCCTCGTCCTGGGACAGCCTCGCTCGGTAGCACTGCGTAGCGCCCTACAGCGACCAACCGACGCAATCCCTCGTCACTGCTCGGTCCTTCTCAGCGCACTTCATCCGTTGAGGCCGCCGCGTGTGCACTGGTTGTGAAATGACCTTCCATGAGCCCATCATTTCCGCAGCTCAGAGGCATGTTCGAGTACTACTACGACCTCTAGATCGAGGCTGTTGGCCCTGCTCGACAAACCATCGTCACACGTCCTCTGAGCTGCGAAAACGCCTCTCATGAGCTCTCGGCGATTCTCGTCCGTCCTCGTCCTCGTGTGCACCCGTCGTGCACCGGGCCCGACCTGGACTGACGGGTCATCAGTAGGGGTTCGCCATCTGGGCCCCGTCGCTCCAGCTACACCGAGCGACGGGGCCCAGATCGTCGTCCGCTCGGTTGGCCACCTCGATCCGGCGGAACCACCGCTCGCCAGCCACTCTCCCTATCGACCGTCGGGCCCCGTGACTAGCGCGCATCGGCCCGATCGAAGGCACCGAGGACTTGGCCGCCGGATTGACCGGGGCCCGTGCTCCCCGCCGGACGGCACTGCGCCCCGGCGGAGGTCACGAAACCACGACGGGGGGAAGCGTGCCCCTGTGGCGGGGGTCGGGGATCTCAACAGGCTGTCGCCGTGCGCAGGTGTGCCAGGTAGCGGCTGGGGTCCGAGTCGTGGGCCTGGTCCTGGGCTCCGTGGCGGATGTGGGCCAGGTCCCCGTCGGGGGTGATGCGCAGCATGGTGGTGGCGGCGTGGGGGGTGTCGGTGTGGCGCAGGGTGTCGGCGTCGGTGACGGGGGTGTCGGGTCCGAACATGGCGGTTGCCTGGGGGGCGGTGGCGGCGGGTGGGTGTCCGGTGCGGTTGGCGCTGCTGACGTACAGGCGTGGGAAGAGCGTGAGCAGCGGGGTCAGGGGTTGCCAGCGGGCGCCGAAGAGCAGGAGGTGTCCGTCGCGGAGGGCGGGGGTGGTCCAGCCCGGTGGCGGGGTGTCGGTGCGTACCGGTACCAGGAGGGTGACCAGGTGGTCGCGCAGCAGGGTGAGCGCGGTGCGCAGGGCGGCCGGTGCCAGGTCGAGTTGTGTGGTGAGGCCGGTCCAGGTGGTGTCGTCGTGGACCCACAGGGCGACTTCCTGGTCGGTGGGGCGGCCCTTGGCGTTGTTGACGGCCTGGGGGGTGGTGGCGGTGACGACGTAGGTCAGGGGGCTGGGGTTGGGCAGGATGACGGCCCGTCCGGCCGTCAGGGCGCGGGTGGCGGCACTGGTGTCGAGCGAGGTGGTGGCCGGCATGGGGGCGGGTCCGTTCATGATCCGGGCGTGGCGGCGGTCAGGCCGTCGAGGTAGGCGGCGAAGTCCGCGTCGGCGACGACGGCGTGGCTCTGGCGGTAGGCGCGGTCCTTGACCCAGGCCAGTGCGGTGCGGGTCTGGGCCGGGTCCAGATGGTGGCCGAGTCGCTCGGCGACCGCGCGTAGCACGCGGTGGCTGGCGAGGTGGGTGAGGACCACGGTCGGTGCCAGGCCGAGGTGCTGTCGGGGGTCGTAGGGCTGGAAGGTCTGGGGGTGTGTGAAGGGGGTGCCGGTGGAGATGGTGGCGACGCCGGTGCCCACGATGGGGGTGGTGACGGTGAGCGGCACCCCGGTCTCGGCGGACACCATCCGCGCGATCCCCGGCAGCCGGGTCAGGTCCGGCTGCGTCCACCACGGCTCGCAGCCGGGCCCCAGGACCTGCTCGGCCTTGGCCCGGTCGTACGCGAGGAGGAAGAGCAGCTGCTCGGTGGCGGTCATGCCGCTTCGCTCGGCCATGCCCAGCCACGAGCACGCCGCCACCCGTACCCCGCTCTCCAGGGCGGCCAGGGTGTTGGCCAGCCCGAGGCCGAGGTCGTTGTGCAGGTGCGAGACCAGGACCGCCTCGGGCCCCGCGCCGGCGGCGACCCGCTGGAACAACTCCCGGGTCTGGCCGGGCAGCAGGTCGCCGACCGTGTCGGCCAGCACGATCGTCCCCGCCCCCTGGCCGGTCATCGCGCCGGCGTACTCGGCCACCAGGGCGTGGTCCGCGCGGGGCACGTCCACCAGGCACACATCCACCGCGATGCCGTCCGCCAGACCCACCGCTTCCTTGACCACGTCCAGACCGGCGTCCAGGGCCTGGCGGGCGCCGCTGTGCACCAGGGCGCGGGCGGTGGCCTCGGAAGCGGCCACGATCACCATGACCCGCGCGTGCGCCGCGCCCCGCACCGCGCTCAGCGCCAGCCGCACGTCCGTCACCGTGCCCCGGCAGATCGCCGACGGACTGACCGAGTCCTGTGCCTCCAGGGCGACCTGACGCGTCGCCTCGAACTCCTGCCCGCACACCGCGGGGAACCCGGCCGCGAACACCACGTGCCGAGGCCCGTCCGCCCCGAACACCGCCCCCTGCTCCCGCGCCAGCCGGACCCGGAAGTCGGCACTCATCAACGTCTTGGCCTGAGCACCGTCCCGCGCCGACTCCTCGAACAGCACGACCCGCCCGGCCCGGGCCGACTCCCGTACCACGTCTATCGGCGACAACGCCCCAGCCCCTGTCCCGGCACGGCACGGCATCCGCGCACCGCGATACGTCAAGATCTACTCGGGCGGATCGTAGACCAGGTCCGGGATAACGGCGATGACACGGCATCACCCCGCGCCGACCTGACAGCAGCGCCCTGCCGGCGGCGGCACCCGTTACCGCCGCCTCAAGTGATCCACGTGCCGGCCGGTCGAAGCCGGTGATCTGCCGTGGAGCCCTGTGAGCGTGACCCCGGCCCGCCGGCGGATCGAACAGGCCCTCCGCTCGCGGTTGACGCAAGCCGCGGTTGCGTCAGCAGCAGGCCGCCGGGCTCGGTTCGACGGGGTCCAGGTCCACATCCTGCGCGTCGGGCGCGGTGGCGGCGGCGATACTCGGATCGCGGGCATCGGTCACGTACACCGGCCCACGACGCCACTGACCGGCCAGCTTCCGTGCAGTGTGACGGTGGCCCTGCAGCATCCAGTGCAGCGCGTTGAGCAACCCGTTGCCGTAGGAGAAGTCGTCAACGTCGTGCAAGGTCTGGATGTACGTCGTCATCCGCCGGATGAGACGCACGGGCGGTCGCGACCGTCAGCGCCCGCCGCTCACCGGCCTGTTGGGGGGTGGGGGAAGTGCTTCCGGTTGTCGCGGGTGCTGGGGGCCTCGGGGGTGCGCGGAAGGTCTGGCGTGACTCGACCGCACCCGAGGCGGCGTCGATGGTGATCTTCGCTGGTGTCGGCACAGGTGACGACGGTTCGCCAGACGGGCCTCCAGGCGGCGTCGTGGCGGACGGCGAGGAGTTCGCCGACCTCTGCCTCGCGGCACAGCGGGAGGAGGCTCGACGCGGTCCTGCCGGCGGTGTCGCGCGGGACCGTGACGCCGGGCAGCTCGGCCGGACAGGTCTGCGGGAAAGTGCTGACGGACATAGGCGGTTGCGATGTCGATCGCGTCGCGATCAGGGTCGGCCGGTCGGACCGCGCCCGGGCGAGCCGGGCTGCGACGGCGCCCGCGCGGCGGTGATGACGAGTGCGGTGACGATGAAGGCGAGGTGCCCTCGGAAGACGGCCTCAAGCACCGATGGGACCTGTCTTCCCGGGCTGCCCGGGACGGCGGGGGCTGGTAGGTCGCACCGGTCTTGCCGATGTCGGTCGAACCGGCTGCGGGTGGCGGGGGCTCCTGGTGGCCGGGGCCAGGGGCTTCGGGGTCGTGGGGTGGGTGGTGTCAGGTGCGGAGGTCGAGGGCGGGTTCGGTGTAGCGGGACTTGCCGCAGACGAGGAGGAGGACCGGGGACTCCTGGCGGGGGAGGTCGAGGAGGGCGGAGAGGTGGTGCTCGTCGTAGGAGCGGGCGGGGCGGGCGAAGAGGTCGTGGGCGGCGGCGGCGAGGCTGACGCCGTGGGCGGCCCAGCCGCACCAGACCTGGAGCAGGCCCCAGGCGGCCGGGCCGAGGTCGCGGACGATCGAGCCGAGGTCGGCGGAGAGCACCAGGACGGCGAGGGCGTGCCGGACGCCGCAGTCGTTGGTGGCGGACAGCGGGTAGCCGAAGCCCTGCTCGATGCGGCGCGGGAGGGTCGGGTCGAGTGCCCGCGCGGTGAGGCGGCCGTCGGAGACGCCGTAGCGGCCGACCGGCAGGCCGGCCAGTCCCTGCGGGACCAGGGTGAGCCGGACGCGTTCGGCGACCTCGCGCAGCGGGCCGTCGGGGGCGGGGACGGCGGACCAGGCGAGCAGGTCGCGCAGGCAGTCCTCGCCCCGGGTGACCGGGCGGGCCGAGAAGCCGCTCAGGGGGGCCGGGACGCGGCCGGCGGAGCGGTTCCACCAGACCCGCTCCCAGCCGGGGCCGCCGCCGGGGGGCGCGGGGAGGGCGGGGATCGCCGGGCCGGTGGTCTCGGCCGGGCCCGGACCCAGGCCGTGCGGACGTTCCGGGCGGGGGCGTTCCAGGCGGGGGCGGATGGCCACCGCGCACTCGGCGAGCGAGGGGTGGAGCGACTCGACGCGCAGCCGTTCGTCGCCCGCGGCGTCCGCGCCGCCGCCGGCCGGGTCGAGGTCGGCCGACCCGGCCGGGGCGCCGACGCCGTGCAGGACGACCACCACCGGAGCGCCCCAACTGCCGGGGCCGGTAGCCGCGTTGAGCTCGGCCGCCGCTGACACCGCCGGGCCGGTGGTGGCCACGCTCGCCCGGACGCCGAACAGTTCCGCCGTGACCAGCAGGCTGCGCAGCTGGATGCCCGTCTCCAGGTCCCCGAGTGCGCAGCGCAGGGCGCCGTACGCCGTCGGGAGGTCGGTGTGGCGGGCGGCGAGCAGGACGACGGCGTCGCCGGCGGCCGGGCGGAGGGCGGCCACCGGGCCGGCCAGGACCGGGGCGTCGAGCGCGAGGTCGACCAGCGCGTGGCGGTACGGGTCGAGGTAGCCCGGGTGGTCGGCGCCGGGCGGGACCACCAGGACGTGGACCGGGAACTTGCTGCGCACCGAGGCCGTCACCCGGTGGTCGTTGGCCGGGTTGGAGGGTTCGCGGCGCAGCACGCCGAAGGCGGTGGCGAGGACGCGGCCGAGGAGGTCAGGGCCGTCCGGGGAGAGCCGGCCGGCCGGGTACTCGGCCCCGGCCGACAGGGTGTGGGCGGTGGACGGCAGCGGGCGGCCCCGGTCGGTCCTGGCGGCGGCGGGCGGCAGCAGGGCCGTGGTCGGGACGCGTTCGTCGACCTCGACGGGGGTGTGCAGCAGGCCGCGCAGCGGGCCCTGGCGGAGGGCGAAGCGCAGCACGTCGGTCGAGGTCGTCACGGGGTCCTCCGCGGGGGTTCGGCGAGCCACACCCGGCCGCAGGCCAGGGCGTCGGGCAGCGGGCCGGCGGCCGGGTCGGCCGACAGGCGGCGGGCGGCGACGGTTCGCCCGGCCAGCGGGCTCGACCCGGTCAGCCGGTCGAACAGGCCGCCCAGGCGGTCGGCCGCCGTGTGTTCGAGCGCCCGGGTGCCGGTGACCGGGAACGCGGCGCCGGGCGGGCCAGGCTTGGCGCCCCGCTGGAGGCCGGCGAGGGCTTCGCCGAGGGCGTGGTGGGCGGCGGTGGCGGGTGACGGACCCCACTCGGCGGCCAGCACCTCGCCGTCGGCCGCGCGCACCGAGACCACGCACCAGTCGAGGCCGGGCGCGGTGTGACCCAGCAGCACCGACGGTCGGTCGTACCAGTCGTCCAGGGCGCGCCAGCGGCCGCGGGCGGCGGGCGGCAGCTGCTCCCAGGAGAGTGCCGAACCGGCGTGGGCGAGGGTCAGTTCACGGCCGATCAGGCGCAGCAGGCCATCGAGCAGCCAGCGGTGTGCGCCGGTGCCGGCACCGGGGCTCCAGGGCGCGGCGGGCGGGTCGGCGGCGGGCGGGCGGGCGGCGAGCGGGTCGGCGGCGACGGTGTGGCGCAGGACCCGCAGCAGGCCGTCGGTCCTGGCCTCCGCAGGGTCGGTGCCCCAGCCGGTGAGCGGCCCGGCGGCCGGGGGTGCGAGGGGGTGGAAGGCCGCGAGGTGGAAGGGGAGGACCGGGGTGTCGCCGGGTTCGGGGCCGCGGGCGAGGCCGGTCCAGGGGGTGGTGAGGCGCTCCGCGGCGACGGCCAGGCTTTCCGCGGTCGGGTCCGGATGGGTTTCCACATCGAGGAGTTGATGGATCGTCAGGTCGACTTCGGTGGCGGCCTGAGCGGGGGCGGGGGCGAGGTCGATCCGGGTGGTCTCCGCCGTACGGCCGTGGACCAGCAGGAGCGCGCCGTCGTCCCGGCCGGTACCGGCCAGCAGGTCCAGCAGGCGGCGGGCGGCGAGGGCGCCGGCCAGGGCCGCGCCGAGCCGCGCCGGCGGCGGGCCGAGCGGGTCGAGTTCGCGCCAGGCGTCGGCCCGGGCGACGGCGTGCTCGAAGCGCTCCGCCCGCTCGCCGGCGGGCAGGACCGGGCCGACCAGGATCCGGCCGGGTGCGGTCAGCACGGGGACGTACGGGGTGCCGGGCGGGAGCGCGGCGAGCTGGGCGGGGAGGTCGGCCGGGTCGCGGACGACGGCGATCGCCGCGTCCGGAAGCGGCTCGGGCTCGTCGGTGCCGGGCTCGTCGGTGCCTGGCTCGTCGGTGCCGATCGCATCGGCACCAGGCTCACCGGCGCCGATCGCGTGGGCCGCCAGGGAGCGGACGGCGCTCGCGACGGCGGGTGCGCCCTCCGGGGTGTCGCCGAGCACCCGGACGCCGGCGCGGCGCAACCGGGCGAAGGCCGCGTACGGATCGGCGCAGTGCTCCTCCAGGTGCGCCAGCACGTCCTCGAAGCGGGCCGCGGTGGCCGGGTCGGGCACCGGGCCGCCCGCGTCGAGGTCGAACATCAGGCCGTGCTCGACCAGCGCGTGCAGCAGACGGTCGAGCACCGGCCGGGCGGACTCGTCGCCGAGGCGGGCGACCAGGGTGTCGGTGTCGGCGCCGTCGCAGAGCTCGGCCAGCAGGCCGTCCACCAGCCGGTGGAGGGCGGGCGGACCGGCCAGCAGGACGGAGTGCTCCCCGCGCAGGCAGCGCAGGCCCTTGGTGGTGGGGAGGAAGTGGGTGCCCGGGCGCAGTCGTGCCCTCATCCCCGCTCCGTCCGGTCGGTCCGGTCCGGTCCCTCGCCCCGGTCCGGTCCGTCGGACCAGGACCGGTACTCCAGCATCCAGGCGGTGCCGTGGCCGGGGCCGACGCCCGGAAGGGCCTCCTCCAGCCAGCCCGCGGTGTTCGCCGCCCCAGCGCCGACGACGGAGACGCCGGACGCCAGCAGGGCGCTCGCCAGGTCGACGTAGCGGCGGCGGCGCGGCGGGGCCTGGTCGGCGGGCGAGAAGCCGGGCACGCCCGGGTCGCCCGCCTCCTCGGGCAGCGGGCCGACCGCGACCAGTTCGTCCGGCACCCCGTGCCGTCCGCGCCAGCGGGCGAGGGCGGTGAGGTCGGCGGGCCCGGCGACCGGTCCGGCGGGCTGCGGCAGGTCCGCACCGGGGTACCAGCGGGCGGGTTGCAGGACCACCCGGCCGACCCGCAGCCGGGGCAGGGCGAGGGTGTCGGTGGCGCCGCGCTCGCGCAGGACGGCGGCGGCCGTGCCCAGCGGGTCGAGCGCGGGGCGGCCGGCGCCGTGCAGCCAGAGGGCGATCTTCAGCGGGGCGGGCAACCGCTCGGGCTGGGCGTGGGCGGCGGACAGCACCTGGACCGGCCGGCCGGAACGGTCCAGCAGCTCCAGTTCGTCGGTGTCCCGGCGGTGGGCCAGGGTGACGTGCAGCCAGTCCTCGGCACCGAAGGGGGCGGCGCCCGGGACGGCGGGGCGGTGGTGGTGGCCGACGCCGTGCAGGCCGCGGTCCTCCACCAGGACGGTGCCGTGGGCGGCCGCCCGGGCGGCGAGCCGGGCGCCGGTGCGCTCCAGCCCGGCCCGGTCGGCCAGCCGGAGGGCGGGGGACGCCTCGGCCGGGTGGATCGCCTCGACGGTGAGCAGCCCGGCGCCGCCGGGGCGGACGAGCACCGCGTAGTCGGCGGTCGGGCGGCGGAAGCGCTCGGGCAGCCGCTCGGCATGGGCGGCGAGCGGGCCGGGGGCGAGGCGGGCCTCGCCGTCGGCGGCGAGGATGCCGGCGGTGACGTGCCGGAGGGAGTCGGCGCGCAGCCGCAGCAGCTCGGCGAGCGAGCCGTCGGCGGGGCCGAAGTCGGCGGCGTTCCGCTCGTCCAGCAGGAGTGCGCGGCGGCCGACCATGGTGACCAGGTCGGCTGCGTGGTCGACGAGGGGGACGTGCGCGCCGGGGCCGAAGCGGTCCACGAAGGCCGTGGTGAGCATCGCCCGGGCCTCGTGCACCCGGTCGAAGAGGGCGGCCCAGGCGGTGATGGCGGCGAGGTCGGCGAGGGCGTCCCGGTAGCGGCCGGGGGCGACGGCGACCGGTGGGAGGGTGTGCTCCTCGACGGCGTGCAGGCGGATCGGGTGGGTCAGCAGCCGGTTCAACCGCGCCTGGAGCGGCTTGAGGTGCTGGACGGCCTCGGCCCGGCGGACGGAGTCGGCGGCGCGGGCGGCGTCGAGTTCGGCCCGGATCGCGGCCAGCACCGGGGCGGCGGGGTGGTCCCGGTCGGCGGCGAGGGCGGTGGCCTCGGCCAGCGGATCGGCGGCCTGTTCGTCGAACACCGGTCCGGCGACGAGCAGTTGGGCCCGGACGGCGTCATGGACGGTCTGCTCGGCGCCCGCCGCGTCGCCGTCCAGGCGGGCGGTGAGTTCGGCGATCAGACGGCCGGTGGGCAGCGCGCCGGACTCCAGCAGGGTCAGCAGCAGCCGGATCCGCCGGGTGACCGGGACGGCGACCAGGCGCAGTTGCTCTCCGTCCCGGCGGTGGAAGCGGGCCTGGGCGCGGACCTGGCGCAGGGTCCAGTTGGGGCGCAGGGTCGGGGGCAGGGCGGTGCCGGTCGGGGGGTGGAGCAGGGTGCTGGCGGCCAGCGACACCAGGGTGCGGTCGAGGCCGAGCGCGGACCGGCCGCCGTCCGGATCCGGGCCGGGTACGGCGGTGTCGGTGTCGGTGTCGGTGCCGGCCTCGGCGTCGGCGTCGGCGTCGGCGTCGGCCTCGGTGTCGGCGGCCCAGTGCCCGAGGGCCAGCGCGGTGTGCCCGGTGGGCGGGCCGCCGCGGTGCAGGGCGCGGGCGATGGCCTCGGCCAGCCGCTCCTCCCCCGCGGCGTCGCCGGCCAGACAGGCGGCGACGGCCTGCGCGGTGCCGTCCGGGTCGAACGCGGCGGGGGCGCGGAAGCGCTCGTCGGCGGCGGCACGGCGCACGGCTTCGCGTTCGGCGTCGAGCGCGGCGCCGTACCGGTCCAGCACGGCGCGTTCGGCGCGGGCGGCGCCGTCGGGGGCACCGCCCGGGACACCGTCGGGTGTTCCGCCCGGAACGCCGTTCGGGACGGCGGCCAGGGCCAGCGCGCGCAGCGCGGCACGCAGACGGCGGGCGGAGATCCGGCGGGCCGGCAGCCGGTCGGTCAGGACCACGAGCGGGTCGGCGAGCACGGACGGCCGGGCCGTCGACGCGGGGGCGAGGGCGCCGCTCATCCCGCGACCCCGGCGACTCCCGCAGTTCCGGCGACTCCCGCGGGGGCACCGACCGAAGCGACCGCCCCGGTGAACTGCGGCCGCACCCGCTCGACGAACAGGTCGAGGCTCCGCTCGGCGTCCGCGCCGCCGAGCCCGCCGAAGTCGACCTGCCACAGGATGCCGTCCAGCCCGATCCGCTCGTCGAACCGCCCGACCAGGTCGGCGATGTGCTCGGGCGAGCCGACGAAGGCGGTGTCGGTGGAGCGCAGGTCCTTGGCCGTCATGGTGCGCACCACGCTGCCGAGCCCGGTGTACTGGGCGTAGTCGGTGGAGACGGTGTCGTCCCAGGTGTCCAGCGCGGAGCCCCAGACCCGGAGGTACTGGTCGAGGTACGGGTCGGCGATCTCCCGGGCCTTCTGGTCGGTCTCGGCGACCAGCAGCGGCAGGCTGGCCATCACCCGCGGCCGCTCGCCGGGGTGGTGGGCGGCGAAGGACTCGCGGTAGCGGTCGACCAGCGAGGTGTCGAAGTGCCGCCCGGTCGGCGTGATCAGCAGGCCGTGCCCGAGTTCGCCGATGCGCTGGAAGCTGGCCGGGGTCTGCACGGCCGCGACCCAGAACGGCGGGCGGGGGGCCTGGGTGGGCCGGGGCAGGACGGTGGCGTCGCGGAAGCGGAAGTACGGGGTGTCCTCGGTGACCCGCTCCTCGGTGAGCAGCCGGTGGACGGCGGCGATGGTGGCCTCGAAGCGTTCGCGGCTGCCGTCCATCGGGATCTGGAAGGTCTCGAACTCGTGCGGCAGGTAGGCGCGGGCGAAGCCGACCTCCAGCCGGCCGCGGCTGATCGCGTCGACCATGGCGATGTACGAGGCGAGCTTCACCGGGTGGTGGAAGACCGGCAGGGTGCAGCCGGTGATCAGCCGGATGTCGGTGGTCTGGGCGGCGACCGCGGCCAGGAAGGTGAGCGGGCTGGGGCAGTAGCCGCCGTACGGGTGCAGGTAGTGCTCGGTCATCTTGACGTAGTCGAGACCGGCCAGGTCGGCGGTGCGGCAGAGCGCGAACACCTCGGCGTAGTAGTCGCCGGGCGACTTGGTCTCGGGGGAGGCGTCGGGCAGGAAGGAGACGCCGAAGCGCATGGGAGCTCCGTGGGTTCAGGCCGGCTCGGGGGCGAGCAGGACGACGGCGAAGGATTCGGGGCGCAGACGGGCGGCGGCCGCGCGCACCTCGTCGTCGGGGACGGTGCGCAGGCGGTCCGCGTGGTGGGCGGGCCAGTGCGGGCCGAGCCCGGCGAGTACGGCGGTGTGCAGCGCGTCGGCGAGGCCCGCCTGGGTGGAGGCGGTGATGGCGGCGAGGCCGGCGGCGTGGCCGCGGGCGTCGGCGATCTCCTCGGCGGTGGGCGGCCGGTCACCGGACAGCCGGCCGAGTTCGTCGAGGGTCTCCTCGACGGCGGCCCGGGCGTGCTGCGGGCCGCTGGCGAACTGCAGGGTGACCAGGGTGGAGCTCAGGCGCGGTTCGACGGCGGAGTGCCCGCTGTAGATCCAGCCCCGGCGTTCGCGCAGGTGCTGGGTCAGCCGGGCGGAGAACGAGCCGCCGAAGACCTGTTCGGCGAGGTGCAGGGCGGCGCGTCCGGGGTGGTCCGGGGGCAGGCCGTCGGTGGCGAACCGGGCCTCGCACTGGCGCAGGCCCGGGCGGTGGACGACGACGGGCTCGCCGTCGCCCTTGACCGGCGGCAGCGGCTCGGGGCGGCTGACCGGGCCGGGTGCCCGCCAGCCGTCGAACAGCCGGGCGGCCAGCTCGGCGGTGGCGGCCGGGTCGAGGTCGCCGACCAGGACCAGGACGGAGCCCCGGGGCACCAGGTGGCTGCGGTGCAGCGCGGCCAGGTCGTCCGCCCGGACGGCGGCCACCTCCGCCGCGGCCGGGGTCTCCCGGGTGGCCGGGTGGTCGCCGAAGCAGTGCCGCAGCAGGGCGGTGCGGGCCGCGCGGGCGGGCATCGCCTCGGTGATCCGGACCCGGTCGAGCAGCCGGGCCCGTTCGGCCTCCACCACGGCGGCGGGGTAGGCGGCGCCGGCCAGGCAGTCGGCGAGCACGGCGAGCAGCCCGGGCAGGGCCGCGGCGAGCGCCTGGCCGCTGACCCGGAGCGTCTCCGGGCCGACGACGGTGCGCAACGTGCCTCCGCTGTCGGCCAGTCGGCCGTCCAGCGCGGCCCGGTCGCGCGCTGCCGTGCCGGCCGTCAGGGTGGCGGCGAGCAGTTCGGCGGCGGCGGTGTGGGCGGGCGTCGCCCCGCCGAAGGGCACCCCGAGGCGCAGCTGCACCAGCGGGACGGTCGGCCGGCGGACGGCGACCAGGCGCAGCCCGGTGGGCAGTTCGACGTCGACGAGGTCCGGTTCGGCGATCGGCGGGGGCGGGCCCGGCGCCGGGAGCGGCGGCAGGGTCTCGACGGTCATCAGGACTCCGTGGCGGGCAGCAGGTGCAGGGACGTCCGGTGGCCGCGGACCATCGTGTCGGCGACCGCGCGCACCTCCTCGGCGGTGACCGAGGCGAGCCGGTCCGGGGCCTCCGCCACCAGTGCGGCGTCGTCGTGCAGCAGTTCGTACCCGGCCAGGCGGCGGGCCCGGGAGCCGGCCGAGTCGGTGTCGCGGTACCAGGCCGCCGACAACTTGCGGACGGCGCGCCGCAGTTCCTGCTCGTCCGGCCCGTCGGCGGCGAGCGCGGAGAGCTCCTCGGCGGCGGCCTCCTCGACCGCGGCGACCGGGACGCCGGGCGTGCAGACCGCGTTGACCAGGAAGAGGTCCGGGTCCGCGGACTCGAACGGGCCGGTCAGACCGGCCATCGCGATGGCCTGGCCGGCCATCCGCCGCTCCCGGACCAGCCGTCGGCGCAGCCGGCCGGCGTCCGCGTCGCCGAGCAGCCCGGCCAGCAGCACCGCCGCCAGGTGCGCCCGGCCGCCGGCCGGCGGGAGCCGCCAGCCGAGGGCCAGGGCGGGGACGGGGGCGAGCCGGTCGGTGCGTTCGACGGTGCGGTCGGCCGTCCACGCGGGCTCGGACAGGTCCGGCCGGGGCGGGACCGGCCGGGCGGCGATCGGGCCGAAGTGCCGCTCGGCGAGTTCGGCGACCCGCTCCGGCGGGACCGGGCCGCAGACCGCGAGCACCGCGTTGCCGGGCGCGTAGTGGGTGTCGAAGAAGGCGGCGCAGTCCTCGACCGTGGCCTCGCCCAGCGACGCGGTGTCGCCGAAGCCGTCGTGGGAGTTGGCGAAGCGGTCGAAGGCGGCGGCCGGCAGCTGGAAGGTGGGGAAGCCGCCGTAGGGGCGGTTGTGGACGGTGCGGCGGATCTCCTCGCCGATCACCTCGACCTGGCGGGCGA
Source organism: Kitasatospora sp. NPDC086791 (assembly GCF_040685975.1). NCBI lineage: Bacteria > Bacillati > Actinomycetota > Actinomycetes > Kitasatosporales > Streptomycetaceae > Kitasatospora > Kitasatospora sp. NPDC086791. The sequence goes on along the minus strand of NZ_JBFBOC010000004.1, from coordinate 33,433 downwards.
GCTTCTCGGCGGTGAGTGCCGGGGCGGCCATCCGGTCCGCCTCCAGGAACAGGCCGAGCTCCGTCTCCTCGGCGGGCAGGGCCTGGTAGTACGCGGTGTGGTCGCGGTAGGTGGTGCCGTTGAACGCCCCGCCCCGGGACTGCACCAGCCTGGCGTGGGCCTGGGCGGGCAGCCGGGCGCCGCCCTGGAACATCATGTGCTCGAAGAGGTGGGCGAAGCCGGAGCGGGTCTCCGAGCGGTAGCCGACCCCGTACGCCACGGCGACGCCCACGGCCCGGCTGCCCGGGTCGTGCAGGGCCACCAGGCGCAGGCCGTTGCCGAGCCGGTACCGCACCGGGCGGGCGACGGGCGGTGCGACGGGCAGCGAGGTGGTGTCCGCGGCTGTGTCCGCGGCGAGGTCCGCGGTGGGTTCCGCCGTCAGGCCCGCGGTGGGTGCCGTCATGACCCGTTGCTCCGGATGGCCTTGAGGCCGAACCAGGTGGTCAGGCCGGCCAGGGCGAGCGCCACCAGGGCGCCCACCACGGTGTCGGAGGAGGTCAACTCCCCGGCGAACAGCGCGCGTTCGGCGGTGACCACGTGGGAGAGCGGGTTGGCCTTCGCCAGGCCCGCCAGCCAGCCCGGGGCGAGCGCCAGCGGCAGCAGCACCCCGGAGAGCAGCAGGGTGGGCAGCATCAGGGTGTTCAGCGTCTGGCCGTACGCCTCCTCGGACTTCAGCAGCAGCGCCAGACCGTAGGCGAGCCCGGAGACGGCCAGTCCGAGGACGGCCAGCAGGGCGAAGGCGAGCAGCACGCCGCCGAAGGAGGCACGCAGCCCGGCCAGCAGCGCGCCGGACACCAGCAGGGCCGCCTGGACGGTGAGCACCACGGTGTCGCGGACCATCCGGCCCAGCAGCAGGCCGAGTTCACCGGCCGCGGTGACCTTCATCCGGTCGATCGCGCCGGAGCGGATCTCGGAGATGATCCCGAAGCCCACGAAGACGGCGGCGAACATGCACTGCTGGACCAGCAGGCCGGGAACGAAGATCCGCCAGCTGTTGCCGCCGCCGAAGCCGGGGGCGCCGCCGAGCCGGGTGAGCAGCGGGCCGAACAGCACCAGGTAGAGCAGCGGTTGCATCAGCCCGAAGACGACCCAGGCGGGGTTGCGCAGGGTGTGGCGCATCGAGCGGCGGAAGATGATCCAGGTGGTGGCGGCGGTGGTCATGCGGAGGTCACCTCGGTGGGGCGCGGGTCGGTCGCGGCGGGCGCGGGGGTCTCGGCGGTCTCGGTGGTCTCGGCGGTCGCTCCGGACGCGGCGGTCGCGCCGGACGGGGCCTCCTCGGCCGGCCCGCCCGCGGGCAGGCCCTCCTCGCGCAGCGAACGCCCGGTCAGCCGCAGGAAGACGTCGTCCAGGCTCGGCCGCTTGACCGCGACCGACTGCAACTCGACGCCGGCCCGGTCGAGTTCGCGCATCAGTTCGGGCAGCAGCCGCTGCGCGTGGGCGACGTGGAACTGCACCGCACCGGGCCGGGTGTCGAGGTCCGAGCCGGGCACCACCCGGGCGACCACACCCGCCGTGTCGCTGATCTGCTCGGTCTCCAGGACGACCACGTCGCCGCCGAGGCCGCCCTTGAGCGCTTCGGCGGTGTCCGAGGCGATCACCCGGCCGCCGTCCAGCACGATGATCCGGTCGGCGAGCACGTCCGCCTCGTCCAGGTAGTGGGTGCTCAGGAACACGGTGGTGCCGTGGGCGGCACGCAGTGCGCGGACGTGGTCCCAGAGGTTGGCGCGGCTCTGCGGGTCCAGGCCCGCGGTGGGCTCGTCCAGGAAGAGCACCGCCGGATCGTTGACCAGGCCGAGCGCGAGCTCGAAGCGCCGCCGCTGGCCGCCGGACAGCTTGGCCGGGCTGCGGTCGAGGAAAGCGGTGAGCTCGAAGGTCTCGGCCAGTTCCCCGGCCCGGGCCGCGGCCCGGGCGGCCGTCAGGCCGTGCAGCCGGCCCTGGACGACCAGTTCGTCCAGGATGCGGTGGTCGCTCGGCGCGGTGGACTGCGGGACGTAGCCGATCCGCCGCCGCACCGCGGCGCGCTCGGAGACCACGTCGTGGCCCGCGACCCGGGCGGTGCCGGCGGTGGGTCCGAGCAGCGTGGTGAGCATCCGGACGGTGGTCGTCTTGCCGGCGCCGTTCGGCCCCAGGAAGGCCACCACCTCCCCCTCGGCCACGTCGAGGTCGACGCCCTTGACGGCCTCCACCATGCCGGTCCTGGTGCGGTACGAGCGGGCGAGGCCCTGCGCGCTGATCACACTGTCCCTCCGATCTCGGGCTCGGAAAACGCCCTCACGCTGCCCGACCGGAGGAGCCCCGGTCCAGAGCGGGAAAGCAAATTCCCGGGCCCTGACACGAAGCTGCCAGCGCGGCCGGCACGGCACTTTGCTGCCGCCCGGAAACCCTTGCGGCGGGGCCGTTGCGGCCACCATGCTCATGGCTCGTCACCGGACACCACACCGAGATCCGACAGGAGAAAAACCATGGCCACTGCGGTCGACTTCGGTTCCTTCGACATCAACGAGCTCAGCGTCCTGGACGCCAACGACGCCGTCGCGCTGCCCGACATGGGCGCGTCGTTCGTCGTCGTCGTCCTGTACACCGAGGACGGCGAGGAGATCCTGACCGAGGACTCGCTCAACGGCAGCGGCTCGCTGTCGACGTCGTCCTCCTGCTGCTGACAGCCGGTCCCGCGACCGGTTTCACGACCGGTTTCACGACCGGCCCGAGAACCAGCTCGAAAACCGGCCCCAAAGCCGGCTGAACAACCGTCTCGGCGGCTCACAGCCAGACGTCGGAGAACATTCCGGTGACAATCCCCGAGGCCAGCGACGGGCGCCGATCCAGCTTCAGCTGGTGAATCGAATCGTGTAATTCCTGGAGTCGTCATGAGAACAATCGATCCGGGCGTGGCCATTCGCATATTCGACTACTCGGAGAATCCGCGGGCGCTGCTGCGGGAGATCGGCGGGCCACTGGCCGCGCTGAGGGACTCGCAGCAGCTGCCCGTGGTCCACCTCCGCCGGGGCTGGCTGAACGGCTCCCACCTGCAGGTGGTCGCCCGCCCCTACGGCGAACGGCCGGTCGAACCCGCCGGGTTCGCCGCCGAAGCCGGCCGGCGGGCGCTCGCCCTGGGGGCCGAGGCCCCCGACGAGGCCGCGTACCTGCGGCGCGCCGAGCAGCTCGCCCGCTGGGAGAACGTCTCGGCCGAGCTGCTGCCCCGGTACCGGCAGGGCCACGTCGAGATCGCCCCGCACCGGCCCAAGCCCGACCCGGCCGCTCTCGCCCAGGCCGTCGACCAGATCGCCGGCCGCTTCCTGGAGCCCGTGCTCGCCTCCGCGCACACCCCCGACGGCGACCTGCTGCCGCACCTCGCCCGGGTGATGGCGCTGCTGGCCCGGGCCCACCCGCGCGGCATCAGCGCCGGCGCGCTGCCGTACCGCTCGCACGCCGAGGGCATCGCCTCGGCCACCGGCAACCACGTCGACCTGCGGGCCCGCTTCGCCGAGCGCTTCGCCGCCGACCGCGCGCTCTTCGAGGACGCGCTGACCGCGCCCGTCACCAACGGGACGCTGCTGCTGTGGCAGCGCGCCCTGTACTACGCCTGGGGTGTCGCCGAGGCGCTGACCGCGAGCGGCCTGATCGACGAACGCACCCTGCAGGGCGCGGCCGGGGACGTCTCGGAGCCGCCGCTGGGCACCCCCGTGCGCAGCCCCTTCATCGCCGAAGTGCTGGACAGCGGGCTGCTGTTCCGCCCCTCCTACCGGCACATCGCGCACCGCGTCGTCCTCAACGTGCTGTACACCTCGCTCACCTGCTTCGGCATCACCCCCGTGCAGCGCTACTACCTCTGCTACGGACTCGGCGAGGCGACCGATCTGATCACCGGACAGTCGTCCGTGGAACGCCTCCGCGACTTCAGCAGGGAGCTGGCCTGACATGACGCTCGCCGACCTCACCCGGTCCGCCGCCGGGACCGCCACCGGCCCCGCCCGGCCCGCGGCGGACCTCCTCCGGACCGCCGCCGGCCCCGAGCCGACCGGCCCGGAGGGCGCGTTCGTCCTCGCCGACCACCCCATGGTCCGGATCAACCCCACCCCCGGCCGGCGGCTGGCCGGCCCCGCCCTGCGCACCGCGCTGCGCGCGCTCCACGGCGCCGAACAGCAGCGCGCCGCACTCGCCGAGGCCGCCGGCGACGAGCTGTACGCGCTCATCGGCACCGCCGCCGGCAAGGAACGCCGACGGCTGATCGCCCTGCGCCGCGCCGTGTTCAACCGGCGCGACCCCGAGCCCGCCGACCTCCCCGGAGCGCTGCCGCCCACCGCCGCCGCCTGGCTGGCCGCCCAGGAGCGCAGCCTGCTGGCCCGCACCGCGATCCGCACCGGGATGGACACCTTCCTCGCCGAGGAACGCACCCTGCTCGCCGAACTGACCGGCTCCGAACCGTTCCTGCTCTCACTGGCCCTCAACTCCCCCCAGGTGCTGGACGCCGTCCAGCGCTACCGGGCCGTCCCCGGCCGCCCCGGCACCCGCCAGCGCAAGTCCGAGCGCGGCATCCTCCAGCACTTCGCCCGGGCCCAGGTCCGGGTCAGCCCGCTCTCCCGGCTCACCGCCGTCGGCTTCGCCGCCTGGTCCGAGGACGGGCCCCGGCTGGACCGCCCGCCGTTCGACCGCCGCCGCGCCGTCTCCGTCGCCACCCCCGACCGCGCGCTCCTCTCCGGCCTGCTGAACGGCATCCTGCTGCCCCCGGACGGCACCCCCTCGCCCGCCGCCGTCCAGCGCAACCCGATGCTGCGCCGGGACGGCGGCACCGTCCGGTTCAGCCACAGCGCCGGCGGCACCCGCCGGATGCTCGCCACCGCCGTGGACGAACGGCTCGACGCGGTCCTGCGCCTCACCGCCCTCGGGCCGGTCTCCACCGAGGTGCTCGTCGCCGAGCTCGCCCGCCGCCTCGACGTGCCGCCGGCCGCCGCCCGCGAGGTGGTCGACGCGCTGGTCCGGGCCCAGGCGCTGGTCGCCGCGCCGGCCCTGGACGAGCAGAGCGCCGACCCGCTGCCCGCCGCCGCCGAGCTGCTGCGCGCCGGACACCCGCGCGCCGCCGAACTGGTCGACGAGCTGGCCGCCGCGCTGCACCGGGTCGAGCACGAGAACCTGGCCGGCCGCCAGGCGGCCCTGCACCGGGTGCGGGCCGTCGAGCAGGCGCTGAACGAGCTGAGCAGCTGCCCCGCCCGCAGCCACGTCAACGAGGACTACCTGCTGCCGCCCGCCACCGTCTCCCCCGACGGCTACCGCGACGCCCTGGCCGACCTCGGCCGGGTCGCCCGCTTCCAGTCCCTCTTCGACCGCCACCACGAGATCCGGGCGCTGCTCGTCCGCGCCTTCACCGACCGCTTCGGCCCCGGCGGCCGGGCCGACCTGCTCGACCACGCCGAGGAGCTGGTCGGCCTGGTCCGCGCCCGGGAGCTGGACCTCACCCGGGACCGCGCCGCCGCGTGGGGCCCGGCCGACGGCTCGCTGCGCGAGCTGCTGGAACGCCGCCGGGACGCCCTCGCCGGGATCGCCCGCCGGATCCGGGACACCACCGGCGAGGAGACCGTCCTCGACCCCGCCTGGCTGGCCTCCTTCGCCGACGGCCTGCCCGAACGCTTCCGGCTGCGCGCCGCCTCGTACGGCCTGCTGGTCCAGCCGGTCGACGGCCGGCTGGTGCTCAACGCCTGCTACACCGGCCACGGCCAGCTCGCCACCCGCTTCCTCGGCGCCCAGGCCGCCCTCGGCGGGGACGCCCCCGCGCACGTCGCCGCCCGGCTGCGCCACCTGCTCGGCGCGGACGGCCTGCGGCTCGCCGAGGACCGCGGGCTGCACCGCTCCAACATCAACCACCGGATGCCGCTGCTCGACGAGGTGATCACCCCGGACGAGTGGACCGGCGTCAGCCTGGTCCACGACCCCGCGACGGACAGCCTCGGCCTGCTCGACCGGGACGGCACCCCGCTGCGGGTGCTCTCCACCGGCATGAAGTGGATCGAGCTCCAGCCCGCGCCGCTCACCCTCGCCGTCTGGCTGTACGACACCGGCCGGGTCGCCTTCGACCCGGTCGGGCAGCTGCACGCCGCGCTCGGCGGCACCGACGCCACCACGGCCTACCCCCGGTTGCTGGCCGGCGACGTCGTCCTGCAGCGCCGCCGCTGGTACCCCGGACCCGACCTGCCGACCGCCGAACCGGCCGACGACGCCGAGCAGTTGCTCGCCCTCACCGCCTGGCGGGCCGCGCACGGCGTGCCGGAGGAGGTCGTGCTCAAGACCCCGCTCGGGCTGCCGTCCGGCCGCAGCGCCGGCGACGACGACGTCAACAGCCGGCTCGGCCGCTACCTCAAGGCCCGCAAGCTGGAGAAGCCGCAGTACGTCGACCTGGCCAGCGCCCTGATGGTGCGGGTGCTGCCCCGGTTCCTGGAGCGGCGCGGGGCCGGCTACCTGGAGGAGGCGCTGCCCGGGGTGCGCGGCGGCGTGCACGCCTTCGAGTGGGCGCTGGAGTACGACCTGCGGCCCGATCCGGAAGGCGATCCGCGGCACGGCCCGGGGGGCGGACCCGGGTCCGCCGCCGGTTCCGGCCTCGGGGGTGCCGAGTGAGGGTCAAGCTCCGCCCCGGCACGCACTTCGCGCCCGTCCGGCAGGGCGTGCACTTCGCCCGCGCCGGGAAGGCCTTCGTCCTGGCCGGCCCGCCCACCCTCTACCGGCTCCTGGACAGCCGCATCGACCTGCTCGACGCGGGCACCGACAGCGAGGCCCTGATCGCCGCGCTGGGCGGCGAGCCGGCCCGGCCGGTGGTCGAGCACGTGCTGCGCACCCTGCTCGCGCAGGACGTGCTGCTCGACCTCGACGCGCTCACCGTGCCCGAGCCCGACCCGGCGGCCGCCGCCCGGCACGCCGAGGTGATCGGCTACCTGGAGGCGCGCAGCGACGACCCCTACCGGGTGCTCGCCGAGCTGCGGGCCGCGACGGTGGCCGTGCTCGGCGCCGGCCCGGCGGCGGAGGTGCTGACCCGCAGCCTCGCCGCGTACGGGATCGGGCGGGTGCGCGCCGATTCCGGCGGGGCGGCGGACGCCCTGACGGTGCTGGTCGACGACGCCGACCGGCCGCTGGACCTCGACGCGGCGCTCGCCGGCCTGCCCTCCGACGCCGCCGTCCTGCCGGTCCACGCGGGTGCCCGAACCGCCGTGGTCGGCGCCGTGACGGCGGCCGGGGCCGGGACGGGCGCCTTCGCGGCCGCCGTCCACCGCGCCGCCGGGTGGGCCGCAGCCGACCCGGAGTCCGCCGCGCCGCGACCGCTGAGCGCGCTGCTGGCCGGTGCGCTGGCCGCGCACACCGCGCTCGGGGAGCTGTCCGGCCTGGACCGGGGCCGCGCGCCGGCCGCCGTGTACGGGCGCGAGGCCCGCAGCGCCGCGCTGGCACCGCCCGCCGACCCGCCGCTGCCCCGCTGGGAGGCCGTCACCGCCGCGACCGGGGCCGTCACCGCTCCGACGGGGGCCGTCACCGCTCCGACCGGGGCCGTGACCGCCGAGGAGCCGCTCACCGCCGAGCGGCTCACCGCGGCCTGGGCGCCGCTGGAGGCCCCGCGCCGCGGCCTGTGGCTGCGCGGCCGCGACCTCGACCTGCCGCAGGTGCCGGTCCCGCTGGCCACCGCGACCGTGGTCGGTACCCGCACCGGGCAGCAGCCGGTCCGGGTGGCCGGCTGGGGCACCGACCGCCCGTCGGCCTCGCTGAGCACCATGCTCGCCGCCGCCCGTCGGGTCGCCGCCCTCCACCGGGACCCGACCGCCGGCGTCCCCGCGGCCGGCGCCACCCGCGACCACTGGCTGCTCGACGGCGCCCTGCGCGTCCTCGGCCCCGAGGCCCTGGCCCTCGCCCCCGAGGCCGTCCTCGGCTGGACGGACCTGGACTCCGCCGAGCAGCGCACCCTGTGGAGCCTGCTCGACGAGTACTTCGGGCGGAACGTACGGGCGGTCCGGCACCGACTGCCCGGCCTGTCCTGGGTGTTGACCGCGGTCACCGACGCCGACGGGGAGGTCCGGGCGGCCGAGTGGGGGCCCTCCCCCACCGCCGCTACCCGCACCGCGCTCGCCGCCGCCGTCGCCCAGGCCCAGGCCGATCCGGCGACCCGGGCGCTGCTGGCCGGGCCCGCCGACCCCGCAGGTCCGGTCGGTCCGGCCGTCGGCACCGCCGAACTCGCCCTGGCGCCCGGCGGCGCCGTCCGCTCCCTGGCGGCGGAGCTGAGCCGGGCCGCCGCCGACCGCGGCGGCGCGCTGCGCGGCGAGCGGCTGCGCCACGACGGCGTGCTCGGCGAACTCCCCCTGTTCCTCGGCCCGGTACGGCTGTCATGACGGCCCCCGCGCCCGCCACCGAGTCCGCCGCCGTCCCCGCACCCGCCGCGCTGATCGGCCCCGGCGCCCCGGACTGGCCCTGGCAGCGCTGGGCCGCCGCCCGGCCCGGCCTGCTGCTGGCCGCCCGCGCCGACCTCGACCACGGCTGGGAGCGGCGGGCCATGGCCGCCGCCCGTACCGCGCGGCTCCCGCTGCTGTCCGTCCGGGTGTTCGCCACCGAGGCCCAGATCGGCCCGCTGTGGCCGGTCGACGGCCGGTCGGCCTGCCCCGGCTGCGTCCAGGCGGCCGCCGACCAGCGGCGCGGCCCCGCCGAGCAGCGCCCCGAGCAGGACCGCGCGGCCCGGGAGCGTTCCGGCGGCCCGGCCCTCCGAACCGGCGCCACCGGCACAGGTACCGACACCAGGACCGGCTCCGACTCCGCCACCGGCACCGGCACCAAGACCGGCTCCGGCTCCGGCAGCGGCGCGGCGGCCTTCCCGCCGTGGCTGGGCGAGGCCGTCGGCGCCCTGCTCGACCCGAGCGCCCCGCTCGCCCCCGGCGAGCTGGTCCGCGTCTCGGCGGACGGCGCGGTCACCCGCCACCGGATCACCCGGACCTTCCGCTGCCGCCTGTGCGCGCCGGAGGCCGCACCGCTGCTCGCCGCGCCCGGCGATCCGGGACCGCCCCCGCTCACCCTGGCCCGCCGCCCCACCCGGGCCGCCGTGCCGACCCGCCAGGGCGCCCCCTTCGACGGCGACGCCGAGCTGATGCGGCGCACCATCGCCGACGCCCGGTTCGGACCGGTGGTCCGGATGACCCGCAACTCGGCCGGGGCGTACCCGATGACCGAGGTCGAGCTGCTGGCCGGGACGCCGCCGGGCATCGGCCGCGGCAGCCGCTTCCGCGAGGCCGAGGCGATCGGGATGTACGAGGCGCTGGAACGGTTCGGCGGCTACCCGCACACCGCCCCGATCGTGCCCGGGGTCTCCCGCCGCCGGCTCACCGAACTCGGCGTCCCGGCCCTGGACGTCCGCCGGCTGGGCGTCCACACGGACCGTCAGTACGCCGCCGCCACCAGCCGCGTCCGCCCGTGGACCGAGGACACCGCGCTGGACTGGACGTGGTCGCGCCCGCTCGACGGCGGTCCGCCGGTGCTGGTCCCGGCCGAGGCCGGCTTCTACCGCTACGGCTACGGGCTGCGCGCCGAACCCGGTCGGGAACCGCCGCGCCGCTGCCTCCTGGAGTCCTCCAGCGGCAGCGCGCTGGGCAACAGCTTCGAGGAGGCGGCGCTGCACTCGCTGCTCGAACTCGCCGAGCGGGACGCCTTCCTGCTGGCCTGGCACGGGGCCCGGCCGCTGCCCGAGATCGACCCCGCCTCGGTCCGCGACCCGGACTCCCGCGCCATGCTGCGGCTGGCCTCGGACCGCGGCTACCGGGTCCACCTGCTGGTCGCGACCGCCGACCTGGCCGTCCCGGTGGTCTGGGCGCTCGCGGTGCGCCCGGACCGCGCGCTGCCCGCCTCCTTCAGCACCGCCGGCTGCCACCCCGACCCGGAGGCGGCCGTCCGCTCCGCGCTCTGGGAGCTCTCCCAGCTGGTGGCGGCCGGTCTCGCCTGGGACCCGGAGCCGCTGCGGCCGATGGTCGAGGACCCGTGGCTGGTCGAGTCGATCGCCCACCACTGGCGGCGGTTCACCTTCCCCGAACTGCTGCCCCGGGTGGAGCGGGTGCTCGGCGGGCCGGTCCGCCCGCTCAGCGAGTGCTTCGGCGACTGGCCGCGCCCGCTGACCGAGGCCGCGGGCGGGGACGTCACCGGGGCCCTGGAGTTCGTCGTCGAGCTCTACCGCCGCGCCGGGCTGACCGGGATCCTCGCCGTCGACCAGTCCACCCCGGACCACCGGGCGCTCGGCACCGCGGTGGTGAAGTGCGTGGTGCCGGGCATCGTGCCGGTCTGCTTCGGGCTGGCCCACCAGCGCCTCGCCGGGCTGCCGCGGCTCGCCGCCGCCACCGCCGGCGCGGACCCCGACCAACTGCTGCGGGACCCGCACCCGTTCCCCTGACTCCCCGCCGAGGACACCCCGATGACCACCACCGACATCCGGCGCTTCGCCTACCTCCAGGGGGTGGGCCGGCACCGCCTGGGCGAGCGCCGCCTGGTCGACGACGCCGAGCCGACCACCACCAACGTGCCGCCGCCGCACGCCCGGACGCTGCACGGGCGGCCGCTGCCGCTCGGCACCCACGCCCTGCTGGCCGGCACCCCGTACCCGGGCACGCCACCGCCCACCACGCCCGGGCCCGGGTACGACCCGCTCGGGCACCTGCTGCTCACCGCCTTCGGGCTGCAGCGGCGCGAGCCCGGCAACCGGCACAACGACCACCGGGTCGCCGCGTCCGGCCGGGCCCGGTTCCCGGTGCACGCGTTCCTCGCCGGGGCGGGCCCCGCGCGCTACCTCGACCTGCACCGGCACGCCCTGGTCGACCTGGACGTCCCGGACCCGGCCCCGGACCTCCCGGCCCCGGGCGCGGACCCGACCGCCGACGCGGCCGGGGGCACCACGGTCGTGCTGGCCGCCCGCTACCAGGACCTGCCCGCCGCGTACGGACGGCTCACCTGGGCGGTGTGCGAGACCGAACTCGGCTTCAACCTGCGGGCGCTGTGCCTGGCCGCCGAGCTGTTCGGGGTGCCGGCCGCCGTCGACCTGTCCGGCGCCGCCTGCGCGGCCGGGGCCGCGCTGGTCCGGTCGGCCGGGGCGGGCCGCTGGTCGGCCCCGGTACCGGTCCGGCTCGGCGCCGCCGACTCCCCCGCGGCCTCGCTCCCGTTCACCCCGCTGCCCTCCGTCCCGCTGCCCGACGCCGGCACGGCCGTCCCCGCCGAACAGGACGCGCTGCTGCACCGGGACGACCCGTGGACGGCCGAGGCCGCGGCGGTCAGCGCCGAACGGCTCGGCCTGCCCGCCGCCCCGCCCCGCCCGGCTCCCGCGCGCCCGGCACGCCTCACGCGCCCCGCGCGGTCCGCCGCCACCGGCACGACCTGGGCCGAGGTGCTGTGGCGGCGCTCGTCCGGCCGGATGCCCGACCAGCGGTACGGCTTCGCCTTCCGGCCGTCCGAGGTCCCCGCCGAGGCACTGCGGGACCTGCTCGACTGGACGCTCACACCGCCGCCGCACCCGCTGCTCGCCGAGGTCGTCGCCCGGCTGCGGCTCACCGTGGCGCTGGACGGCGTCGCCGGCCTCCCGACGGGCCTGTACGCCGTCGAGGACGGCCGGGTGGTCCTGCGGCGGGCCGCGCCCCGGCTGCCGGCGGCGCTGCAGACCGGCTTCGGCCAGCAGCCGTCGCCCAACACCGACAACGGGGTGCGGCACGCCTCCTCCGCCTGGCTGTTCTCGGTCGACCTGGACGCCCTGCTGGCCGACCACGGCCCGGCCGCGTTCGCCCTGCTCCACCTCGGCCTGGGCTGGGCGATGCACGGGCTGTGCCTGGCCGCCTCCGCCCACGGTCTGGCCGCCCGCCCGGCCCGCTCCTTCGACGAGCACCACGTGCAGCCGCTGTTCGGCCTCCAGCGAAAGGACATCCCCGTGTTCATGACGGTCTGCGGCACCGCCCGCCACCCCGCCCCCAGCCTGGACCTGCGGTCATGAGCGTCCCCGTGCCCGACGCCCGCGGCTGGCGCAGCTGGCACCTGCACGTGGCCTCGCCCGACCCGCAGGCCCTGGAGGACCTGCTGCTCACCGCCGCCGCCCCGACCGTCCGACAGCTCCTGGACGAGGACGCGGAACACCGACTGCCGCCCCGCCCCTGGTTCTTCCTCCGCTACTGGCAGGGCGGCCCCCATCTGCGGTTGCGCATATCAGGCTTGACGGAACGTCAGGCCACGTGGGTGACCGGCTCGCTCGCCGACCGGACGGCGGCCGTCTGCTCCGCCGTCCCGGACGGGCAGCGGTTCACGCCCGAGGCCTACCGGGCCACCGCCGCCCCGATCGCCCGGCGCGGCGAGGCGGACGGGCCGATGGCGATCGAGCCGCTGCGGGCGGACGGCGTCCACCCGGCCCGGTACGAGCCGGAGTACCGGCGCTACGGCGGCGAGGAGTTCATGACGGCCGGCGAGGAGCTCTTCCACGCCTCCAGCGTCGTCGCGCTGCGCGCCTGCCGCGCCCGAGCCGGCCACGGCCGCAACCTCACCGACGGGGTCGAGGCGATGGCGGCCGGCATCGGCACCTGGCCCGGCGACCGCGCCGAACTGCTGCGCGCCGTACGGAACTCCTGGCAGGCCTGGGCGGCCTCGGCCGGCACCCCGGGCGCCGAAGACCGGGCCACCGAACGCCGGGCCACCGCCGACCCCGCCACCGAAGACCGGGGCACCGCCGACCTCGCCGCCGAGCGCTTCGAGCGGGCCGCCGCCACCCAGGCCGAACGCCTCCGGCCGGCCGCCGACGCGCTGCGGGCCGTCCTGGAGGGCGCGCCCAGCCGGTGGTCACCCTGGACGGACCGGCTACGGGCCGCCGTACCGGTCTGGACCGAACGGCACGGCACCGCCCGCGCCGCCCGGATCCTCGGCTCGCACCTCCACATGACCCAGAACCGGCTCGGGGTCGGCGGCGGACGCGAGGGCTTCCTCGCCGCCGTCCTGCTCCACCTCCTCGCCGAAAGGACGGCAGTGTGACCCTCGGGACCGCCCCGGACGACCCGCCCGTACTCGAACTGACCGACGTCCGCAAGGCGTTCGGCCAGGTGACCGCCGTCGACGGCCTGTCGCTGCGGGTCGGTCCGGGCGAGATGGTCGCCTTCCTCGGCCCGAACGGGGCGGGCAAGTCGACCACCATCGACCTGGTGCTGGGCCTCAACCGGCCGGACTCCGGCACCGTCCGGGTGTGCGGGCGGAGCCCGGTCGCCGCCGTCCGGCGCGGCGAGGTGGCCGCCGTGCTGCAGAGCGGCGGGCTGCTGCGCGACTTCACGGTCGCCGAGACCGTCGAGTTCATCGCCTCGCTCCACCCGCAGGCTCCGCCGCCCGCCCGGGTGCTGGAGCGGGCCGGCCTGACCGCGCTGGCCGACCGGCGGGTCGGCGACTGCTCCGGCGGCCAGCAGCAGCGGCTGCGCTTCGCGCTCGCCCTGCTCGCCCGGCCGCGGCTGCTCGTGCTGGACGAGCCGACCGCCGGACTGGACGTCGAGGGCCGCCACGAGTTCTGGTCCGCCGTCCGCCGTGACGCCGACGCCGGCCGTTCGGTGCTGTTCGCCACCCACTACCTCGACGAGGCGGACCGGTTCGCCGACCGGATCGTGCTGGTGGCGCACGGCCGGGTGATCGCCGACGGCCCGGCCGGCGCCCTGAAGAACCTCGCCTCGGGCCGTCTGGTGCGCGCCCACCACCCCGCTGCCGATCTGGCGGCGCTGCGGGCCTTCCGCGGCGTGGAGTCCGCCGAACTGCGCGGACCCACCCTGCTGGTGACCACCCGTGACTCGGACGCGCTGGCCCGGCACCTGCTCACCGCCACGGCCGCCCGGGACGTGGAGATCAGCGGCCAGAGCCTGGAGACCGCCTTCCTCGCCCTCACCGGCTCCACCGCCACGGCCGCCTCCGCCGCAGCGGGTGCCTCGGCCGCAGCGGAGGCCGTGCCGGCCGGGAGCGCCTCATGACCGCCCCCGCGCTGCCCCGCCTCGGCGGCCTGAACCCGGTCGCCGTCCGCCTGGAGATCCGCCGCGTCCTGCGCAACCGCCGGACCGTCCTGTTCACCGTGGCCATGCCCGCCCTGTTCCTGCTCAGCTTCGGCCTGCCCAACGGCGGGCGGCAGGCCGGCCGGATCGCCGTGCTGCCGCTCACCGTGATCAACATGGGCGTCTACGCGGCGATGCTCGCCGCCACCTCCTGCGGGGCGGGGGTCGCCCTGGAGCGCGGCGTCGGCTGGACCCGTCAGCTGCGGCTCACCCCGCTGCTGCCGATCGCGTACGTCGCGGTCAAGGTGGTCACCGCCATGGCGATCGCGCTGCTGGCGGTGGTGGTGCAGTACCTGCTCGGCGCCGCCTCCGGCGTGCGGATGCCGCTGCGGGTGTGGCTGCTGTCCGGGCTGATCGGCTGGCTCGGGTCGGCCGCCTTCGCCGCGCTCGGACTGTTCGTCGGCTACCTGCTGCCGTCGGAGAACGTGATGCAGTTCGTCGGCCCGGCGCTGGCCCTGCTCGCGCTGCTCGGCGGCCTGTTCGTCCCCCTGCCGCTGCTCCCGGACGGCGTGCGGACGGTCGCCGCCCTGACCCCGCTGTACGGCGTCGGGCAGCTGGCCCGCGCCCCGCTGACCGGGGAGGTGTCGCTCGGCGCGGTGGCCAACGCCGTGCTGTGGACGGCGGCGTTCACCGTCGGAGCGGCCTGGCTGCACCGCCGGGACACCGTCCGGGCCTGATCCGCGCCGGACCCTGAAGGGCCCGACGGCCACGGGACACCGCCCCGCGGCCGTCGGGCCCTTCCGCTCCTTCCCGCGGCCCGGCCCGGCCGGTCAGCCACCCCGGCCGGTCAGCACTCCGGCCGGACCAGCCCCAGCCCGACCGCCTGCACGCCCGCCTGGAACCGGCTGACCGCGCCCAGCTCCTGGAGGATCGCGGCCACGTGCCGGCGACAGGTCCGCAGCGAGAGGCCGGTCCGCCGGGCGATCTGCTCGTCCTTGGCGCCCGCCGCGAGCAGCGCCAGGATCTCGCGCTTCACCCGGTCCTCGACCAGCGGCGACGGCTCGGCGCCCGGCTCCCGGCGGGGTGGGGCTGCCCGGACCCACACCGCCTCGAAGAGCTGCTGCGCCAGCCCGACGGTCACCGGATCCCGGCTGACCGTCACCCGCAGTTCCCCGCCGGGCGTGCGGTCCGGCAGGACCACCGCGTCGCCGTCGACCAGCAGGAGGTCCCGCACCCGGGACCCGGAGACCCGCACCCGCGCGCCACCGGAGTCGCACAGCCGGAAGATCCGCCCGGCGGCGGGGGACGCCCCGGGCCCCTGGTCCAGCACCGCCAGTAACCCCACGCCCGGCGCGAGCAGGCCGGCGGATCTGGCCAGCAGCGGGAAGAACTCCTCCGGGGCCTGCCCGATCGAGCTCAGCCAGGAGACCTGGGAGCGGGCGTGCGCGGCCAGGCTGCCCAGCAGTCCGCGCACCGCCTCCGTCCCGGCCACCTCGACGACCGTGCCGACGCCGCCCCGGCCCTCACCGCCCGGCGGCGCCGCGGCCGGTTCCTGCCGCAGGACCTGCAGGAGCGGGAGCAGTCCCGCCAGTTGGTCCATCGTCGTGTCCAACGCGTGCTGCCAGCTGGTGGCTTCACGGTATCCGTACGTCACTGGCTCTGCCCCTTGGCTCGGTGAGGCCTGCTGTCCGACCCCGCTCGTAGCGTGCGGTGGTGAAGCGGTGGAGATCGGATCGACCCATAGGCGAAAGGTCTTGACGAGCGGTCGGAAGTATCCGCGGATCCGGAATCTATGCGCGTCCAAGATCGCTGGGTATCCGTAGAAGTACTGAAACGGTCTTACGCAGAAACGGTGTCGCCCCGTATGGTCGGTCCCGATCGGGGGCAGCCTCCGCCGATGACCGGCGGGTGTTGAGGCGGGGTGCGAGCTGAGCGGGAAGTGGGAATCCGAACGGCGACCGGCACCGACCGGACTGGTCGGACGGCGCATCGAGGTCCGGCGGTGGGACGACGTGCTCGACCGCCTCACCGTCCGCGGGCAGGTCGTCGAGGTCCCGGGAGACCCGGGCATCGGCAAGACCCGGCTGATCGCCGAGTTCGTCTCGCGCGCGGCCCGCCGGGGGATCCGGGTGCTCTCCGGGCGCGCCGCGGAAGCCGAGTCGGCCGTCCCCCTGCACGTCTACCAGGACGCGCTGAGCGGGCGCCTCGACCGCACCGACCGGCACCTCCCGGCCGGCGAAGGACGGTTACTCGCGGCCGCGCTCGGGCCGGGCCACCTCGACCCGGCCGACGGCCGGCCGGCGCCCCCGGCCGGCGCGACCCCGCACCCGACCGCGCCCCACGAGCGGCCCGAACCCCACGGACAGCCCGACGGCCGGGCCCAGCAGTACGGCGCGGTACGGCGACTGCTCTACCGGACGGCCCGGCTGCAGCCCACCGTGCTCGTCCTGGACGACATGCACTGGGCCGACCCCGCCTCCGCCGCACTCACCGACTACCTGATCCGGCACCCGGTCGCCGCGCCCTTCGTCCTGCTGCTCGCCCACCGGCCGCGCCAGTCGCCGCTGCGGCTGCTCGGCGCGCTCGCCGACGGCGCCACCGCCGGGACCGTCGTCCGGCTGCCGCTCGCCCCGCTCGACCGCTGCGCCTGCGCCGACCTGCTCACCGCCGCCCACACCCCCGCGCCCACCGACGCCGACGCGGACCGGCTGCACCGGCAGAGCGGCGGCAACCCGCTCCTGCTGCTGGCCCTGGCCGCCGCCGCCCGGCACACCGACCCGCTGCACCCGGGCCAACACGCCGACCGGCCGCCCGAACCGATCACCAGCGGCCTGCTCGGCGAGATCGCCGGGCTGGACCGCTCCGCCCGCCTGGTCCTCGACGCCGCCGCCGTGATCGGCGACCGCACCGGCCTGGAGACCCTCGGCCTGGTCGCCGGACTCCGGCCCGACCCGGTCCGGCACGCCACCGCCGACCTGGTCCGCCGCGACCTGCTGCGGCCCGTCCCCGACACCGGGCTCTTCGAGCTGCGCCACCCGCTGCTCGCCCGGATCGTCCACGAGCACACCGAACCCGTCTGGCGGCTCGGCGCCCACCGCCGCGCCCTCGACGGCCTCACCCGGGCCGGCGGCCCGCTGGCCAACCGCGCCCGGCACGCCGCGCTCTGCCTCGGCGGCCCCGACGACGACGCCGTCCGCCTCCTCGAACAGGCCGCCGCCGAGTACCTCCACCACACGCCGCGACGCGTCCTCGGCTGGCTGGAGGCCGCCGACCGGGGCCTGCCCGACTGGCCGTCCACCCGCGAGCAGCGGCTGCGCCTGGTGCTGCTGCGCGCCCGCGCCCTCACCGCCTGCGGCCGGCTCCCCGAGGCCCGCGCGCTGCTGCACGACGCCCTGCGCCGGATCCCCCGGCAGCCCGGCGCGCTGCGCACCGAGGGCGTCACCCTCACCGCCCGCACCGAGCGCCTGCTCGGCCGGTACGCGGAGGCCGCCGCCCTGATCGCCGAGCTGTCCGGCCCGGGGCCGTCCGGTCCCGAGCCGTCCGGTCCGGGGCCGACCGCCGTGCCCGACGACGCCGAGTTCCTGCACGAGTACGGCACCGTCGCACTGCTGAGCGGCGACTACCCGGCCGCCGCGGCCCGGATCGACACCGCCGCCGAGGAGGCCCGACGGCTGGGCGACCACCCGACCGAGGCCGCGCTGCGCGCCCTCGACGGCCTCGGCCGCGCCCAGACCGGCGACGGCCGCGGCGCCCTGCGCTCGCTCGACCGCGGCGCGGCCCTGGTCGACGGGCTCTCCGACGCCGACCTCGTGCCGCACGTCGAGGTGCTCGCCCAGCTCGGCTGGGCCGAGGTGCTCACCGACCGTCCCGCCGACGCCGCCCGCCACCTCCGGCGCGGGCTCGACCTGGCCCGCCGTTCCGGGCAGAGCCACCTGCTGCCGCACCTCGTCCTCGGCGAGGGCTTCCGGCTGCTGTGGACCGGCAGCCTCGTCGCGGCGGCGACGGCGGCGCGGGAGGCCGCCGCCGCGGCCCGCACGCTGGACAACCGGGACCTGCTCGGCCTGGCGCTGGCCCTGGAGGCGGGGGCGGCGCAGTGGCAGCACGGCGTCCGGGACGCCGACCTCGCCGTCGACCTCGCCACCCTGGCCGTCCGGGCCGGGGAGTACCCGCGCACCTGGTGGCACTGCAGCGCCGCCATGGTGCTGTCCCAGACCCTGCTCGCGGCCGGCCGGTTCGCCGAGTGCCGTCGCACGGTCGTGGAGTACGGCGGCGGCGAGGACCTCTCCCGGATCGGCACCGTGCTGCTGCCCGGGGCGCTCGCCACGCTCTCCGCCGCGGCCGTGGGCGACGGCGACCTGCCCGCCGCGGCCCGCTGGTCGGACCGGGCGCTGGTCGAGGCCGAGCGGACCGCCATCGGCTCCCAGCTCGGCTTCGCGGAGCGGGCCCGCGCCGAGCTGCTGGCCGCCCGGGGCGACCACGCCGAGGCGCTGCTCCTGTTCACCCGCGCGGCCGACCGGATGCGGGCCGCCGGGTTCCGGGTGCAGCAGGCCTGGACGCTGGCGCTGGGCGCGCCGCTCCACCACGCCCTGGGCCGGTCCGCCGACGCCGAGCACTGGCTGCGCCGGGCCGCCGCGCTGGCGGCCGAGACCGGGGCGGAACGGGTCCGCGAGCGGGTCGGGGCCGTCCGGCAGGAGGCCGCGGAGGACCGCGCCGCCTCCGCCGTGGACGAGATCCTCAAGTCGCTCACCACCCGGGAGCGGCAGATCGCCGAACTGGTCCGCACCGGCTCCCGGACCCGGGACATCGCGACCGACCTGTTCCTCAGCCCGCGCACCGTGGAGAGCCACCTGGCCAAGGTCTACCGGAAGCTCGGGGTCGCCTCCCGCACCGCGCTGGCGGCGGCGCTGAACCTGGAACACAGCCGCCGGGCCGACTGAACCGGCCCGGGCCACGGGACACCCCGGCCAAGGCGCGTCCGGGCTACGGGACGTCCGGACTACGGGACGTCCGGACTACGGGACGTCCGGGGTGAGGGCGAGGACGGCGAGGTCGTCGGCGAGCAGGCCGGCGTACTGGTGGACGTCCTCGGCCAGGAACGCGACCAGCCGGTCCGGCGCGGTGGTGCCGAGGGCCGCGAGGCGCGCCGCCAGCGGGTAGAACGCGCCGTCGGCGTCCCGGGCCTCGCTGACGCCGTCGGTGTAGAGCACCACGGTGTGGCCCGGGGGCAGGGCGACGGCGATCGGCTTGCCGCGCTCCTCGACGGGCCCGAGGTGGCCGAGGCCCAGCGGCAGCTCGTCCGCGCAGGGCACCGGGGATATCCCGCGCCCGGTCAGCAGCAGCGGGGTGGTGTGGCCGCGGTTGACGATCTCCACGCAGTCGGAGCCCGGCCGGTACTGCAGCAGGACGGCCGTGGCGAACAGCTCGTCGTCGCCGCGGTCGGCGGCGTCACGCAGGACCGCCCGGTCCAGCTGGTCGGCGAGCTCGACCAGCCCCGGGGTGTCGTACGCGGCCGCCCGGAACGCGCCGAGCACGTCGGCGACGGTCCGGACCGCGCCGAGGCCCTTGCCGCGGACGTCGCCGAGCAGCACCCGCACGCCGAAGCGGGTGTCGCACACCTCGTACAGGTCGCCGCCGACCAGCACCTCGGCCTGGGCCGAGCGGTAGACGCCGGCCACCCGCAGTCCGCCGGCCCGCTCGGGCACCGGCCGCAGCACCGTCCGCTGCAGGGTCTCGGCGACGGTCCTGGCCTGCAGCAGGTTGCGGTTCTGCCGGGTGCGCTGCCAGGACAGGGCGGTGCCCATCACCCCGGAGAGCAGGGTGGCGATGTAGACCCAGACGTGGTGCTGCTCGTTGATGTGGCCGGCGCGCAGGGCCAGGACCAGCTGGAGGGCCAGGGAGCCGACGGTGGTGGTGGCGGTCAGCACCGGGCCGTAGCTGAACGCGGCCACCACGGGCAGCGCGGTCAGCAGGAAGCCGGCGGCGACGGCGTCCGGGACGACGGCCTCCGCGATCAGGTCCAGCGCCAGCAGCACGAGCGGGAGCCACAGGACCCAGCGCGGCACCCGGGGCTCCAGCGCGGCGGGGCGCGACGGGCGGGGCGCTGTGGGCACGGCGGGACCTCCTGACCGGCGGCCGCTCCGGGGCGGATCGGCCCGGAACGACCGGTTTCGCCCCTCCATGCTCTCCCACGAACGGCCCCGTCACGAACGGCCGAACGTCCCGTCCTCCGAACCGCCCGCCGGACCGTCCTCCGAAGGACCGGACGGACCCGGCCCCGAGACCGGACCGACCCGCCCCGGACGGGTCAGCGAGGTCAGCGCACGGTCACCGGCAGGGTCTCGTACCCGCGCAGGACCAGCCGGTCCCGCCGGGTGGCGACGCCGCCGGGGGCGAGCCGCGGGAAGCGGTCGAGCAGGGCGGGCACGGCGACCTCCGCCTCCAGCCGGGCCAGCTGGGAGCCCAGGCAGAAGTGCTGGCCGCCGCCGAAGCTGAGCGGCTGGCTGTCGGTGCGGGTCGGGTCGAAGTCGTCGGGGCGCTGGTACCGGGCCGGGTCGCGGTTGGCCGCACCGATCAGCAGGGTCACCTGGCTGCCGAACGGGACGGGCAGCCCGTCGACGGCCAGGCCCTCCGCCAGCGCGACCCGCCCGGTGACCTGCACCGGGGAGTCGAAGCGCAGCACCTCGTCGGCGAAGCCGGCCGGGGTGACCGCGCCGTTGCGCAGCCCGGCGGCCGCCCCGGGGTGGCGGAACAGCAGGGCGAGGCCGTTGCCGAGCAGGTTGGTGGTGGTCTCGAAGCCGGCCACCAGCAGCAGCACCAGGTTGGCCAGCAGCTCCTCGGCGGAGAGCCGCCCGCTGTCCTCGGCGGCGACCCGGGCCAGGTCGCTGACCAGGTCGTCCTGCGGGCGGGCCAGCCGCTCGGCGGCCAGCTCGGTGAAGTACCCGGACAGCTCGTCCGCCGCCCGGTCGGCCTCGGTCAGTTCGCCGAGGTCCCCGCTGAGCTCCAGGACGGCGGTCAGGTCGGAGGCGAGGCCGCGGAAGCGGTGGCGGTCCCGCTCGGGCACGCCGAGCAGCTCGCAGATCACGCCGACCGGCAGCCGGTAGGCGAAGGCGTCCATGAAGTCCACCGGCGAGCCGTCGGCGCCCCGCTCGGCCATCCCGTCCAGCAGCCGGGCCACCGACGCCTCCACGGCGGGGCGCAGCGCGGCGACCCGGCGGGCGGTGAACACCGAGGCGATCAGCGAGCGGACCCGGGGCTGGTCGGGGGCGTTGCGCTGCAGGATCGAGCGGCCGAAGAGGGCGATCGAGGGGTGCGCGAGGAACTCCGGGGTCAGGCCCGCCATCATGTCGGCGGTGGCGACGCCGAAGGCGGGCGTGCGCAGCACCCGGTTGACCGCCGCGTAGCCGCTGACCACGAACACCCCGCCTCCGGCCGGAGCCACCGGGCCCAGCTCGCGTGCCTTCGCGTAGAGCGGGTACGGGTCGGCCTTCACGGCGGTCTCCGTCAGCAGCTCGATGATCGTCGCGCCGTCCATGCGGTTCTCCCCTCCCGGATGACGGAATCGCCCGTCCTGGTTCGTGAACCACCGGCGGGCGCGCCGGAGTTCCCGCGCGGGACGGGCGGTCCCGGCCGACCTGCCGACCGGTGCGGACCGGTGCGGGCCGAGGCGGGTTCGGGGCCGGGCGGGACCGGCTCGGTAGGCTGGCCGGCATGGAGATCTGGATCAACCCGCGCTGCGGCAAGTGCCGGGCCGCGCTCGGCGGGCTGACCGCCGCCGGCGTCGAGTACACCGTGCGGCGCTACCTGGAGGACCCGCCGACCGCGGCCGAGCTGGAGCAGGTGCTGGAGCGTCTGGGCCTGGAGCCGTGGGACATCACCCGCATCGACGAGCAGGCCGCGAAGGACCTGGGGATGAAGGGCTGGCCCCGGGAGGCGGGCGAGCGGGCCCGCTGGATCGCGGCGATGGCCGAGCACCCGATCCTGATCCAGCGCCCGATCATCACCTCGGACGACGGGCACGCCGTCGTGGCCCGCACCCCCGAGGCCCTCAGGTCCGTCCTGCCGTAGGCCCCGCCCGACCGGCCGACTCCACCGGTCGGCCGGTCGGGCGCCCGGTGAGGCCGGCCGTCAGTGCACCCGGATCGTCTCCACCGGAAGGCCGGGGTGCCAGTTGCGGACCAGCAGGTGCTCGCCCTCGACGGCGGTGTGCACCACCTGGTCCAGCTCCAGCCGGAAGGCGTGGAACGGGGTGGGCGGCGGCTCGGGCAGATCGGCGGCGAACGCGGCGAGTTCGGCCTCGTCGGTGATCTCGAAGGCCCGGCCGGCGACCTTGGAGTCCCCGCCGGCCATGGTCTCGTCCCCCGGGTGCGCGTGCAGGGCGAAGCGGGCGTCGCGCTGGAGGTCGCGCGCCTTGACCGCGCCGTACATCGACCCGATCCACAGGTCGTCGCCGACGAACTCCACCTCCGTCCCGCTGACCCGGGGCGAACCGTCCTTGCGCAGCGTCGCCAGGACGTGGTGCTTGTCGGCCTCGAACCGGGCCCGTACCAGGGGTGCCAGCTCGGGAGCCTGCTGCTCGAAATCCTGCCAGGTAGCCATGGCGCCAGTCTGGCACCGGGCACTGACGAGCGCCGTCCGCACGACGCCGCACGACCGGTGTCAGAGGTCGGTGCCACACTGGCGGGGTGACCACCACGACCACGTACATCGCGTTCCTGCGGGCCATCAACGTCGGCGGCCGGACGGTCAGGATGGAGCGGTTGCGGGCGCTCTTCGCCGAGCTGGGGCTGACGGGCGTCCGCTCGTACATCCAGAGCGGCAACGTCTTCTTCACCACCGACGGGCCCGCCGGCCGGCCCGAGCGCGCCGCGCTGACCGGGCGGATCGAGGCGCACCTGGAGCAGGCGCTCGGGTACCCGGTGCCGGTGATGCTGCGGACGGTGGACGAGGTCGCCGACCTGCTCGCCGCCGAGCCGTTCCGGGGCGTCGAGGTGACCCCGGACGTCCGACTGCTGGTCGCCTTCCTCTCCGAGCCGCTGCCCGCCGAGCTCGCCCGTCCGCACCGCTCGCCGAAGGGCGACGTCGAGGTGCTCGGCGCCGGTCCGGGGGCCGCTTACGTCGTGATCCACCTGCGGGACGGCAAGTGGGTCGGCAAGGACCTGTTCGGCAAGGCCTACCGGGGTTCGGTCACCTCCCGGTTCCTGCACACCACCGAGAAGATCCTGGCCGCCGCCCGCAAGGCCTGACGGCCCGGACGGCCTGCGGGAACCGAGCGAACCCACGCGGAACGACGCGGAACCGCGTGGCCGGAGGGGACGTCTGGACTGCCGTGACGTACGAACCACGCGCCCGCACCCGGCGTGATCTGGACAGCCCGAGCCGGCCGAGCCGACAATTCGGCCATGACGACACCTGAGCTCCCGACCGGCAGGGTCCGGCCCTCCGACGCCGAACGGGACCAGGCGCTCGGGGTGTTGAAGGACGGCGCGGGCAGCGGGCGGCTCTCGCACGACACCTTCCTCGGTCGGATGGACATCGTCCTGCGGGCCACCAGCCGCGGCGAGTTGGACGCGGCGGTCGACGGGCTGCCGACCGGTGGGCCGGTCGAACGGTTCGTCCTGCGCACGGTCGGCCGGGTCTCCGGCTTCGGCGACCGGCTGAACCGGGCCTGGCGCACCGAGCGGCTGCCCGGGCTGAGCCTGCCGCAGGCCGGTGCGGCACTGCTGACGATCGGCCGGATCCCCGGCTCGGGGCTGCGGCTGCACGACGCCTCGGTCTCCCGGCGGCACGCCGAACTCCGGCAGGAGGACGGCGGTTGGGTGCTGTACGACCTCGGCTCGACCAACGGCACGCACGTCAACGGGCGCCGGATCGCGGGCGGCGTCCGGGTCCGGCCGGGCGACCAGGTGCGCTTCGGGAACCTGGAGTTCCGGCTCGCCACCCCTTGAGCCACCCGCTGAGCCACCCGCTGGGTCACCCGCTGAGCCGCCGCCGCACGAACGCCCGGCGGACGCCCGGCCCCCGCCTTTCCCGTCCGGTCAGTGCGGGAACTGCCGGGGCGGCCGCTGCCGGGGCAGCTCGTCCTGGAACTCCGCGATGGTGGTGGCGATCTGGCGGGTCACCACGGTCCGCTCCAGCCGGTCCAGGTAGCGGTGTTCGGCGGCCAACGCCTCGACGGTGACCCCGAAGTAGATCGCCATCAGCGGATTGACGAACAGGTCGCTGCCCTTGGTCCGGTCGGTGAACCGGACGTCGCCGAACTCGCCGCGCAGGGCCGCCGCCACCGAGCCGTTGACGATGCTCGGGTGCTCGGGGAAGGCGGCCCGGGCGTGCTCGACGGCGTCCAGGTAGAGCGCCCCCTCCCGGCTGTCGCGCGGGATGGAGAAGGCGCCGAGGTAGCCGCCGGCCCGGTCCAGCGCGGCGAGGTTCTCCAGCACCAGCGTGTGGTTGACACCGTGGAAGGCGTCGATGCCGAAGCCCAGGCAGGCGACCAGCCGCTCGGACACCTCGGTGAGCCCGGCCACCGCCGCCAGGCTGGCCATGTCCTCCTCGGGGGTGCCGAGTCCGGCTTCGTCGCCGCGCATCAGGATGTCGGTGCCGCCGTCCACCAGCAGGACGGCGTCGATGCCCAGCCGGGCGACGAGGGCGCGGTAGCCGTCGCGCAGCGGCTGCACGCCCACCGACGGGAAGGCCCACACGGTGTCGGGCATCCCGTGCCGGTGCAGCCAGCGGGCCAGCGTGCGCTCCGGGAAGTAGCCCTCGGGGCCCGGGGTGTCCGGCCGGATCTCGGCCACGTCGGGATCCGCCCACACCTCCAGCGGCAGGCCGTAGAGGTGGGTGAAGGAGAAGTTGGCCAGGTGCACCTCCTTGCCCGCGGCGCGCAGGGCGAGGGCGATCGGCAGCCCGGCGTACACGTCGAATCCGCCGCCGGCTCCGGCGATCAGGATGCTCTCGGCGGCCAGCAGCCGGGTGATCAGCGGGGGTTGCAGCAGTGAGGTCACCGGCGGACGGTAGCACCGGGCGGACCGAGCGGACCGGGTCCGCTCCGCCGACGTGGCTCGACCGCCGTGCGGGAACAGGCATCCGGGGGCTGCGCCGGGAAGGGCCGAGGGCGACGGGTGGGCGCCGGGGAAGGGGGTCAGCCGCGCTCGACGTGGATCTCGGCGAAGTGCTCGTCCTCGTCCGCCTTGCGGACGGTGACCTTGACGTTGCCGACGGCGGTCTCGGACTCCTTGTCGACCGTCTTCCCGGTGTCGCCGATGGTCACCTCGGCGTACCTGTCGGTGATGTGACCGACCGTCATCGTCAGCGGGCTGTCGCCGCCGAAGACCCTGACGGTCGTGGAGGCGTCCGCGCCGTCGGTCCTGATGCCGACGGTGCACTGGTGGCCGTCGAGGCATTGCGCCACGCCGCCCTCACAGGCGGTCAGTCCGGCGCCGAGCGTCAGGACGGCACCGGCGGCGAGGATCGTCGAGCCGAACCGGAAGCGGGTCCGGAAGCGGGTCCGGAAGCGGGCCGGGGGGCCGGTGCGGAAGCGGGCGCGGTGGGCCTGGGCAGTGCTGCTCGGCGTGGTCATGCCTCGAACGGTAGTGAGCAGGGCATGCCCCGCCATCGACCGTCGACGGGAGGACTGCCCTGGTGCGGCCCGGATCGGCCGGGCGGTCGAACCCGAGGACGATGGGTCGAATCCCCTAGGTTCACAAGGGAGTTGTCCGACGGACCGGCCGTTCGCCACGCCTCCGGTACGCCTCCCGCAGATGCCGGAGGCACATGCCACGCGCGTAGATCGACGGCCCGCGAAAACGCCCGCGGTCAGTCGGTGATGCTCCCCAGGTCGTCGCCGCCGAAGCCGCCCCCGAGGCGGTTCCCCCCGCCGCCCGCCGCGCCGTCGCCCGGCCCCCACAGCGGCGCGGTGCAGCGCTGGTACGTGGCCTGCCAGTGCGGCCAGTTGCGGGCGACATCGTCGTCGCACTCGGCCAGCAGCCGCTCCACCACGGCGGGCTCGACGCCGTCCAGCAGCCAGGCCAGCGCGTCCGCCGTACCGGGGCCGTCCGCCACGCGCAGCAGGTCCAGCAGCTCACCGAGGCCGCCGAGCCGGGATCCGTCGGCGACCACCCGGTCCATCCGGGGCAGCAACTGGCGCTCCTCGATCCGCAGGTGGGTCTCCAGCCGGGCCGCCAGGTCCTCCATCGCGTACGCGACCGGCCAGGCGCTGCCGGTGTCCCGGCTGGCGATCCGGACCAGCGTGGTGACCCGGGTGAACGAGTGGTCGAGGTTGTGGTGGTCGGCCTCCAGCCAGTTGAGCAGCAGCCGCAGCTCGGGCGCGAAGCGGCGCACGATCGGCCAGATCCGGGTGTCCTGCTGCTCGTGGTGGCAGGTCAGCATCGCGGTCAGGAAGGTCCAGTGCCGCAGCAGCGCCTCCCCCTTGTCCTCCTCGTCGGGCTGGAGCAGCCGCAGCGCGTTGGGCAGCCGGGCGAGGTCGCGGCGCAGCGCGGCGTGCACCAGCCGCAGCCCGGCGAACCGCACGGTGGCCGGGTCGTCGTCCGCGGTCCGCCCGCACGCGTCGGCGCCACGGGTGACGGCGCCGGACTGCCCCTGCGGGGGCACGACGGGGGCGGGCGGGGGCAGCAGGTGGATCGGCATGGCACTCTCTTCACGGCTTGGGGCAGGACGGGTGGTGGCGGCCGGTGAGGACCACCCCAGCCAAGGTGCCCGCAGTCGATCAGGAGCGAATCAATGTCCGATTGACGCGCAGGTCAGAGCGTTTATCGCGGCGGACGCAACGCTCCCCGGCGACCGTCCCGTGGTACCGGGTGAGGGCGCGCGCACCGGGCGCGCCGGGCAGTCCAGGGGAACAGCGAGGCCGCATGTCACCGGAGCAGGAGCAGTCGTTCGACGAGTTCGTCTCGGGGCGGTACGCCGCGCTGCGCCGCACCGGCTACCTGCTCTGCGGCGACTGGCACCTCGCCGAGGACCTGGCGCAGACCACACTGGTGAAGCTGTACGCGCGCTGGAACCGCCTGCGCGATCCGGAGTCCGCGGCCGGATACGCCCGGACCACGCTGGTCCGCACCTACATCGACACCCGGCGCCTGCGCCGCTCGCACGAACTGCCGTCGCCGGACCTCCCGGAGCCGCCGGCGACCGGGCCGCGCGCCGCGGCCCCGGCCGACCCGGCCCGCCGGCTGGCCCTGCTGGCCGCGCTGGCGCAGGTCAGCCCGGCCTACCGGGCGGCGCTGGTGCTGCGGTTCTGGGAGGACCAGTCGGTCGAGGCGACGGCGGCGGCCCTGCGGCAGAGCCCCGGCACGGTGAAGTCCAACACCAGCCGGGGCCTGGCCCAACTGCGCGTGATCCTCGGCGACTCGCTGCTGGAGATCGCGGCAAGCTGAGCCCGGGCGGACGCCCGGCCGGACGCACCGGCGGGGGCAGCAGGGACCGGCCGAACGCACGGACCGAACCGGGCGCAGCCCGCCGGACCCGGACACCGGGGCGGCACGGGCCGCCGCCCGGCACGAACGAGAGACGAGAGGGAGGCGGGTTTGAACGGGGACGATCCGGCGTTCGACGCCGACGACATGGGGGCGCTGTTCCGCGCGGTCCTGGACCAGCCGGAGCCGGCCGCTCCCCCGGAACTGCTGCCGGAGGTCCGCCGCTCGGGCGCCCGGCTGCGCCGCCGGCGCCACCTGCTGGCGACGGTCGCGACCGCGACCGCGGTGGGCCTGCTGGCCACGGCGGGCTGGGCGGTCCGCGGGCGGACCCCGGCGGAGGACTCCGGCCGGGCGCTCCTCCCGGCGGCGGGCGCTCCCGGCGTACCGGTCGCGGCGCCGAGCCCGTCCGGGACGTCCTCGCCCTCGGCCGCGCCGTCCCCGACGGCCGGCGGAACGGCCGACGCGACGGGTGGCCCGACCCCGACCGGAACGGCCCAGGAGGGCAGCCGGGGCCTGCTCGCCCTGCTGCGCGCCTACCCGCCCGAGGAGATCTGGACGGTCGCCAGAGGCGTCGCTCCGGAGAGCCTCCTGCTGACCAGGAAGGACGGCGGCACGGTCCGGGTGAGCCGACGCCTGGAGGGACCCTCCGGACCGCTCGGCGGCACCGGCTCGCCGTGCGGACCGCGCTCGGGCACCCGGGGCCCGAGGAGCCCGGAGGGCAAGGACTGCGTGGGCACGAAGCTGCCGGACGGCTCGGTGGTCTGGGCGTTGCACCCGCTGTCGGTCGCCGCGCGCGGCCAGGAGGCCGAGGTCCGGGTCGTCGCCCCGGACGGCCTGGTGTACGCCCTGCTGTTCGTCCGGGCCGAGACCCAGCCGTACCCGCGGCCGGACGATCCGACCCTGGCGCTGCCGCAGCTGCTGGTCCTGGCCGGGCAGCCGGGGTTCCTGCAGGCGCTCCGGGACGGCTGGGGGGACACGATCACCGGCCCCGCCGGGACCTCCGGCCCGGCGGCGACCTCCACCCCGTCGCCGACCCCCTGACCGCCCGCGGCCGCCGGGCGGTCCGGCCGCCGCAGGGGGCGCCGCCCCCACGGCCCCGGACGGCTCCGGACGGCCCGGACCGGACCGTACGGCCCCGGACCGGCGTCAGTCGTTCGCCGGCCCCGCCAGGTTCTTGCTCAGCCACTCCAGGGTGTCCGGGATCATCTTCTTGAAGTCCGAGGTCAGGTGCTTGCCCCCGGGCTGCTCGTAGTACGTGATGCCCACCGGCGCGGCGGCCTTGGCCACCCAGGACTTGACCACCTTGGTCTCGTACGGGTTGGCCCCGCCCGCGGTGACCAGCATCTTCACGTCGGCCTTGCCCTCGGCGACCAGCAGGTCGGGGTTGTTGGCCGCGCGCTCGGCGTCGTGGCCCTTCCACAGGCCCGAGTCCGGGATGAAGTAGCCGTCGATCGGCACCGCGGCCTTGTAGACGTCCGGGTGCTGCAGGGCGAGCTTGGCGCTGCAGAAGCCGCCGGTGGAGGCGCCCATCACACCCCAGCCGTCGCGGCCCTGCACGGTGCGGAAGTTGGCCCGGACGAAGTCCGGGATGTCCTGGGCCATCCAGGTGCCCATCTTGGGCTGGCCCGGGATGTCGGAGCAGTCCAGCGCGTTCTTCTCGTCGCCGTTGAAGTTCTGCACCGGCATGACCATGATGAACGGGTGGGCCTTGCCCTCCTTGACCAGCCGCTCGTTCTCCTCCTGGATCGGCAGCTGGTTGTCGGTCCAGGTGTTGTAGCCGTTGCTCTGGCCGCCCGCGAAGAGGGTGAGCACCGGGAAGCCGGTCTTGGCGAACTTGGGGTCGTTGTACTCGGGCGGCAGCCAGACCCAGACCTTGCCGGAGACGCCGGACTTGGCGCCGGTCACGGTGGTCAGGAAGATCGGTCCGGCCGCGGTGTCCCGGGCCTTGGTGAGGTTGGCGTTCGGGCCGGTCGGCATCAGCACCTTGCCGGGCGTGGGCGCCGCGCCGTCCGGGGTGGCCGAACCGCCGGCCGTCGGGGTGCCCGCGGCACCGCCGGTCGCGGCCGGGGAGGCGCCCGACGTGGCGCTGTCCCCCTTCCCACCACCGGAACTGCCGCAGGCCGCGAGCGCGGCGGCCAGGGCGAGCACGGCGGCGCCGGACAGGACGGCACGGGAACGGGACGACTGCCTAAGCACGGGGACTCTCCGACCATGTCGCGCCCGGTCCGTCTGACCGGGCGGCGGCCCCCCGGTGGGGCCGGACAGACCCGGGGACACGGTGCTGGTACGGCCCCCGGAGCGGTGGCCCGCCGTCCCTCGCGGGGGCGCGCCTTCCTGCGATCTTATGACGTGGCCCGGGGTGGCCCGGTTGCGCGTCGGCCACCGGAAATCCAATGTTTGTTCGCGATCAGGTAAAACCCTTCACCTCGCCCGCCGGACGGCGGGGGCCGGGCGGCGGGGGGTCACCGCCACGACCCCGTCCGGGCACCGGATTTCGGGTGCTTCCGACCGGTGACGTCGGCCTGCGGATCCGGAACGATCTCCTCGAAGCCCAAGAACCGACCAAGCCACGGCACCACCGGCACCCGCACCACCGCAGCACCACTGACACCGACACCGGCACCGGCACCGGCACCACCGCGACACCACCCCCGAGGAGAGCCCCATGCCCCAGCAGATCGCCGTCGTCACCGGAGCCGGGAGCGGCGTCGGCCGCGCCGTGGCGGTGGAGCTGGCCGCGGCCGGCTGGCTGCCCGTGCTGGCCGGCCGGCGGCCCGGGCCGCTGCACGAGACCGCCCGGCTCTGCGGCGCCCCGGCCGACGTGGTGCCGACCGACGTCACCGACCCGGCCGCCGTGGACGCGCTGTTCGCCGCGACCGCCGAGCGCCACGGCCGGGTGGACCTGCTGTTCAACAACGCCGGCGGCTTCGGCCCGGCCGTCCCGGTGGAGGAGCTGGCGGTCGAGGACTGGCGGGCCGTGGTCGACCTCAACCTGACCGGTGCCTTCCTCTGCGCCCGGGCGGCGTTCCGGCAGATGAAGGCCCAGGACCCGCAGGGCGGCCGGATCGTCAACAACGGCTCGATCGCCGCGCACGTCCCGCGCCCGCACTCGATCGCCTACACCGCGACCAAGCACGCGGTCACCGGCCTGACCAAGTCGCTGTCCCTGGACGGCCGCCCCTACCGGATCGCCTGCGGGCAGATCGACATCGGCAACGCGGCGACGGACCTGACGGCGGCGATGGGCGCGGGCGTCCGGCAGGCGGACGGCCGGATCGCCCCCGAGCCGGTCATGGACGTGGCCGACGTCGCCCGGACCGTGCGGCACATGGCGGAGCTGCCGCCGGAGGCGAATGTGCAGTTCGTCACCGTGATGGCGACGGCCATGCCGTACATCGGGCGCGGCTGACCCCACCCCCGGCCGGTCGGTCCCCGGCCGGTCACTCGTCGTGCGAGTGCCGGTAGCGCAGCGCCCCGCCGTCCTCGTCCAGCCGGTAGACGCTGGTGGTGGGCCAGTACTCGCCGCTCTCGGCGGCGGGCAGCTCGGCGCGGAGCGCCATCCGCAGGGCGGGCGGCGGGGCGGCGGCCTTGACGCGCTTGCGGTGGCCGTCCCAGCGGCCGCCGCACAGTTCGAGGTCCAGGACGAGGGGGGTGGTTCTCATGCCGCGATGGTGCCAGTGCCCGTCCGTCCGACGAGGTTTGAATCGGCACGGCCACCCGCACGAGGGAACCCCGTCAGGCCAGGCTGACGGGGTTCCCGGGGACGCGACGGGGACGCGACGGGGACGCGACACGATCACGGCGAGGTGGGCCGGGACGGGCTACGGCCGCCAGGTGTCGTTCAGCGTGACGACCCCGCCGGCCGGCACGGTGGCCGTCCGGTTGGCGCCGGACTCCCAGGTCACCGCGCCGCTCGCGTCCTTGCGGAGGTACTTGTACTGGACGGAGGTCCCGGCCGGCAGCGAGAGGGCGAGCGACCAGACCGGGTAGCCGGCGGAGGACAGCGGCAGCGCCTTCGCCGGGTCCCAGCCGCCGAGCGCCGCGGCGTCGCCGACCACGTAGACGTCCTGGCCGTACACGGTGGTCGCGTTGACGTTGAACGAGGCGCCGGAGACGCTCGCCCCCGGCTGGACGTACAGCGCGACCGCGTCGCCCGCGCCGACCGTCGCGGTGAACTGCCCGTTCGCGCCGACCTGGTAGGTCGGGCCGGTGCAGCCGCCGCCCGGCTGCGGGTCGCCGTGCTGGACGTCGCAGTAGCTGCCGGCCGGCAGCCCGGTCTGGAAGGTCCGGGTGATCGCGCCGCTCTCGTGGTTCAGCGCGACGTAGCCCTTGTTGCCGCGGCCGAAGGCGATCGCGTTGTTGCCGTCGGACCACCAGTCGGTGACCCCGGTGCCCGCGACGGCGTTGCGGAAGCCGACCATGTTGGCGATCTGCCGCCAGGCGTGGGTGCAGTTCCAGCCGTCCTGGTAGCAGGCGTTGACGGTGCCGCCGTTGGGCGGGCCGTCGTCCTTGTTGGTGAAGCCGTACCCGGAGTAGATGTTCGGCGAGCCGTACGTGGAGGCCAGCAGGAAGACGTTGGCCAG
Source organism: Kitasatospora sp. NPDC086791 (assembly GCF_040685975.1). Lineage (NCBI taxonomy): Bacteria > Bacillati > Actinomycetota > Actinomycetes > Kitasatosporales > Streptomycetaceae > Kitasatospora > Kitasatospora sp. NPDC086791. Next base: position 1,402 of record NZ_JBFBOC010000004.1, on the reverse strand, counting down.
CGTGTAGGTGTTGCCGTAGGTGTAGTTGAGGGTGGAGCCGTTGCGCTCGGTGTCCCAGTTGTCGAGGAAGCTGCGCGCCTGACCGCTCGGCAGGTAGCCCCAGGAGGCGCCCCAGCCGTTGAGGTCGGCGAGCTTGCCGCCCGCGAAGACGCGTTTGAGGTCGGTGCCGACCCGGAACTCGTCCACGTCGCCGTTGCCGGTGTACTCGGTGGGCTGGATCGGCTCGCCCGCGCCGTAGATGACCTCCTGGACCCAGTAGGCGCCGGGGTTGGCCGTCCTGGCCTTGATCGCGGCGAGGTCGGCGGCGGCGATGTGCTTGGCCGCGTCGATCCGGTAGCCGTCCACGCCGAGCGAACCGAGGTCGTCCAGGTAGTGCGCGATGGTGCTCTGGACGTACGCGCTGCCGGTGTCCAGGTCGGCGAGGTTCACCAGCTCGCAGTTCTGGACGTTCGAGCGGTCCTGGTAGGTGCTGATCGGCTGACGGCAGGAGTGGAAGTCCTGGTCCTGGTAGGTGCCCGGGTAGGTGTACTTGCTGTACGCGGTGCCGCCGGTGCCGGTGCCGGAACCGGCCGACATGTGGTTGACCACCGCGTCGGCGATCACCTTGACCCCGGCCGCGTGGCAGGTGTCGACCATGTTCTTGAAGGACGTGCGGTCACCGAGCCGCCCGGCGATCCGGTAGCTGACCGGCTGGTAGGAGGTCCACCACTGCGGACCCTGGATGTGCTCCTGGGGCGGCGAGACCTCGACGAAGCCGTAGCCCTTCGGGCCGAGCGTCGAGGTGCAGGCCTGGGCGACGGAGTCGAAGCGCCACTCGAAGAGGGTCGCGGTGACGTCCTTGCCGTTGTTCGCGGGCGGGGCGGCCTGGGCGGCGGGGGCGCCGAGGGTGGTGCCGAGCGAGAGCGCGAGCGCCGTCGAGGCGGCGAGAGCGCCGGCCGTGCGGGCACGCCTGGGGGTCCCGCCGGCCGAAGGCCGGGGGAGGGTGGGGGCGGTGGTGACCACGTCGTCTCCTGGGGGGTGGCTGGGGTGGGGCAGCCAGGGAATGAAGCCTGCAGGAAGTTTCTGTAACTTGCCGGAAACTTGCAGCGCTGAACCTAGGGTCACCCGGAGAGACCGTCAAGACCCTGCGCAGATACGTTTCTGCATCGCCGTTCCCACCCCACCGTTCCCGCCTCGCCGGAGCGGGGCCCGGCACGACAAGGGCCCGGCACGACAAGGGCTCAGCACGACAAGGGCCCGGCAGCCGTAGCCGCCGGGCCCCTCACCTGTCCTGGTTCACCGGTCCCTCAGCGGGAGCCGGCCCGGGCTCAGCCGGTCTGGACGGAGGTGTCGTCGATCACGAAGCTCGTCTGCAGCGAGGAGTCCTCGGTGCCGGTGAACTTCACGGTGACCGTCTGGCCCG